>JBATEB010000370.1:0-4588 GCA_049663805.1 Burkholderiales bacterium | reverse complement strand
AGCGCGGGACCTGGAACGTACCCGGGAGGTTGTGTACGTCCAGCCCGCCCATGATTCCATCGAGGATGCTGGTGAAATTGTTGGTGATGAAACTCTGAATCGTGTTTGCGGCAATGTTGCGGATCGTGCCTTGGGCGAGGTCGGCCACCAGATTGATAACGAAGCCGTCGATCCCGGTGAAGTCCGTAGTGATCGTGCCCACCTGCACGCTCACGGATCCGGCCCGTATCGCGATGTGCGGTCTGCCTCCGGAGAGGGACGTATCTAATGTCATCGTGTTGTTCGCGAAATCGATGGCCACCAGCCCGGTCGTGTCGTAGGGAACGAAGGCGGCACTCCCATTTGCCCTGAGCCGGAGCCGGATGCTGGATACCCTTGAGGCGTTCGACACGCCGCCGTTGACCAGCGACTGGGAGGTCGTCCCCAGGAAAGCCCCCTGGGGCAAATCCAGGCCCAGGTACGTGATCTGACTGCTCAACACGCATATGCCAGCCACGCTCTGATTGCAAGTGGAAGGCTCGAGCGGATTGGCATCCAGCAGAGCGGAGTTCAAGGTATTCCGCAGGCCGGTGCTGTTGACGACAGTATGCAGAACGTCCGCAAAGGAGTTGATCGCGCCCGCACGGTTGAAATCATCGATTGCCGCCGGCGCGGCTCTGAAACTGATTGTGCTGGACAGGATGTCCGTGTCCGGCGCCCAGGTGTCGGAGAGCAGGAACGCGCAGGTGCGGCGCGCTTCGCGCCCCGCGCCGTCCACCGCCGCCAGGTCCACGAAATTGATCCCCCATGCGGCGTTGACCGGAGCCGCGAACGCCCCAGAGACATCCACCGATACGGGAGCCCCGTTGACCGATAAGCTGCTCACGCCGTTCAGATCGTCCGCCGAGCCGTTCAGGATCACCGTGCCCGGCGCCTGATTGAGAATCGCGCCGTCGATCGGATCGGCGCAGGCGATGGCCGGGCCGTGCCCGTCGACCGACACGGTCAGCGACGCGGTCACCGGGAGACCGCCCTGCGTGGCACCCAGCACCGTGGCCGTGATCGTGTAGACGCCGTCGTTCAGATAGACGAATTGGTTGCCGGTCTGCTGATCGGCCGGCGGGACGCTGACGAGTTGCACCGAGGCCCCGGCGATCGTGCCTCCGGCCGAGTCGAGCACGAGCGTGGCAACCTCGACCGGCGCGCCGAGACCGTAGACGGTCTGATCGGGGACCTTGTTGACGTGCACCACGGCGGGGAGCGGCGCTCCGGCGCCTTCGGAGGAGTCCCCGCCTCCCCCGGAACAACCCGCCAGGAACAGCGTGGTCCAGAATGTCCACGCGACGAAAAACCCCGGTTGCCGGTACGAAATCATGACTTCCTCCCAGACGTGCAGGAAATTCAATCGCCCAAATCCGGCCGCAGGACCTCTATGCTGAGGCTATGCTTCAGTGGAGCCCGATGCCCCTAGGGGCAGGCGTTTGCGCGAAATCATGCTGTCACCGGGCGTATCAAGTCAAGCGCGCGGCAATGGGTCGCCCATCGCCCATCCGAAGAAACGTCCCCTTTCAGCGCCGCCGCCCGCGTCAACTTGCCCTTCGACGGTAGTAAGATCACCCGCCATGAGCGAAATCCGGGATTGCCTGCCTCCGGACCGAAACCCGCGCCGGCCCGGCTTCGCATTGCCCCGCGGCTCCATCGACACGCACGTCCATGTGTTCGAGCCCGGTTACGCCCTTTCCCCGGCCCGCGGCTACAACCCGCCTTACTCCACGCTCGCGGACCTGAAACACCTGCACGCCACGCTCGGCATCGAGCGCGTGGTGTTCACGCAGCCTTCGGTCTACGGCACCGACAATTCGGCGATCCTCGACGCCATGGCGGCGCTCAATGCCGAGACGCCCGGCCGGGCGCGCGCCGTCGTCGCGCTCGATCTGGGTGTCACCGAAGAAACAATCGCCCTGCTCGATGCGTCCGGCGTGCGCGGCGTGCGGCTCAACTTCGACAACCGGGGCGGCATGCCGATCGGGATCGCCCAGATCCCCGAGCTCGCCGCCCGCATCGCGCCCTTCGGCTGGCACCTCGAGTTCCTGTTTCCCGGCAAGGACATCGTCGAGCTGATGCCGGTCTTCACCGCGCTGAAAGTGCCGATGTCGATCGCGCATTTCGCCTACCAGAGAGCGAGCGCCGGGGTCGCGGCGGCCGGCTTCCGGGCGTTGATCGAGCTCGCGCGGCGCGGCAATACCTGGATCAAGATCTCCGGCGCCAACCGCGTGTCCGCGACCGACCTGCCGCCTTACGACGACGTCAAGCCGATGGCGCGGGCCCTGATCGAGGCCGCGCCCGGGCGCATTCTGTGGGGAACCGACTGGCCGCATCCGAACAAATACCTCGCCAACCCCAACGACGCGGATCTCGTCGATGCCTTCGGCGACTGGGTCGGCGACGAGAGCATGCGCCGCAGGATCATGGTCGAGACGGCGGCGGTGTTCTACCGGTTTGGCGGGAGACTTCCGATCGCGGCCGGCAACGCAGCATAGGCACTATGGAAAACCCCCAACAATCACGCCCGGCAGCACTGCGATACGGCCCATCCTCCACCTAATCGGAAATCAGCCGAAACAGTCTATATTCCCGATCGGGATTATTTCTGTTGACTCGCTGCTTCCCTCATTATATATTCCCGATCGGGAATAACTACATTTCCAGATAGCCTTGTCCAAGGTCAAATGACAACCTCGATCGAACTCGCATCTGCAAAAGACCTTGGCGCAGCTATTCGTGATGCCCGCAAAACGATGGCACTGCGTCAGACGGAGGCTGCACTTCTCTGCGGTGTTGGGATTCGTTACCTGTCAGACCTGGAGAACGGCAAAGAGACTGTCCGCCTCGGATCGGCACTCAAGGTCATTGCCGGCCTCGGCCTTGTCCTGATGATCGATCGAAAGAAGCCCTTCTGGTCGAAAGATGGCCGACCTACTTGACGTCTACCTGAACCAGAACCTCGCCGGCCGGTTGCGGGAGGACCAAGGAAAGCTCTCGTTTGCCTACGAGCGGTCGTGGCTCGATTCCGACTCGTTCCTGCCGCTCTCCGTAGCGATGCCGCCCGCCGCGCATACTTTCCCCGATGAGGTCGCGCGCCCGTTCTTCGAGAATCTTCTCCCGGAGGGCGAGATCCGGGCCGCAATCGCAAAACTCAAGCGGGTTTCAGAACGAAATACGTTCGGCCTGTTGGGTGAAATCGGCGGAGATTGCGCTGGCGCGATTTCGCTGTGGCCGCAAGGGGAGAAACCCAGCAAGAACGAAGGCTATGCGGAACTGACCGATGCAAGATTGGTGGAAGTGCTCGCGGGCACGGCGAGGCGCCCCTTGCTCGTTATCGACGATGAACTGCGGCTATCGCTGGCAGGCGCTCAGCATAAGTTGCCGGTCTACTACGACGGAAAGCAGCTTTCGCTTCCGCGAGGCAGTGCACCCAGCTCGCATATCCTTAAACCGGGTGCGCAAGGTTTCGGGCAGATGCCGGCGAACGAGCATTTCTGCATGCGGCTTGCCGCGGCGCTCGGATTGCCTGTTCCAGACTCGACGATCTTGCGTAAACCGGAATCGCTTTACCTGGTGGAGCGCTACGATCGCGTGCGGGCGCCAGACGGCACACTATCGAGAATTCACCAGATCGACTTCTGCCAGGCGCTAGGTTTGCCTTCTCAAAAGAAGTACGAGCATGAAGGTGGACCGAGTCTGGCAGCGTGCTTCGAAGTACTTGCACGTTACAGTGCGCGACTCGCCAGAGATCGGTCTCACCTCATATCATGGGTGATTTTCAACTACCTGGTTGGAAATGCGGACGCGCATGCAAAGAACCTTTCGTTACTCATCACACACGAAGGGGTTATGCTCGCTCCGTTCTACGATCTCGTCTCCACTGCGGCGTATCCCGAGTTGACCCACAAACTGGCGCTCAAGATTGGCGGTGAAAATCGACCGGAATGGATCCGGAAGCAGCATTGGGAGAAACTTGCGGACATCTCGGGAGCGAATCCGCGAATCGTCCGGCACCGACTCGATCAGCTTCGAGACACGGTCGTAGGCATGGCTCGAAATACTGCCGAAAAGCTCGCGTTAAGCACGACAGAGAATGCGACCATCGAGCGAATTTTGACCGCGATCACAGCGCGCGCAAGGCACCTTACCGACCGCGTATAGTCGCCGAGCGGCCCCTCACCAAGCACCACCTGCGCATCGGCCTCGCCGTACTCGGTGACGACGCTCATGCCGGCCTTGCGCGCGAGCTGGATCATCACCCGGTCTTCCCCGAGACAATGCCCGCAACGTTCGCTATGCTTGCAGCGCAGACCGTGCCAGAACCATCCCCTGGAGATTTCCCGTGGACAGACGTGACCCGACGAAGCACAGCCGGCGCAGTTTACTCCAGATCGCCGCGGCCGCTGCCGCCGGCCTCGCCGCAGGCGCGCTGCCCCGTGCATTGCATGCCCAGGGCAGCGCGCCGAGGCCCCTCAAGATCGGCGTCATCGGTTCGGGCAGGATCGGCGGGACGGTCGGCGAGCTGTGGGTCAAGGCCGGGCACCAGGTGATGTTTTCGTCGCTC
>JBATEB010000369.1:0-2471 GCA_049663805.1 Burkholderiales bacterium | reverse complement strand
CGCGCGGGCAGCACGCGGCGCCATGGCAGGCGCGGATCGCGGAGACGCAGGCGCAATTCGCGCGCGCCAAGTCATAACGACGAACGAGGGGAAACCATGGCACCAATCGGAAGACCGGATGAACCGGACTACTACGAGTTCAAATACTTCCTTGGCCGGCGCACGGTCGACGATTTCCTCTACGGCAACGCCGGGCCGTGGCCGCAGCCGGCGCCGGAGCACCCGACCGGCCAGCTGGCGCAGGTGCTGCACGTGCCGGGACCGGAGATGGCGCTGTGGAAGCGCACGGTCGCGTGCATGTACCGCCGGCTGTTGCTCACCGTGTGGCCGGCGGGCCTGTGGTACGCATGGAAGCACCCGCACCTGAAAGAGATCGACGACGCCCGCTTTTCCTATTACCTGTCCGAGGCGCTCTACAGCAAGTTTCTGGCGCCGCTCGATCCCGAGGACGAGCGCATCTTCGCCGCGCAATTGAAGGCCGGCGGCGCCGACACCCGCTTCTATAAATCCGACTTCAGTCCCATCGAGGATATCGCCGACGAGACCTACGCCGGCACGTATGCGACGCCGGGTGTCGCGCTCTTGCGCAAGGACGGCGCCAATCCGGCGCGCGCGGTGGCGATTTACCTGCAGCGCCCCAAGCTCCTGCTGACGCCCGGGGACGCGAACCGCCACGCCTGGAACCTGGCGCGCTACTTCGTGCTGCAGGGCGCGGCGCACCGCATCAACCTCATCGACCACGCCGTGGTGCACTTTCCGTCGGACCCGATCAACGCGATCACCAAGACCATTCTGCCGAAAGACCACTTGCTGTTGAAGCTGCTGCTGCCGCATTTCTACCTGTCGCTGCCGGTGAACTACTCGGTGCTCGAAGGCGCCGGGTCGCTCATCAACCGCACCACCTGGGTGATCTACTCGCCGTTCACGGCGCCGGGCGGGGTGATCCGCCGGCTGCTTCCGTGGGGCTACGTCGGCAAACCGGGCAACAGCGCCTACCCGCGATATCGCTTTCGCGTGCGGCCGGAGTTTCCGCCGTCGCTCTACGGCGAGTTCCTCGCCGCGTATCACGCCACCATACGCCGGTTCGTCGCCCAAGTGATGAGGCAGCTGATGGCGGCGCCGGTCGGATCGGACGCGCTCGCGTGGGTGAGCCTCTGGGCCGACCATGTCGCGCAATGGATCCCCGGGTTTCCCGACTCCGGGCGGATCTTCGAGGGCGACACCCACGTCGATACCGTGACCACCATCATCTGGGACGTGTCGGTCGCGCACGCCGCCGACCACGAAACGCTGCACAACATGCCCACCGACGAAATCCCCTTTCGCCTGCGCGTGCCGCCGCCGGCGAGCCGCGACATGCCGCCCTACGAGCAGGACCGTCTCAACAACCGCTGGGACATCTTCCAGGCGTGGCTCACTGACCGGCTGTTCTACCAGCCGCACAACCAGAGCTGGCTCAAGGACGTGGACTACGGATTCGCCGAGCCGGAGCTGCAGCGCCTGAACGAAGGTTTCCGGCAGGATCTGCGCGCCACCGAAAACCGGCTGCGCGATCAAGGGCGGGTCCCGATCTTCGCCCCGCTCGACGATATCGCGGCGAGTATTCAGTACTAGGTCCGGCCGGTCCGCGCCGATCGCCGCCGAAGCAGGGCGCGCTAGGACTTCGCTTCGGCGCGTTGCGCCTGAATCTCCTTGTACACCCACGCCTTGGCGAAGCGCAGCTCGCGGTTGACGGTGGCCGGGGAGAGATCGAGCACGCGCGCGGTTTCTTCGTAGGTCAATCCGCCGAAGACGTGCAGCTCGAGGATCGAGGCCTTGCGCGCGTCCTGCGCGGCGAGGCTGTTCAGCGCGCCGTCGAGATCGAGCAGGTTGTCGACCGGCGCCTGCGCCGGCAGCAGCTCTTCGTCGAGGGTGACCGCGTCGATGCCGCCGCCGCGCTTGGCGCGACGCTTGCCGCGCGCGTGGTCCACCAGGAGGCGGCGCATCTGCCGCGCCGCGACGGCGAGGAAGTGCGCGCGGTCCTGCCAGTCGACCCGCGCGTTCGCGAGCTGGAGATAGGCTTCGTGCACCAAGTCCGTTGGCTGCCAGGTATGGCCCGCCGATTCACCGCGCAGGTAACGCGCGGCGATGCGACGCAGCTCTCGATAAATCATCGGCGCCAGGCGATCCAGCGCCGCCTTATCGCCCTGCTGCCAGCGCTGCAGCAGGGCGGTGACCGTATGCGGGTCGATCATGGCCGCTCGTTGTTTACCGAACGGCCCCAGTATAGCGGCCCGCCTGAGACGAAAGGGCGCCGCGGAAACCTCCGCGGCGCCGAAGCGTTCGTGCTACTGCCAGTTCTGGATACCGCTCACCCCGTCGGGGCCGGCGGTGGCGGTGTCCAGCAGACCACTGGTACCGCCGCTGCCGACGCTCCCCGCGCTCAGGGTGTTCTGGTTGAGCACCGCAAAAAAGGTATCGTTGGGCTCGCG
>JBATEB010000368.1:0-1688 GCA_049663805.1 Burkholderiales bacterium | reverse complement strand
TTGTGCCTGAGCTGCACGTTGGCGGTGGCGAATCCCAGCTCGCGCCCGAGTTTTCTTCCGTGGACGACGCGTCCGCTGATGCCGTAAGGCCGGCCGAGCAGCGCCTGGGCGGACGCGAGATCCCCGGCGGCGAGCGCCGCGCGAACCGCCGAGCTCGATACCCGTAGCCCCGACGCCGTCACGACCGGCATGACTTCCACCTCGCACCCGAAGCGCGGCCCGAGACTCTTCAGAAGCGCAATGTCCCCGGTACGCTTCGCGCCGAAGCGAAAGTCCTCGCCGATCAGCAGCCAACGCGCCTGCAGCCGTTTCGCCAGCACCTGTTCGACGAAGAGCGGCGCATCGAGCCGGGCGAACGACGCGCCGAAGCGCTGAACGTGCACCCGCTCGACTTCATGCGCCGCGAGCAATTCCAGTTTTTCGCGGAGCGAAGTGAGCCGGGTCGGCGCCGACTGCGGCGCGAAGAATTCCCTCGGATGGGGTTCGAACGTGAGCACGCAACTGACCAGTGCGCGCCGGCGCGCCTCGCCGACGAGGCGCGCGAGCATCGCCTGATGTCCGCGATGAATGCCGTCGAAATTACCGACCGTCAACGCAACCGGGGGCAGCGCCGCAGGGCCGGCGCCGTGAGTCAGCAACATGGAGATCGGGAACAAGGCGCAAAGGTTTGAATTATAGCGGCTATCGGACGGTGACCCCGCGAAATGAACCGCCGTCAGGTCGGTTCGATTTCGCGGACGTAAAGCGGCGCGACGCGCGTCCGCCTTTACGCCTAGTTCAAACGCGCCGTGGCCTGCCTGAGCTCGACGATCTTGCCGTGGATCTCGGCGGCGTCGGGCGCCTCGGGACGCCGCCTCAGGTAGTTCTGCAGGTCCGACAGCGCCGGCCGGAAGCATTCCAGCTGCTGGTAGACGAACCCACGGTCGCGCAGCTCCTCGGCGGACTCGGGCAAGACGAGCAGCATCCGGTGCATCACCGCGAGCGCCCGCTCGAGCTTCCCGGTCTGCACGTAGATGTTCTTGAGATTGCGCAGGAGCCTGGCGATGATCTGGCGCGGGGTTGCAGGTTCGAGGTAGGGGTCGAGCTGCGCCTGCTTCGCCTTTCCCGAAGGAAGGACCTGCGCGAGACGTTCGCGCAAATCCGACTCGGACTGCGCTTCGCCGCCGATGAAAGGATCGAGCACCAGCTGTCCCCGCTTGACCGAGAGCTTGACCAGGAAATGTCCCGGGAACGAGACCCCCTTCAGGTTCAGGCCGAGGCGCTTTCCCACCTCGAGGTAAAGGATCGACAGGGTGATGGGAATCCCGGTGCGCCGTTCCAGGACTTCGTTCAGGTAACTGTTGCGTGGGTCGTAGTAATCCTCGACGTTCCCGGAAAAGCGCATTTCGTTGAACAGGTAGTAGTTCAGGGCGCGCACTTTCTGCTCGGCAAAGGCATCGCCGGCGATGCGCCTCCTGATCGCCGCCGCTATCCCGTCGAGGCGATCGAGATAGCCGGGGATCTCGAGATCGGGGTAGATGTCCTGGGCGAGCATGAGGCTCGCTTCGGCGAGATCGAACTGCTCGCGCGAAACGATTTGCGCAAAGTGCTCGAGCCGGGCGTTCATCGCGATCGGGCGCTCACGCGGCGCGCCGGGTGAAGTGGCCGAGCCTGAACCCCAGGCTCCACAACGCGCCGAAGTACACCGC
>JBATEB010000367.1:0-2612 GCA_049663805.1 Burkholderiales bacterium | reverse complement strand
CCGCCGCCACCACCGCGAGCTGCATCACCTGCTCCTGGAAGATCGGCACGCCGCAGGTGCGTTCGAGCACTTTTTTCACCGCATCGTTCGGGTAATCGATCGGCTCCAGGCCGCTGCGCCGCCGCAGGTAGGGGTGCACCATGTCACCCTGGATCGGCCCGGGCCGCACGATCGCGATCTCGATCACGAGGTCGTAAAAGTGCTCGGGCTTGAGCCGGGGCAGCATCGACATCTGCGCGCGCGACTCGATCTGGAACACGCCGATGGTGTCGGCGCGGCGGATCATCCCGTAGACCGCCGGATCTTCCTCGCGCAGCAGGCTGTCCATGGTGATCGCGCCGCCGCGCAACTCGTTGACGAATTCCAGTCCCCGCCGGACGGCGGAAAGCATCCCGAGCGCCAGGATGTCGACCTTGAGCAGCCCCAGGCTTTCCAGGTCGTCCTTGTCCCACTGGATGACGCTGCGCTCGGGCATCGCGGCGTTCTCGACCGGCACCAGTTGTGCCAGAGCCCCGCGCGATATGACGAAGCCGCCGACGTGCTGCGACAGGTGGCGCGGAAAACCGAGCAGACCGTCGGCGAGCATCATCAGGCGCTGCATGACCGGGTTTACCGGGTCGAAGCCGGCTTCGCGCAGGCGCAGGGTGAGTTCCTTGCGATCGTCCCACCAGGCGATCGATCCGGCGATGCCATCGACCTGCAGGGGAGCCAGCCCCAGCGCCTTGCCGGCGTCGCGCAGCGCGCTCCTCGGTTGGTAGGTGATCAGCGTCGCCGCCAGCGCGGCGCGCTCGCGGCCGTATTTGCGATAGACGTACTGGATGACTTCCTCGCGCCGCTGGTGCTCGAAATCGACATCGATGTCCGGCGGCTCGTTGCGCTCCCTCGAGATGAAGCGCTCGAACAGGAGCGACTGCTTCACCGGATTGACCTCGGTGATCCCGAGCGCGTAGCACACCGCGGAATTGGCCGCCGAGCCGCGCCCCTGGCAAAGAATGCCCCGGCCGCGGGCGTAGCGGACGATGTCGTGGACGGTCAGGAAAAACGGCTCGTAGCGCAGCTCGGCGATGAGCGCGAGCTCGCGCTCGACGAGCTCGCGGACGTTCTGCGGCGCACCGTCGGGAAAACGCTGCCGCAACCCCTCCACGGTCAGCTTGCGCAGCCAGCCCGCCGGGGTTTCGCCCGCGGGAACCAGCTCCTCGGGATACTCGTAGCGCAGTTCCTCCAGCGAGAACCGGCAGTGCTCGGCGATGCGCACCGTCTCGGCGAGCAGCTCGGAGGGATAAACTCGCGCCAGGCGCATGCGCAGCCGCAGATGCCGCTCGGCGTTGGGGTGGAGCGCGTGGCCGCAGGCGGAGAGCGGCGTTCGCAGGCGGATCGCGGTCAGCGTGTCCTGCAGCGCCCTGCGCGAGCGCAGATGCATGTGAACGTCGCCCGCGGCGACGAGCGGCAGACCCGAGCGGCTGCTCAGTTCGCGAAGCGCGGCAAGACGGCCCCGGTCGTCCGGCCCGCACAAAAGCTCCGCCGCGATCCAGGCGCGTCCGGGAAGGCGCGCTGCCAGCGCGCGCGCCTGTTTTTCCCCCTCTCCCTCCGGGAGAGGGCAGGGGTGAGGGGAAGTCAGTAGCGCAAGACAACCGGATAACCCGCCGTCGAGATCTTCCCAGCCGAGGCGATAACTGCCCTTCTTGCTCCTTCTCCGCCCGCGGGTGATCAGCTCGGAAAGATTGCCGTAGCCTTCGCGATCGGTGGCGAGCAGCACCAGCTTCGGTCCATCCTTCAATTGGATTTCGGAGCCGATGACGAGAGGCAGGCCCGCCTCCTTCGCCGCGACGTGCGCCCGCACCGTGCCGGCGAGCGAACATTCGTCGGTGAGGGCGAGCGCCGAATAGCCGAGCCCGGCGGCGCGCTTTACCAACTCTTCCGGGTGCGAAGCACCGCGCAGAAAAGTGAAGTTGGACAGGCAGTGCAGCTCGGCGTAGGCGGGGAGGGGGGAGAACATGGAAACTCAAGCGAAGACGCCGTGCAGATACCACCCGCCTTCACCGCGGCGCTCGCGATAGATCCACACCAGAGCTTCGTTGCGCGTGCGGGCGACGAAATAATCGCGGGCGATGTCATCCCCGTCCCACCAGCCCGACTCGATGCGCTCCGGGCCGACGAGCAGCTCGAGCGGCCCGTCGTGGTGCGGCACGGTGCCGATCTCGGCGAGCGGCCGAGGGGATTCCAGCAGCCAGAACGGGCGCTCGCCGAAATCCAGCCACAGCTGCTTTTCTCCCGGTTCGGCGATCACGCCCGCGTGCTCCGGTCGATGCTCGGCCCGATTGGCGATGCCGCGCACGGCTTCGCTGCCCAGGCGCGCCCGCAGCCGCTCGACCAGGGGCTCCCAGTCCCCTGGCGGTTTGCCTTCTTCGAGCAACAGGCCGAGGTTGCGGCCGGGAAGCGGTACGACGTCCTCGGCGAGCAGGACAATCTCGCGTACCGGCTCGGCGAGCGTCACACCCCGGAGCCGCTCGCGCAGCAGCAGGGTTAAATGACCGGCGTCGCGCGAAGGCGCGACCAGGCCGACTGCGATTTCGGTGGGGGCTCGGTCGCGATGCCTCAGCCTGAGGATGAAG
>JBATEB010000366.1:0-3912 GCA_049663805.1 Burkholderiales bacterium | reverse complement strand
GTCCAGGAGATGGATGCGGGAATGGAAAAGATGATGCACGGCATGCACGCGTCCGGCTACACCGGCAATCCCGACGTCGACTTCCTCGCGATGATGATTCCGCATCACGAAGGTGCGGTCGAAATGGCGCGCCTCGTACTCGTGCACGGTCGCGACCCCCTGACGCGCCGGCTCGCCGAGGAAATCATTGCCGGCCAGACGGCGGAGATCGACGGCATGAAACGCCGCCTCGCGATTCTGCGCGAGCGGCCCGATGCCGATCCCGGCGGCTTCCCCGCGCTCGGCGGCACGCGCGGGCCTTAGCGGCTGGCGAGGTTCGGGATTCAGGCCTCGCGCGTCCGTTTCAGGCGATTGATGAACTTGACGATGAAGAAGATCGCCAGGGCAACGATGAGGAAATCGACCAGGGTATTGATGAAAGCGCCGTATTTGAGCACCGGCGCCCCGGCCTTTTCTGCCGCCTCGAGAGGCGGATACACCTGGGACCCGAGGTTCACGTACAGTTGTTTGAAATCGACTCCGCCGATCAGCATGCCGATCGGCGGCATGATCAGGTCCTTCACCAGCGACTCCACCACCCTGCCGAATGCCGCGCCGATGATGATCCCGACGGCCATGTCGATCATGTTGCCCTTGATCGCGAATTCCTTGAACTCGGAAGCGAGACTCATGAACGATTCTCCTCGATTGTTGCCCTTGCCCGATCACTGCGAACGCGGGCGGGACGATTCTACAGCGGGAAGGGTCCCGATCAGGCTTTGAGCGCGCGGTAGAGGAACGGCAGGCTCGCGTCCATGCGGTAGTCGATGTCGGAGTGGTTGTCGTCGAACTCCTCGTAGCGGTGCGGGATGCCGCCGGCGGCGAGGCGCTTCGACAGGATCCGCGCGCCGTAATGGATGTGGTACTGGTCGCGCCAGCCGCAGTCGAAATAGATGCCGCGCAGCGACTTGAGGTTGTCCCGGTATTTCGAGACGAGATTGATCGGGTCGTGCGCGCGCCACTTGCGCCAGCGCTCGGCGATCGGCTCGCCGGATTCGAGGTTGAACGGCACGCGAAAACCGTTGGGTGCCCCGGGGTCCGGGTCGTAGGTCGCCGCCATGCACAGGTTCATGATGCAGTGTCCTTCGGCGGGGGAGAGCTTTTCCTTGTTCCATACATGCGCGAAAAAGCGTTTGATGCGCCCATCGTCCCGGCCTTCGGCGAGACCTTTGCGGCTGGCTTCGCGGCGCGCGTCGTAGGCGCCGGGCTTGCGCTTCGGGCGCCGGTGCTTCGCCAGCTCATTGAGCGTGTTCGGCCAGTCGTGCCAGTAGACGAAATCGAAATACGCGTCGCCCGAGTGGCTCGCGACCGCGCCCCAGGTCTTCGCGTGCTTCATTCCGTGAAGGATCGCACCGTAGCCGCCGGAGGACTTGCCGAAGCAGCCGCGGTGCTCGCGGCCGGCGAGTGTCCGGAACTCACGGTCGACGAAGGGGACGATCTCGCGCGTGAGGTAATCGGCGTAATCGCCGATCGCGGAGGAGTTGACGTACTGGTTGCCGCCGAGCGCGGTGAAGCAGTCGGGAAAGACGATGATCGCCGGCCCCATCCTGTGCTCGCGGATGAGGCGCGCGGCGCGCTCCGGCACGTTGTCGCCGAAGGGCTTCCAGCCGACGTGCGAGAGGCCCGAGCCGGTGAAACCCACGAAGTCGTAGAACACCGGGAAGCGGCGGCGCGAGCCGTCGTCGTACTGCGGCGGCAGCCACACGCCGAGCTTGCGCACGTGCGGATCGCGCAAGGGGTTGCCCTTGAGGATGTTCGAGACGTGCTCCAGCAGGACCAGCGTGCCGGAGGGACCTTGCGAGCGTTTCAGAGCCATGCGCGCGGCGCGAGTCAGAACCGGAGCGGCCTGCGCGCGTTCACGGCGGCGTCGCCTCGATCCGGATCGAGACGTACCAGGCCGCGAGGTCGGCGATGTCGGCGTCGCTGAGCGGTTTGGCGACGAGGCTCATGACCTCGTGCCGCCGGCCGCCGCTGCGGTAGTTCCTGAGTTGCGCCTCGGTGTAGACGGCGGGCTGGCCGGCGAGATGAGGCGCATCGGGAAGCGTAGAGACGCCGTTCCGGCCGTGGCAGAGGGCGCAAGCTGCAGCCTTCGCGCGTCCTGACTGTGCGTCGGCCGCGACGGATGCGAGCGGCAGCACGACCGCGGCGAGCGCCAGAATCGTTCGCATCGGCACCTCGAAGAAAGGATACGGGAGGCAAGCCTCCGATTCCGGATCAGGGGGAAGGCGTCCTAGCGGCCGGTATAGCGGATGCGATAGATCGCGCCGGCAAAGTCGTCCGAAACCAGCAGCGAGCCGTCCTTCATCGGCGCCACGTCGACCGGCCGTCCGAGCGCGATCCCGGTCTCCTTGTCGAGGAATCCGTCGGCGAACACTTCGGTCTTGTCCGCCGTGCCGTCGGCCTTGAGCGAGGTGAACATGATGCGATAGCCGATCGGCGTAGTGCGGTTCCACGAGCCGTGCTCGGCGACGAAGACGCCCCCCTGGTATTTCGCCGGGAACCGGGTGCCGGCGTAGAACGTCAGGCCGAGCGCAGCGGTGTGCGCGGGATATTCGACCTGCGGCCAGACGATGTTCGCCGGCGGCGGTATCTGCGAGAGCTTGTAGCCCGCCGCCTCGTCGCTGACCTTGGTGCGTCCGCTATACCACGGGTAGCCGTAATGAGCTCCGGCCGTGGTCAGGCGGTTCAACTCGCCCGGAGGCGTGTCGTCGCCCATGCCGTCGGTCTGGTTGTCGGTGGTCCAGAGGGTCTTGTCTTTCGGATTCACCGCAATGCCCACGGGATTGCGCATCCCGCGCGCGTAGACCTCCCGCCCGCTGCCGTTGAACGGATTCATGCGGATCACCCCGCCGATGCCCAGTTTTTCGTACTGGGGGATCTTCTCCCGCGGCTGCACGTTATGCGGCTGGCCGAGGGCGATGTAGAGCTTGCCGTCGTCGGCGATCCGGCAGACGCGCGCGCCGTGGTTGTAGGACTCCTCCTCGACCGGCACCAGCCTGCCCTGCGGCACGACCTCGATCACCGCCACGTCCGGCCCTTCGTAGAAGAACTCGGCCGCCGGGAAATTCAGCACGCGGTTGTGTTCCACCACGATCAGGAAGCCGTCCTTGGTCCAGCACACGCCGTTCGGTTGCTTGAAGTTGAGCGCCGGGGCGAAAGGCTTGACCTCGTCGGCCACGCCGTCGCTGTTGCGGTCGGTGACCGCCCACAGCGTGGTCTTGCGCGTGCCCACGAACAGCATGTTGGTCGACGGCGCCACCGCCATGTGACGCGCGTCGGGCACGATCGCATACAGGTCGATCGAGAAGCCCGGGGGCAGGTTGACCTTCTTGAGATTGTTCCTGATGGCGTCGGCGTTCTTGCCGGTCTGCGGCACCACCGGCAGGGTCAGGTCGGTAGTGGCGACACGCATCTGCTTCATCTTCTCGATGCTCGACTGCGCCGCCGCAGCCGCGGGGAAGCTCGCGATGATCAGAGCGGAAGCTAGGGCACGCAGGCTCATTTTCGTCTCCTCTGCAGGAAGGGTCCATCGACCGATACATCGGAAACATGAACCGACCGGGAAAAAAAATCAAGTCCCCCGGGGCGGCGCCGCGAAGCTATCGCTGCCCTTCCGCGGCCGCGAGCGCGGCGCGCGCGCCCTCGGCGTCGCCTCGCGCTTCGCGCGCTTGCGCGATCAGGCGCCAGTTCTCCGACCGCAGGGCGTTGTCGCCGCCCGCCCAGGCGTTCGAGCGCGCCGCGAAGTTCTCCGCCTGGAGGGAGTCGCCTTGCTGCAGGCGCACGCGCGCGAGCGCCTGCCACAGGCGCGGGTTGCGCGGCTCGATGCGCAACGCGCGCTCGATCGAGGCCGCCGCGTTCGCCGGGCGCCCGGCG
>JBATEB010000365.1:0-1580 GCA_049663805.1 Burkholderiales bacterium | reverse complement strand
GTCTACGGGCCGGTCGCGGGCGGCCCGCAGGCGGTCGCCGGCGCGGCGGGACAGAGCGTGCAGATCTGGGCGCAGAACGCCGCCTTCGTGTGGGTGCCGTTCATCGTGATCGCGGCTGTCGCGGCCTGGATCGGCATGAACGATATCGCCGACGCGAAGGCTTCGCTCAGCGAGCAGGCCGTGATCTTCAAGCGCAAGCACAACTGGATCATGTGCTGGCTCTACCTCGGAACCTTCGGCTCGTTCATCGGCTACTCGGCCGGGTTCCCCCTGCTCATCAAGTCGCAGTTCCCGCAGGTGAGCGCGCTCGCCTACGCGTGGCTGGGACCGCTCATCGGCGCGGTGATCCGCCCGTTCGGCGGCTGGCTCGCGGACAAGGCGGGCGGCGCGGTGGTGACCTTCTGGAACTTCGTCGTCATGGCGTGCGCCGTGGGCGGGGTGCTCTACTTCCTGCCCTCCGGCCCCGCGGGCGGCAGCTTCGCCGGCTTTTTCGCGTGCTTCATGCTGCTGTTCCTCACGACCGGAATCGGCAACGGCTCGACCTTCCGCATGATCCCCGTGATCTTCCTCGCCGAGCGCACGCGCGAAGCCGCGGGCAAGGGCAAGGCGGCCGAAGAGCAGGCGGTCAGGGACGCCAACAAGGAGGCCGCGGCGGTGCTGGGCTTCACCTCCGCCTTTGCCGCCTACGGAGGCTTCTTCATCCCCAAGAGCTACGGCACCTCGATCGCGACGACCGGCGGGCCCGAGGCGGCGCTGTACGTGTTCATCGCGTTCTACCTCACCTGCATCGCGACCACGTGGTGGTATTACGCGCGCCGGAACGCCGAGATGCCGTGTTGAAATGCGCCGCCGCTGAGCGTAGTTTATCGGGCGGCGATATCCGACGGAGGAATAGATGAGTCACTTTCTCGACCGGCTGATGTACTTCGCCCAGCCCAGGGAGAGCTTCGCCGGCGGCCACGGCGTCGTCACCGGAGAGGACCGCACCTGGGAGGAGAGCTACCGGGCACGCTGGCAGCACGACAAGATCGTGCGCTCGACCCACGGCACCAATTGCACCGGCTCGTGCAGCTGGAAGATCTACGTGAAGGGCGGCATCGTCACCTGGGAGACGCAGCAGACCGACTACCCGCGCACCCGCGCCGACCTGCCGAACCACGAGCCGCGCGGCTGCTCGCGCGGCGCGAGCTATTCCTGGTACCTGTACAGCGGCAACCGGCTGAAGTACCCCATGGTGCGCGGGCGGCTGCTCAAGCTGTGGCGCGCGGCGCGCGCGAAGCTCCCCCCGGTCGAAGCCTGGGCCTCCATCGTCGAGGACGCGGCCAAGCTCAAGTCCTACCAGTCGGTGCGCGGCATGGGCGGCTTCGTTCGCGCCTCGTGGGACGAGGTGAACGAGATCGTCGCCGCGGCCAACGTCTACACCGTGAAGAAGCACGGCCCGGACCGCGTGATCGGCTTCTCGCCGATTCCCGCGATGTCGATGGTGTCCTACGCCGCAGGCAGCCGCTACCTCTCGCTCATCGGCGGCGTGTGCATGAGCTTCTACGACTGGTACTGCGACCTGCCGCCCTCCTCTCCCC
>JBATEB010000364.1:0-13690 GCA_049663805.1 Burkholderiales bacterium | reverse complement strand
CGCGCGCCGTGATCGCGATGGCTCACAGCCTGCAGATGAACGTGATCGCAGAAGGGGTCGAGCTGAAGGAGCAGTTCGACGCCCTGCGCAGGGAGGGCTGCGACGAATTCCAGGGTTACCTGTGCCGGCCGCCGCTGGTGGAGGAGGAGTTGCTGCGCTTCGTTCGCGAAAACGCCGTTTCCCCGATGCATCACTGAACGGCGGCGGACCTCCGGGCCTCGCCCCGGTCGGGCCGACCTGCATCGGGAAGCTGTGTTACCGTTCCCCGGGAAGAACACGGGGGCGGAGGATGAAGGCGGCACGCGGCGACAGGAAAGGTCCGTGGCACAAGCTCCTTGACGCGCTCTTCTCTCCCGGAGGAAGGCTTCGCCCTTGCGCGGAGCGCATTCGCTCCGGAGCGCGCGCCCTCGGTTCGCGGTGGCGTTCGTTGTCCCCCCTCGTGAAAGCGCTGTGGGAAGGCATGGAGAAACGGCTTCAGGCAGCGAGCCGCGGGGTGAAACGGAAGGGCGGCATGAGGTTTCGCCTGGCCGGCGCGGCGGCGCTCCTCGCGCTCGGAATCGGGCTCGCGGCGGTATCTGCGCGCACCATCGGGCTCTACTACCGCGCCGCCACCGCCCCGGCGGCGCACGTTCCGGTCGGCAACGAAGTGCGCCGGGCCGCTCAGGACAGAGCGAAGCAGCTGGCCTCCGCGCTCGACCGGCGCCTCGACAAGAAAGGAAGATTCGCGCGTGATGCCTGGACCTCGGCCCGGATCCTGGTCGCCCTCAAGGAACACGATCCGGCCTACCGCGCCAACCCGAAGCTGATCGAGCGCCATTTCCGATCGCTGGCGGGTCCCGAATGCGCCTGCTGGCGCGTGCTGCCGCACGGCCGATACCCGAACCACGTCGGCGTCACGTCCTGGGCGCTGCGCGCCCTGGCGGCGTACGAGATCCCGGCGCAGGCTGCCGAGCTCCGATTCTTGCTCGCGACGCAGGACGAGGACGGCCGCTGGCCGCTGTACGCCGGCGCGACGGAGGAACGGTTCGCCTCGAGCTACGCCACCGCGGCGGCGATTCTCGCCCTGCACGGGCAGGCGGCTCTCCAGTCCGACTCGAAACTCAAGGAGCGGCTCGCCGCCGCGGTACAACGCGGGGCCGGCTGGCTGAAGAAGCACGCGGCGCCCGGCGGCGCGCGCTGGGCCGACTACCCGTCCTGGACGAAAGGCGGGGACGAGCTCCTCGGTGTCTCGGGCTTCGTGCTGGTCGCGCTGCATCGCGTGGGCGCCGCCGAACTGGACGGTCTGGACCGCGACTGGATGCGCCGGCTTCCGCGGGAGGCGCCTGCGGCGTCGGCGGACGAGGCGTCGGCGAAAAGCGTGCGGATCGGTAAGCGATCGTATCCGGACCAAACGCGGTATTACGCATTGCCCTGGAGCGTGCTCGCGACCGCGTTCGCCTACTCGAACGCGTCGCTCGCGGGCAAGGTCGGCGCGATCGAGTGGCTCGAGCGCGCGCTCTCCCCCGGAGCTTCCATTCATGGGCTCACCGGAGGCGAACGCAATGCCGCCGTCGCGGCCGAGGCGCTGCTCGCCCTGAGCGGCGCGGCTCCGCATGAGTAGCGCGAAGGCCCGTCGCGCCGCCCGGCGGCTGAGGCAGGGTCCTGCGATTCCCTAGTGGCTTGCCGTCGTGGTTGTATCGTTGTTCATCGCCACCGCGGCCACACCGGCGATCGCGATCGCAACCACCGCGACCACGGTCGAAGCGGCCCCGGTCCTCGCCGCGGGAAGGCCGGCGCCTCGCGCCGAACCGCCTGTTGCCTGAGCCACCAGGATCGGGCCCGGGGCGGGCGCCGGCGCCTGCGCAACGGCTCCGTTCGCGAAGGCCAGCGAAACCAGCAAGGCGGTCAGTGTCTTCATTCTTGTGCTCCTATTCGGCGGGACGGGAACCCGCGGCCCCGAAATTATAGACCGGCTTTCCCGCTTTGTCGGAAGGAAAGGCCGCCGCGAGGTAATTTTCGACGGGCAAACGCGGCACACCGCCCGGATCAGTTGAAGCGGTGATCGAATTTCGCCTCGACCGCGTCGCTCGACCCCGGCTTTTGCGCGCGCACGGTGATGACATAGGCGGCCCTGCGCGCGGGCTTGACATAGGCGCCGTAGCTCGCCGCGCCGACCCCCATGGGCTCGAGCGGCACCGAGGCGCTCGTCAGGCCGGGCTGCTCCAGGCGGAGCTCGACGCTCGCCTCGTTGATCGGCTCCCGGGTCTTCGCGTCCAGCAGCGAGACGTTGACGTGGTAATAGCCCGGGCCCTGGGGAATCCCGCCGTGCATGGTCCGCTCGATCGAGCCTTGCGGATAGGAATAGAGCGATTCGGCCTTCACGAACCCGAGGAAGAACTCGATCCCGCCCACGAGCTTGTGGTTGGGGTCCGCGGCGGCGCGTTTCGCAGCGGGTCTTGCCGCGCGGGCGGAGCCCGCCGCGGGCGCGGCCGGGTTGAACATGTAGACGATCGCGGAGCGCAGCTCGCCGTCGGTGAAGCTCGCCTTGCCCCCGCGCGGAGGCATTCCGCCATGTCCGCGAATCGCCGAGCGCACCAGCGTATCGATTCCCTGCTTCATGCGCGGCACCCAGGCCGCCCGGTCGCCGATCTTCGGCGCGCCGCCCTTGCCGTCCTGGTGGCACTTGACGCACTGCGCCTTGACCACCTGCTCGCCGCTGCGCTCCGCGGCGAGTTCGCTCGCGCTCGCGGGTTCGACCCAGTTGCCGCCCGAGCGATTGACCATGTAGGTCACCGCGCGCCCGATCTCGAGGTCCGTCAAACCCGGGCTGCCGCCGTGCGAGGGCATCTTGCGGATGCCCTGGAGCGCGTGCCGGGTGAGGCTGTCGAGCCCTTGCGCGGCGCGCGCGCTCCAGGCCTTGCGGTCGCCGATCTTCGGCGCGCCGTTGGCCCCCGTCTGGTGGCACGACGCGCAGACGGCATCGACTACCTCCTTGCCGCCGCGCTCGGCGCCCTGCGCGAGCGCGCTCGTCGCCGCCAGGGCGAGAACGGCGAGCAGGCCGCCGGCCATGCTCCACCGCGCCGCGGGACACGCCGCGTCTGTTTCGATGCGGACTCCGGATCTCATCGCAATTCTCCTTCTCTACGCCGCGTAATATACAAGCAAACGCCTTTTGCGAGGACGCCCCTTGACGTGGATCAACACACCGGCGACCCCGCGGTCGCCGCCGAAGCAGTAGAATCCGGGCGTCATGAAGCGAGCGATCGTGCCGGGATACGCGGCAGGCCTGCGAGGCCTGGCTTTCGCCTCGTTCGCGCTGTGCGCGCTCGCCTCCGCGACGGTCGCCGCCGAGGAGGCCTGGCCGGCGCGGCCGATCCGGTTCATCGTTCCCTCCTCGCCCTCGGGGGGCACCGATCTCTACGCGCGCTACCTCGCGCAGGCGCTCGCCGAGCCGCTGAAGCAGCAGATCGTCGTCGAGAACCGTCCCGGCGGCCGCGGCAACATCGGCGCGGTGGCGGTGGCCAGGGCCGCCCCCGACGGCTACACGTTTCTCGTCTCGGGGAATCCGGCGCTGGTGACCAACCCGGTGCTCTACAAGGACCAGCCGTACGACGCCGAGCGCGATTTCGCGCCGGTCGCGCGCGGCGTGGTCAATCCGCTGGTGCTGTGCGTGCTGGCCGAGGTGCCGGCGCGCTCGGTCGCCGAGCTCGCGGCGCTGGGCAAGCGCGAACCCGAGACCCTTCCCTTCGGCTCGGCCGGGGCGACCACCGCGACCTATTACGCCGTGCGCCTGTTCGAGGAGGCCTCGGGCGCGCGCTTCATTCACGTCCCCTTCAAGGGATCGGGGCAGGCCTACCAGGCGCTGCTCGGCGCGCAGGTGAAGTTCATGATGCCCGACATCGGCAGCGCCATGCCGCACATCCGCTCGGGGAAGCTGATCCCGCTCGCGGTGACCTATCCGACGCAGGCGCTCCCCGGCATTCCGACCATGGGGCAGCTGGGTTATCCGCAGAGCGACGTCAACGCCGTGTTCAGCGTCGTCGCGCCCGCCGCCGTTCCGGAAGCGATCGTTCTCCACATGAACACCGCGATCAACGCCGCGATGAAGACGCCCTGGCTCGCGCGCAAGCTGGAGGAGGCGACCTTCATCCCGGTGTTCGAGACCCCGGATGAGTTCGCCGCGACGCTGAGGAAGGACCGCGCGACCTGGGCGGCGACCTTCAGGCGCCTGGGAATCAAGGGCGAGTAGCGCCGGGCCCGAGGCTGCGGCCTACTTTCCCCGCGGCGCGGTCCGCAGCAGCTCGGCGAGCTCCTTCGCATACAGCTTCGCCATCCCGGTGGTGCCGTGGCCGCGCGTCTGGTCGCTCCCCGGGACGAGCAGGTAGCGGCCGTTCCTCACGCGCCTGATCTCGCGCTCGAGGATGCCGAGCTCGGGCGGGTTGCGCTCGTCGTCGGCGGCGTTGATCGCGAGAACGCGCGCCTCGATGCGCTCGAGCAGGGCGTTGGGGTTGTAGTCCTCGGAGGACTCCCACTGGTAGAGGACGTCGTTGGCGTCGCCGCGAAAGGGCTGCGCCAGGCGCCGCGCGACGAGCTCGTCGGCCTTCTCCCGCGTCGGCGCCTGCCGGTAGAGCGACTGGTTTCCGCCCGAGGTGGCGAGGGCGAAGTGCACCAGGGCCCTCTGCATTCCGCGCGGTTGCGCGGCGTAGTTGCCCCCGTTCCAGTCCGGGTCGTTGCGGATGGCATCGACCAGCAGGCGCCGCAGCATCCAGTTGCGCCCGGACATCTGCACCGGCTGGCAGGCCATGGGAACGAGCGCGTCCATGAATCCCGGGTATCTCACGCCCCAGAGCCAGGCGTGCATGCCGCCCATCGAGTTGCCGAGCACCAGGCGCAGGTGCTTCAGCCCCAGGCCCTCGGTCACCAGGCGATATTGCGCGAGCACCATGTCGTCGTAGTTGTACCTGGGAAAGCGGGCGCGCAGTCCCTCCGAGGGCCGCGTCGACCTCCCGGTGCCCAGCGCGTCCGGCAGGATGATGAAATAGCGGCTCGCATCGAGCGGCTGACCCGGCCCGAAGAGCTCGTCCGCGAAATCCTTTGTCAGCATGCTCGCCCCGGAGCCCGCGGTGCCGTGCAGGATCAGCACCGGCTCGCCCGAGGGCGCGCCGATCGTCCGGTAATGGACCTTGAGCTCGGGAAAGACCTCGCCGGTGTGGAAGCGGAAGTCGCGCGCCGTCCAGTCGGCTTCCCTGGGCGCGGGGTAGTCCGCCCGCGCCGGCGGCGCGGCGAGAATGGTGGCAAAGGCGAGGCTGAAAACAACCCCGGCGGTTTTCGCGGCGATTCTCGTCATCTTCGTCCTCCCGGTTCGACTTTCGAATCTTTCCCCGGTCATTGCGCGCGGGGCTTCGCGCTCTGCTTCGCCTGCTTCTTCGCCCGCTTGAACTCGCGGGCGCGGTCCTTCTGCGCCCGCTTCTTGCTGCGTCTTTTCTCCAGCATCTTGGAATGCGTCACGTGGGTCAAAAGGCCTCCTGTCGAGGTGCCGTTGATGGCGCGCTAGTGTGATCCGTTTTTGCGCGCTCTGCAAAATCCGCTCTCGAAGTCTCAGACGCCCGATTTGACGAGCGTCCCGACCCGCACGCCCAGCAGCCGGATGCGCCGCTCGAGCGGCACGCGCTTCAGGCATTCGCCCGCGGCGCGGCGGATGGCGGCGGCGTCGCGCGTCGGCGCCTCCAGGGTGTTGGCGCGGGTCAGGGTCGCGAAGTTGTCGTAGCGCAGCTTGAGGCCGATGGTGCGGCCGGCGTAGCCCCTGGCCTGGAGGTCGGCGGCGAGCCTCGCGCACAGCTCGGTGAAGACGCGCGAGAGCTGCTCGCGGTCGCGCGCCGGGTGCAGGTCGCGCTCGAAAGTGGTCTCGCGGCTGATCGATTTCGGTTCGCTCGCGGTGACCACCGGCCGCTCGTCCCGGCCGTTCGCCGCAGCGTGCATCCACGCCCCCTGCTTCGGGCCGAAGCGCCCGGCGAGGAGCGCCGGGTCGGCGCGCGCGAGCTCGCCGATGGTCCCTATCCCGAGCGCTTCCAGGCGCGCCGCCGATTTCGGGCCGATGCCGTTCACCTTGCGCACCGGCAGCGGCCACAGGCGCGCGGGGATGTCCGCTTCGCGAAGGCTCGCGACGCCTCCGGGCTTGTCGAGCTCGGAGGCGATCTTCGCGAGCAGCTTGTTCGGCGCGAGTCCGATCGAGCACGAAAGACCGGTCGCCTCGCGCACCGCGCGCTGGATGGCCACGGCGAGTCCGCGCGCGGCCGCCCAGGGGCCGTCGCCGCCCGGATCGCGCGCGACCAGCCCGGTGAGATCGACGTAGATCTCGTCGATGCCGCGGTCCTCGACCCGCGGCGCGAGCGCGCGCACCGCGTCCTTGAACGCCCGCGAATAGCGCCGGTACTGGTCGAAGTCGGCCGGGAGGAGCAGCGCGTCGGGCGCGAGCTTCGCCGCCTTCATCAGCGCCATCCCCGAGTGCACGCCGAAGGCGCGCGCCTCGTAGGTCGCGGTGGTGATCACGCCGCGGCCCTGGTACTCCTTCAGGGTCGGAGGCGCGTCGCCTTCCTCCGGGGTGCGGCGCCGGCCGCCGATCACCAGCGGCCGCCCGCGCAGCTCCGGATGGCGCAGCAGCTCGACCGACGCGTAGAACGCGTCCATGTCGACGTGGGCGATGACGCGCGGGCCGACCTCGGCGGCCCGCGAAGTTTCGGATTCGGGAGGCACCCGGGGAGGATACCGTGAAGGGGCGCCGGGCCGGCGCGAGCCGGTCCTTCGCCCTGCCGGCCGGGGGAGGACCCCGACCGGCTCGGGCGGCGGGGTTGTAGGGTTTTCCCGACATGACCTCGCGGGAACTCGGGAGTAGGATGCGCCCAGTACCGGGACGGAGGAGACCCGACACCATGGCGAAGACGCGGGTGCACGCGGCGCGCACGCCGCCCGATGAGGGCAAGTACGAGCTGACCGCCGTGGTCGAGCGCGAGCGCGAGCTCCTCGCCAGGACCGGCGCGCCCGCCGGGGCGCCGATCGGCCTCGCGTTTTCCGGCGGCGGCATCCGCAGCGCGACCTTCAACCTCGGCATCATCCAGGCGCTGGCCGACTGCCGGCTGCTGTCCCGGTTCCACTATCTTTCGACCGTCTCGGGCGGCGGCTACATCGGCAGCTGGCTCTCGGCGCTGATCCATCGCAGCGGCGAAGGCCGGGTCGAGCGCATCGAGTCGGCGCTCGCCGCGACCCCGGAGAATTTCCAGGAACGCGCCGCGCGCTGCGACCTCCCGGGCGAGGCGCTCGCGCGGCTCGCCGAGGAAGCGAGCTACGCGATCCAGTACCTGCGCCGCTACGCGAGCTATCTCACCCCGCGCACCGGCGTGTTCGGCCTGGATACGCTCACCGGCATTGTCATCTACCTGCGCAATCTCCAGCTGAACTTCGGAATCCTGTTCCTCAGCTCCATCGCGCTGCTGCTCGTGCCCTATCTCGCCGCCGATCTGGCCGGCATCGTCGAGGGCTCGCTCGCGCTCGCCGTGCTCCTGGTCGCCGCCTGCGCGTTCTTCATCGGCCTGGGCATGGGCGAGCCGCTCAAGGGAGGCCTGGACCGCGTCGCACCCTGGAGCGCGTGCGTTGCGGCGCTTCTCGGCTGCCTGGTCGCCGCCGACTGGCTGGCGAGCCCCATCGTCCCCGTCCTGCTGGAGGACGGCCCGGCGAACTGGATAGTGGTGGCGGCGTTCATCAACGTCGTCTTCTGGGCGATCGCGGGCCTGGGGCGCGCGCTGCGGCTGCGGCTGCGCCGGCTCGCCTGGGAACAGGACGACGCCGGCGGGCTGGGGTCGCGCGGCGCGACCTTCTTCATCGGCGCGGTCTTCGCCGGCGGCATCGTCGGCCTCGCCTTTTACGGCTTTGCCAGGGTCGGGACCTGTCTCAGCCTGGGTGCCTGCGGGATCGAGTCGGTCGAGCGCGCGCTGTCCGGTTTCCGCGACCTCTTCGTCGAAGCCGCCGGCGACCAGTTCCTCCTGTGGATCTCGATCGAGATTTTCGCGCCGCTGCTCGCGCTGATGGCGTCCACCGCCGTGGTGCTCCAGATCGGCATCGCCAAGCGCGGCTTCTCCGAGCACGACCGCGAGTGGCTGGGGCGCCTCGGCGCGCTGCTCCTGAAGTGTTGCCTCGCATGGGTGGCGGCGGTGGGGATCGTGATGCTCGCCCCACCCCTGATGAAAGCAGCGGGCGCGTGGCTGTACTCCGGCGGCGCGGCCTGGCTGGTCACCACGCTCGCGGGCCTGTTTGCCGCCAAGAGCAGACACAGCGGCGGTCTCGACGGCGTCTGGAAGGATCGCCTGCTCGCGGTCGTGCCCTGGGTGTTCGTGCTGGGCCTGTTGTTCCTGCTCGCCGCCTGCCTGCACCTGCTGCTCACCGCCCCCTTCGACACCAGCGCGTGCAAGGACTTCGCCGAGGCCGCCGACCGCTCCCGGAGCTTCCTCCGCCACGCCGCGCTGGACCTGTGCGAGATCTCCAGAACCTTCATCGATCTTCCCGGGCTGAGCGGCATCGGACAGCTGCATCTGGCCCTGTTCGCGTCCGCGCTCGCCGCGGCGTACCTGCTGGGCTGGCGCTTCGACATCAATCTGTTCGCCTACCACCAGTTCTACCGCAACCGCCTGGCGCGCTGCTTCCTCGGCGCGAGCAAGTACGCGCGCGGCAACGAGACGCCGGCGCTGCAGCGCCATCCGAACGAGTTCACCGACCTCGATCCCGACGACGACCTGCGCCTGCACGATCTCGCTCTGGAGCGCGCCGAGGGCAGGGTGCAGCATCCCTACCATCTGGTGAATACGGCGCTCAATCTCGCCAACCCCAAGGACCTGGGCTGGCAGCAGCGCAAGGCGGCGAGCTTCACGTTCTCGCCGCTGTTCGCCGGATACGAGCTGCGCTACGAGCGCAGCCGGCGCGGCGGCTACCGGTCGATGGAGATCTACGGCGGCGGCGGCATGAAGCTCGGCATTCCGCTCGCCATTTCCGGCGCGGCGGCGAGCCCGAACCAGGGCTACCATACCTCGCCCGGCCTCGCCTTCCTGATGACGGTGTTCAACGTGCGCCTCGGCCGCTGGTGCGGCAACACCGCGAGCCGGCGCGCCTGGCGCGATCCGGGGCCGGTGTTTTCCAACCACTATCTCTTTCGCGAGTTGCTCGCCGACACCAACGAGGCCTCGCGCTTCCTCTATCTCTCCGACGGCGGCCATTTCGAGAACCTCGGCGTCTACGAGCTGGTGCGGCGCCGCTGCGCGGTGATCGTCGCCTGCGACGCCGGCTGCGACCCCAAGTACGATTTCGAGGACCTCGGCAACGCCATCCTCAAGTGCGAGACCGACCTCGGGGTGGAGATCGACATCGAAGTCGACGCCCTGCGTCCGAAGGAGGCGAACGGCCCCTGCAAGGCGCACTTCGCGGTGGGCACCATCAAGTACCCCGGCATCGAGCGGCTGGGCACGCTGATCTACATCAAGAACTCGATGTCCGGGGGCGAACCGGTGGACATCCAGCACTACCAGTCGAAGCATCCGGAGTTCCCGCACCAGAGCACCGCCGATCAGTGGTTCGACGAGCCGCAGTTCGAAAGCTACCGCCGGCTCGGGCGGCACATCGGCCTGGACGTGTTCGAACGGATCGCCGGGGTCGAGGACGTGGGCGCGGAGGCGCTGCAGGAACGCTATCCGCCGACCGGGGGCAGGGCCCGGGATGGGCAGAAGACCGGGTCAAGCTGACGCGAGAGAGTAGGATGCGCCTTTGCTCGCCTTGCACGGGGGAGACCGAATGAGCTCGACCCATATCAGGACACTCACCGCCGCGGCCGTTCTCGCGCTCGCCGCCGGCTTGGCGTACGCGCAGGCCCCCTATCCCAGCCGGACGGTCAAGTTCGTCGCGCCTTTTCCGCCGGGCGGCTCGAGCGACGTGATCTGCCGGCTGCTCGGCCAAAAGCTCGCCGAGGCGCTGGGCGAGCCGGTGGTGGTCGAGAACCGGCCCGGCGCCTCCGCCGCCATCGGCCACGAGTATGTCGCGAAGCAGCCCGCCGACGGCTACACCCTGATCCTCTCCAGCTCGAGCGCGCTCGTCACCAACAAGCTGCTGAAGAAGCGCCTCGGCTACGACCCGGTCGCGGATTTCTCGCCGATCTCGATGGTGGCGAGCGCCGGGCAGGTGCTGGTGGTGCATCCTTCGGTTCCGGCGAAGAGCGTGCAGGAGCTGATCGCCCTCGCCCGCGCGCAGCCCGGCAAGCTCAACTACGGCTCGGGCGGCATCGGCATCGTGTCGCACCTCGCCGCCGAGAGCTTCAAGGCGGCGGCCGGCCTGGACATCGTGCACGTGCCCTACAAGGGTACCGGGCAGGCGGTGGCCGATCTCGTCGCCGGCAACGTGCAGCTCGTCTTCGCCGACATGGTGCCCGCCCTGCCGCACCTGCGCTCCGGGCGCTTGCGCGCGCTCGCGGTCACCACGCTCGAGCGCTCCGCGGCGCTGCCGGAGGTTCCCACCATGGCCGAGGCCGGCCTTCCCGGATTCCGCTCGGGCGTGTGGTGGGCGGTGACCGCGCCGCGGGGCACGCCCGCGGCGATCGTCGCGCGCCTCAACGCCGAGCTCGGGCGCATCGTCGCGCTCCCCGAGGTTCGCGAGAAATACGCGAACCTCGGCGTCACCCCGGAGCACGGCACCCCGCGGGAGGTGAGCGCGCGCATCGCCGCCGACACGCTGGCGGTCGCCAAGGTGCTCAAGGCCGCGGGGGTGGAGCCGGAGTAGCGCTGTCCCCTGACTGACCCCGCGCGTGATCGTCGGACGATCGCCGCGTTTCATCGGGTCGCGTCAACCTGCGGCGGGTCGATGCCGGCCCGGCCCGAGTAGATGATGAACTTGAACGGGTTGAACTCCTGGTATTTCTCCATGAGCTTCAGGTACGCGAGCTGCTCGATCGCACTCAGGGAATCGCTGCCGGGGAACCGTCCGCGCGTCCAGTCGAGCGCCTGCGCCGCGAGCTCGTACTTGCCGTCTGCGATCATCCGCTCCGCGGCCCCGGCGAGCTGGCGCTCCGAGACGCCGAGGTAATCGACGAGGAGCGATCCGCGGTCGGCGCGGCCCAGCGGGTCCATGCCTTCCAGGTCCGGCTGCCAGTAGCCGACGTTCTGGTCGTAGACGCGGTTGATGACGTTCTCGCGCATCACGAGGTAGGGCAGATGGGCGTCGGGGTCGCCGGCGAGGAGGCCGGGCGGGATGAGGTTGGCCGCGTGAATCGAGGCCCGGTCGGCGCCGCGCCGGATCCCGGCGAGGACTTCCCCGTCGAGCCAGGCCAGATCGCCTTTCAGCGACGCGAGCATGGTCGCCGACGCGAACAATCGCGTGAGCGGCTCGTGGCCGTGAAGCAGGTAGCGCGGGTTTCTTTGCGTGACGGCGTCGATCGCATCGAGCAATCCCCGCAGGTTGCCTTCCTCGACGAAGGGCGCGCCCAGATACGGCATGATGAAGTCGCCGGCGAACATCACGCCGAGATCGGGAAGGTGAAACAGCAGCCCGTCGCGCGTCTCGCCGCCCTCCACGGGAATGCATTCGATGCGCGTCCCGCCGATCGCGAGCTCGGTGCGCCCGCCGATGGTCGCGTCGGCCCTGAAGCTGCGCACGTCCTCCGCGTCGAACCCGCCGCCGAAGAAGCGCTTGAGCAGTTGCCCGGGGCCGTCGAGCTCGCGGGCGATCTCCTCCCGGTAGTTGGCGCGGGCGTAGAACCTCGGGCGCGGATCGAGGGCGCGGAAATAGCGGTGGCCGCCGACGTGATCCCAATGCGCGTGGGTCAGGAGCACGGTCGTGAGCGGGGGCAGGTTGGGCGCGTACGCGCGGAGCGCCTCGTACGCCGCCTTGGCCGAATCGGGGCGCGTCCCGGCGTCGATGCCGATCAGCTCGCGCCGGTCGTCCGAAACAACGAAATAGTATTCGGTGAATTCATAGCCCGACAGCGCATACACCCTGCCCGGCACGACTTCCCGGATGCGCTTGGAGGCGAACCGGTGTCCGGAGGCCGGATCCTCCGAAAAAGGCGTGGTGAGGGTAATCGCCTTGTCGAAGCCCGGGTAGCCGCTCGATCGCAGGTATTCGCGCGCCTTGGCGTCGTCCCCGGCCTGCCGGTGCAGCGAGGCGAGCTGGAAATACACTTCCCTGAGCCATCCCGGGTGCGGCGCCTTGTCCGCATTCTCCAGGCACCAGGCGAGGTCCTCCAGCGCCGCACTCCTCTTGCCGAAGAATCCGGGCAGCTGCGCGTAGACAACGCCCGCGATCCAGCGAGGGAGGAACGCCTGTCCGCCGGACTTGCGCTTGGCCTCCTCCAGCATGGCGATCGTGTCCCGCACCCAGCCGATCCTGCTCCAGAACGGCACCTCGCCCGCGTGCCCGGCGCGCAGGAGCCCGATCGCCCCGAGATAGAGCGCCTTCTGCCCCTCGGACAGCTGCGGTTCGAACTCCTTCAGGCGCGCCGAGATGAATTCGGCGCCTTCGCCGTGCCGCTGGGCGCTGGCGTACTGCCCCATCAGCAGGAACAGGAGCTGAGGGTCTTTCGGCGGCGCGGCGCGATTGACGGCCTTGAGGTACTCGAGCTCGGGCCGCGACGCGGCGGGAGCGGGATCGCCGCTGCCTCCGGCGGCGAGCGACGCGAGGAGCGCGCCGAGAAAGAGAACTGCGAGCGAGCTGCGAACGGCGGTTTTCATGGGAGCCTCCCATTCCGGGTTGTCGGGGCCGGGCGGCCCGATATGACTATCTGTTAGAGAGTCACTATTTATATCGTAGGGACTTGCAAAAGAGCTGTCAAGCCGCTATTTTCCTTCCATGGCGAGATCGTACCGACAGGGGGACTGCCCGGTCGCCCGGACGCTGGACGTCATCGGCGAGCGCTGGACGATCCTCTTGCTGAGGGATCTGCTGCTCGAGGGGCCGCGGCGCTTCCAGGATTTCCAGGCGTCGCTTCCGGGCGTCGCGCCGAACACCCTTTCAGCGCGCCTGAAGGACCTGGAAAAGCACGGCCTGGTCGCGCGGCGGCTCTACAGCGAGCATCCCCCGCGGCTCGAGTATCGGCTCACCGACCGGGGCAAGAGCCTCGGCCCCGTGCTGAAGGCGCTGCGCGACTGGGGCAGGCGCCACGGCTGATGCCCGGGCCCCTGCGCCGCAGCGGCGGCTCAGGCTTCGAGGATCGCCTTCAGCCGCGCGAGCTCGCCCGAGAGAATCCGGCGCAGAGAGGGCGTTTCCGCGGCTACTTCCGGCGCTTGCCGGCCCACTTGCCGGCGGCGAGCTTCTTCAGGCCCGAGGCGAGCGTCTCGCTCCGCGTGACGCGCAGGCCGGCAACGCACTTCCTGAAGTAATCCTTCTTCCGCATCAGGTTTCGAGCCGCGGCCTGCGCCGAGGCCTCGACGGAATCGCCGTAGGCGCCGCGCGCGAGGGCACAGCCTTCCAGCGCCGCCGCCGGGCCCCATCCCTCGATCATGAACGCGAGGTCGATCGCGTCCCGTGAGAGGACCGCCTCGTCGTTCCAGCGGTCGTCGTTGGCGAGAAATTTCTCCGCGAAGCAGGAGACCCGGTCGAGGCAGGGCACGCGCAGCCGGGGGTGGGGCGAGCCGGAGAGGTCGATCCTGCCTTCGTTGACGATCTCGAACTTTATCTTGTCGCCGTC
>JBATEB010000363.1:0-8233 GCA_049663805.1 Burkholderiales bacterium | reverse complement strand
ATGTGCTCCCGCCCTCGGTGGTCGAGGCGCTGCCGGCGGACGCCGACGCGCTGCGCCAGGCGCTCGCGCAGTGGTTGCGCGAGCACGCGCCGGAACTGCGGCTCGCCGGAGCGGAAGCCACGCGCGCGCTCGTTCATATCCTGATCGGCATGGTGATCGGCGCCATGATTTCCCTGTACGAGACGACGCCGGAGCGGGATTATCAGCCCCTCGCCCGCGCCCTGGTCGAGCGCGCGCGGCGGCTGGGCGACGCATTCCGCGGCGTGGTGTTCGCGCAAATTCGCATTTCCGCGCTCAACACGGTCTTCACCGCCGTCTATCTCGCCGTGCTGCTGCCTCTGTTCGGCGTGCAGCTGCCGCTCACCAAGACCCTCATCGCGGTGACCTTCGTCGCGGGCCTGCTGCCGATCATCGGCAACCTGGTCTCGAACACCGCGATTTTCATCGTCAGCCTGTCGGTGTCGCCCTCGGTCGCGGTGGCGTCGCTCGCCTACCTGATCGCGATCCACAAGCTGGAGTACTTCTTCAACGCCCACATCATCGGCTCGCAGATCCGCGCCCGCGCCTGGGAGCTGCTGCTCGCGATGCTCGTCATGGAGGCGGCCTTCGGTTTGCCGGGCGTGGTGGCCGCGCCGATCTACTACGCGTATCTCAAGCAGGAGCTGGCCGACCGGGGATGGGTGTAGCCCCGGGCTTGACCTTCCCCTTGGGTGGGAGGGCGATCGCCTATAGACGACGCATTCGCCGGCGCCCCGCCAGGAGTCCCAGGGAGAAGGCCGGCAGCAGCCGTAGTCACGTTTGACGTTAATCACGTGTCGCGTTACTATCCGGCGGTGATCAAGACGTTCCGGTGCGCCGACACCCAGGCCCTGTCGACGGGCGAGCCGGTCCGGCGGTTCGCGAACATCGCGGCGGTGGCGCGGCGCAAGCTGCGGCAACTGGAGATCGCGGTCCGGCTGGACGATCTGCGGGTGCCGCCCGGAAACCGGCTCGAAGCCCTGAAGGGCGATCGCGCGGGGCAGCACAGCATACGGGTAAACGATCAGTTCCGCGTGTGCTTCCGCTGGACCGCGACCGGCGCCGAGGACGTCGAGATCGTGGACTATCACTGACGGAGAATGACGATGCGCAAGCTCAAGCCCGTGACGCCCGGCGAACTGTTGCTCGAGGAATTTCTGAAGCCGATGGGAATCAGCCAGTACCGTCTCGCGAAGGAGATCGGCGTGCCGGCGCAGCGCATCGGCGACATCGTGGCGGGCAAGCGTACCGTCAGCGCCGATACCGACCTGCGCCTGTGCCGGTTTTTCGGCCTTTCGAACGGCTACTGGCTGCGCGCCCAGGCGGCCCGCGACACGGAAGTCGCGGAACGCGCGCTGGGTGCCAAACTGACGAAAATCAAGCCGTGGTCAGGTACCGAGGCCCACGGAAATCGCGCCTAGGGGAGGCAAGACCGCGAGCAGGGAATGGCCGAGCAGCGCAGTCGTTGCGTATCGAAGCCCCGGAGTCTTCTGTAGGGTTTTCCCGACACGATTTGTACGGAATGCCTGATAGCGCGGCGCGGGCCGCCTCGCAATGATGCCCTCTGGCAAGTGAGAGGCTCCGGGAGGGTCCGCCATGCCGACAGGAAGCGCGAGACTTCTCGCGGCGAACGCCGCGTCTTCAATCCCCTTGCCCGGTCCGGCTCGCAGTCCTGCGTCGCTCGATCCAGGCGCGGAGAACAACCCTCCCGGGGGAGGGCGCTGGTGACCTATCGACGACTGTTGACTCATTCGGCCCGCCACTGGCGGATGTTCGTCCATGTCGTCGACGTCTGCCAGTTCAGCCTGCTGGTGCTGATCGCCGGCGTGGCGCTTCTGTTCGCGGGCCAGGGGCAGGACCTGCTGCTCAGCACGGCGGAAGATGAAAAGTACTTCGTGCTGGTGCTGGGCCTGCTGATGTGGGCCTTCAGCATCTGGTTGTGGACGCGCACCTTGCTGGAGATTCGTTTTCCCACCACCCCGGCAAACGAGCCGGTCCTGCTCACCAAGTACCGCAGCCGGACGCCTCGCGTGCTCGGATTGCTGCCCTTTGTTTTTGGCGCCCTGGCACTGGCCTACGCCGGCGATCCGGCCTCGCGTTACGTGTGGCTTACGCTGCTCGCGGGCGTTCTGTTCGCCGTGTTCGTGGTGTTCCGGCGCTGGGCCGGGCGCACGGCGGCGGGCATCGTTTCCCGCGCACAGCCGCAGCGGAGCCGATTGTGGGTGGAGGAGATGGAACCCGGGGCGCCCGCTCGCGAGAACCTTTGGACGGAGTTGGGGACGCTGGACGTCGCGGCGCTGTTGCTGCTCGCAGCGGGCGTGGTGATGTTCGTCTGGGGCATGATCGATCCGCTCGGCATGGGAAACTCCTTCAACGCGCTCATCCTGCTCATGGCCTGGGGCGCCACCTTCCTGCCCCTGGGCAGCCTCATCAGCTACTACGGGAATCTATGGCGCCTGCCCTTCGTGACGGTGCTCGTGGTGCTGGCGCTCGCGTCGAGCACGTGGAACGACAACCATGCGATCCGCCCGCTCCCCGGCGATGCCGCGGCGCTGCGCGTCACCGCCGGGGAGGCGCTCGACGCCTGGGCGAAGGTCCATTGCCCTCCCGAGAGCCCGGGCAAGGACTGCGGCGCTCTGGTCGTGGTGGCGACCGCGGGCGGCGGCATCCGCGCGGCGTACTGGACCGGCACCGTGCTCGGACATCTCGAAGACAGGCTGGCGTCGTTTCACGATCGCGTGTTCGCGATCAGCGGCGTCTCCGGCGGCTCCGTCGGCGCGAGCGTGTACCGCGCCATCGTAGCGGGTGCGGGCGCCGGGAACTGCGAGGGCAAGGTGCTCAAGTGCAGCAACGAGGTGCTGTCGCGCGACTATCTCTCGCCGCTGTCCGCCAGCCTGCTCTATCGCGACCTGTTGCAATGGTTCATCCCGGTGGCGCTGCTTCCGGGCCGGGCGCAGACGCTGGAGACCGCGTGGGAACGCGGTGTTGCGGAGATCACCGGCACTCGGATGTTCGGCGAGTCGTTCGCCTCGCTTGGCCGGCCCGGACAGACGCCCTGGCCGGCCTTGCTCCTGAACGCCACGCGGTCGGAGAACGGGCGGCGTCTCGTCGCCTCCACGGTGCGCATCGACAAGGAACCCGCTTTCAAGCTCGCCCGCGACCAGCTGATCGAGCTGGGTTACGACATTCGCCTCTCCAGCGCGGCGCACAACAGCGCGCGCTTTCCCTACGTGAGCCCGGCCGGCAGCTGGCACGAAGGCAAAGGCGAGGACAAGACCGCCGGGAAAATACTCGGGCGCGTGCAGGACGGGGGCTTGTTCGAGAACTACGGCGCCGTGACGGCGCTCGAAATCCTCCAGCTCGCCGAGCAGCGGCTCGGCAAGCGATACACCCCGGTCGTGGTCCAGATCACTAGCGACCCGAGCCTGCCGGCCGACCTCGCCCCGAGCCCGGACGGCCGAGTGAAAAACATCGCGTACGAGGCCCTGACCACCCTCCGTACCCTGTTCAGCACCCGCGTCGCCCACGGCGAGGAAGCCGCGGTGCGGCTGAAGGAGTGGGCCGAGAGCCGGGGACGCTACGTGCACTTCCGCATGTGCGATCACACGCGCGAAGAGCTCGATCCGCCGCTGGGGTGGGCGTTGTCGAAACACGCAACGAAAACCATCGAAGGGTATTTGTTCGATGCGCCGGGCAAGGCGGCGAGCTGTCGTGCGGAAAACCAGGAAAACGTGAAGCAGCTGTGCGGTTTGCTGGGGGCGAAGACGGGGGGATGCGGGTGATGGGTGAAGGGAATATCGAGGGAGGATATGGCAGCCCTTAACAGCGCCGTAGCGATTCGGCTCCATTCGGGATGGCGCGATCTTCCGAACAGTCATGCTGGCTCCACCGAACGCCCGATAACGGCCAGAAGCGGACAGTCCAGACTGGATCAGTCTGATTCTATCCGAGCGCCTCTAGGTTAGACGGCAGATCGTCGACGCCATGGACCCCACGCGGCAACGCGCCGTCCGGAATCATACGAAGTGCTACCATAAGACCGGGCCTACAGACAGACCTTGTGCTGCGCTATCGTGGCACGTGAAACAAATGGCGAGCGGTATGCTGCGAATCGCCTCTATGACTGGGACGTGTACTTGTCTCCTGTTGAATCGCGTAAGAGTGCCTGTAGGCCCACCCCAAATGCACTTAGATCCCAATGTCGCAGCTAACAACATTGAAGGCAGCGACGACTCTTGCAGAGGTCGCCACCCTTCTGGGTTCTAAGACGAGCGGACTTGCGTACGTTCTGTACAAACTCCCCGAGGCGCTAAAGTACACTGAATTCGATGTGCCCAAGCGCTATGGTGGCGTTCGCAAGATCAGCGCACCGATCGACAGCTTGCGACTTCTTCAACAGCGACTCTCGGATCTTCTCCAGAACTGTCTCAAGGAAATTGAGGACAACGGCGACAGGAAGTCTGACGTCTCCCACGGCTTTAAGAGAGAGCGCTCCATCATGTCCAATGGAGAGAGGCACCGGAAACAGCGTTATGTCTTCAACGTCGATCTGAAGGACTTCTTTCCCAGCATCAACTTTGGACGTATTCGAGGCTTTTTCATCAAGGACAAACACTTTGCGCTCGACCCCAAAGTCGCGACGTTTTTGGCGCAGATTGCCTGCTATAACGACGCGCTCCCACAGGGTAGTCCTTGCTCACCGGTCATCTCAAACCTTATCGGTCACGTGCTCGATACGCATCTCGTCCGACTGGCTTCAAAAGAAGGCTGCCGGTATACGAGGTACGCCGACGATCTGACGTTCTCTACCAATAAGACTTCGTTTCCCAGTAGCATCGCAAAGCGCGCTGATCACGCACCACATGATTGGATTGCCGGTGCCGCGCTGGTGAAGTTAGTAGAAAAGAGCGGCTTCGCGATTAATCTATCAAAGACGAGAATGCAGTATTGCGATTCGCGCCAGGAAGTTACTGGTCTGGTCGTCAATCGTAAGGTAAACGTACGCAGTAACTATCGACGCATAGTCCGGGCAATGACGCACCGCCTAATAACAAGGGGCGATTTCGAGTTCGAGCAAAAGGTGATCAATAGTGACGGGACTGAATCCGTAAACAAGATCCCTGGGCGGCCGTCCACACTCCATGGCATGCTGGCATTCATCGATCAGATTGATCTCTACAACATGCGCCAAGTAGAGAAGGGTCTCTCAGATACAGATAAGGTGATAGAGAAAATGAGGCTGGCGACAAAAGAGTCGGTTTACCGCCAATTCTTGTTATTCAACCAGTTCTACGCGGCGCCGAAACCTGTTGTCCTCTGCGAAGGCGGCACTGACAATGTCTACCTCGTACACGCCATTCGCAGCATGGTTCTGGATGTGCCGACTCTTGCCACAAAACTTCCGGACGGGGAGATAGACATCAATATCCGTTTCTATCGCTATTTCAAACGTAGAAAGAAGAAGCAAGCGAATGAGCACTCCAAAGATATAAGTAGTACGGGCCGGATTCTTGAACTCCGGGGTGGAAATGGAGAGCTTCTGAAATTCGCGAAACTCTATAAAGATCATCTCGCAAAGTTCACGGCACCAGGCGCCTATCAGCCAGTGATTCTCCTGGTCGATAACGACGATGGTGCAAAAGACATATTCGGCTACATTAAGAACGTCATCAAAGTTCCGGACCCGAAGAAAAAATCATTTATACCCCTGTTTCGCAATCTTTATGTGGTACCGACACCGCTCACAGCTGAGAAGCCAGATGCAACCATGATCGAGGACTTCTTCAGTGAGGACATAAAAAACACCCTAGTCGGGGGCAAGCCATTCAAAGCCGATAAAGACCACGAGGATCACACTTGCTACGGCAAAGTAATCTTTGCTCATAAGGTAGTCAGACCGAACGCAGATAAGATTGACTTTTCAAAGTTCAAGCAGTTGCTATTAAACATCTCGTCAGTGATAGAAGCGCACCGTAAGACCCATCCGCCGCCGGCTAAGTCGTCATAGACAAGAAATCCTAGGGCTCTGAACGGTGCTAGCAGTCTGCGCCGTTTGAGTAACACGGGGGTTTACGGATATGTTGTAGTCGGCCTCCCGGTACGAGTCCACCAGGGGGTTCAACCTCGAGGGCACAGCTTAGGTCGACATTGTGGAATTCAAACAACGCACTCTTATGGCGCTTGCGGATATGATCTGCGGCAATTTCAAAGCGGAGGAAAGTTTTTTCGTCTATCGAAGCAGCAGCTATTTGACGCGATTTTTCCAAGAATGCGACACCGAGTACGTCCACGACGGCTCCACACGGAACTATTGGGTCGCCGATACCGTTAAGCAGATCTTGGCTGAGCCTCATTCGAACGCTCAGACTCCGCCGGCAACGTTCTCCCGCGTCATACAGGCCTTGATGGACTCGGCCGATGCACTGCACGAAGGCGGCGATAGGCCGGGAGCACTCGCTCTACTCAACAACGCCTTGGCGCGTGAAGGCTTCGAGGCTTTTTACGCCGAAGACAAGCAGTGCTATCTGCGGCATGTAGCGACTAAGACAGTCGCGTCCGCGGTGACGAACCCTCACCGACCGTTCTCGGCCTCTGAGCTGAAGAAAAGGGAACAGCTACTCGCTTACCTCGATAATGCATCGGAGGACGAAATCATCGAGGAGATTTTGCTGCCGTTGTTCCGGCAGTTGGGATTCCATCGGATCACGGCCGCCGGCCATAAGGATAAGGCGCTCGAGTACGGCAAGGATGTGTGGATGAAGTACACGCTCCCAACGCAGCACGTTCTCTATTTCGGTATTCAAGCGAAAAAGGGCAAGATCGACTCGGCGGGCGTAACTAAAGAGGGCAGCGCCAACGTCGCCGAAATCCACAACCAGGTCACGATGATGCTGGGGCATGAGATCTTTGACCCGGAGATCGGAAAGCGCGTCCTTGTGGATCACGCCTTCATCGTTGCCGGCGGCGAGATCACTAAATCCGCCCGGAACTGGCTCGGCAACAAGCTCGACGCCTCAAAGCGCAGTCAGCTCCTGTTTATGGACAGGGACGACATCCTGAACCTTTATGTCGTCACTAATCTGCCGCTCCCGAAAGGAGCGATGCCCGAAGTGGCGGCTTCCCAAGATGACGATTTACCTTTCTGAGCTGCTCCAGAACCAAGGGTTTAGTGTCGGCCGAAATCATTGCCGAGTTCGACGGGAGGCCCTTTGAGCTTTGACCTCTGAGTGACCGCTTTGGGTCGGTTTGCGACTGGGCCGTAAGCGGCCAATAGCTGCCGTTCGGTCGATCATCAAAGGGGCATCGAGGGACCAAGACCGCCAGTGCGCGAACTGACCTACCATCCCGTTCTTGACATCGCGTGAGTTGCTGAGGGCAGCGTCCCGGATCTGCCGGGGCGCGCGACAGGCCTTGCCGTGCTGAGACGGGCGGAATTGATTACCAGCATTCTACTTATCCGTCGGTCAGGAGCCGGTGGTAGTCAATCTAGACATTCCGGTCGTTGAGAAACCGGAAGAGGTGCATTGGGTGGATAATATCCACCCAGCACCAGCTAAGCGCACGAAATGACCGAACGATTGCCCAGAGGGTCTAGTATCTCTTGAGCGCGCGCAATGTCGTCTTCGTAAGTCACGCCAATCCCGAAGACAACCGCTTCGCACGTTGGATAACTCTTCGCCTCGCCCGAGAAGGCTACCAAGCCTGGTGTGACCTAACCAGACTCCTTGGTGGCGAGGATTTCTGGAAGGAAATCGAAAAAACGCTACGTACTCGAACGGCAAAGTTCGTGTATGTACTCTCCCGCGCCTCAAATTCAAAGGAGGGACCTCTTAATGAACTCGCCATGGCGAAGCAGGTTGCCAAATCAGAGAAACTCGATGATTTTGTCATCCCCGTCTTGATTGACGCATTGCCTCACAGCGACATCAATATCGAACTCAAACGGATTAACGCGATAGATTTTGCCCACGGGTGGGCAGGCGGCTTGACACAACTACTGCACAAGCTAGATGCCACGCCTATCCCACGAAACCCAAGTGCAGGACCGGTACTCGTCAATCAATGGTGGAAGACTGCGCGATCAGGGCAGTCTTCCGTCAACGCCACAGAAGACGTCCACGATTCGAATCGGTTCCCGCTGTCCATTCCAAGCACGCTGTACGTGCACACGCTACTCAGCGCGCCGAATGAACTTAAGATCGGTGGTGATCATCCG
>JBATEB010000362.1:0-8777 GCA_049663805.1 Burkholderiales bacterium | reverse complement strand
GCCCTGATTCGCGCAGCGTGACCGGCAAGCGCCGCCGCAGGGCCGGGGCGCGGCCTCGACCGTGGGCCGCCGGAGGGCCTTATCTCAGGCGGATGTCTCCGAACAACCCGAGCAGTCCGACGGCGATCAGATAGACCGCCACGATGTAGTTCAGCATCCGGGGCATGATCAGAATGAGAATGCCGGCGAGCAGCGAAATCAGCGGGGCGAGGCTCAAGGTGATGTTCATGGCGTTCTCCTTGGTGGCTGCGGTTGGCGGACTCGGGCCACGGCTCGGACGGTCTTTCGCGCCGTCCTACAGGCCCGTGACGGCCTCGTAACACCCGCAAGAGGCGGCCTGAAGGCCCCTCCCATCGAGAATCCTGATCTTGCCGCGGGCGTAGCTGATCAGGTTGCGTCGCTGCAGGGCGCCGGCAGCCGCGCTGACTCCGACCCGCCGCACGCCGAGCAGGTCCGCCAGAAATTCCTGCGTCAGGAGGAATTCTTCCGACCCTACGCGGTCCCGGGTCATCAGCAGCCAGCGGGCCACCCGCGCTTCCACCGCATGAAAGCGGTTGCACGCGGCGGTTTGCCTGGCCTCGAACAGTTTTGCATGGGCATAGCGGTACAGCTCGCCCTGCAACGGCAGGCTCTTGCGGAACTCCTTGCGAAAGCGCCCGGCGTCCATCCGCATGGCCTTCCCGGTTCCCCGCACCAGGACGCGAACCGACGTAACGCCGATTCCCAGCACGAGCGAAACTCCGACCATGCCTTCCCGGCCCACCAGGGCGACTTCCAGAGCGTGCTGGCCCTCTACCGGCGTCAGCAGGGATACGAGGCAGTCGTTGGGAAAGTAAACATGCCGGATCGGTTCTCCGGGCTCGTTGAGCACCTCGCCGTAAGTCAGCGTGACCGGCTCGAGGCCGCCAAGCAGGCTCTGATAATCCTTGCGCGGCAGGGCGGCGAGCAGGCGGTTTGCGATCAGGTCTCCCTTTGCAGGCTTGCGCTCGAGCCCGAGCAGCCGTTCCTGGCGTTTGCGCTCGGTGCCGCTTCCGGGAGCGTGCTCGACGCGCTCGCGCTGCGTGACGTTTTCGCGCGAGACCACGACCCACGCCGCCGCGCCCTGTCCGGGAAAGGGCGTGGCGGTCAGGTTGAACCGGCACCGCCCGGCGGGCGAATTGCAGACATATTCGTGGTGAAACGGCGCGCCATCGCCGGCAATCACCCGGCGGATCCCCGCTGCGATCGCGGCGCCGTTCACGCGTTCGTTGCCGCGGGCCTGGTCGCACGTCTCGAGATAGTTGGCGCCCTCGGGGACACCCGCTCCGATGCCGCCGTCGGCGTCGGCGAAAGCGCGCCATGCATTATTCGCCATGATGACGGTCCCGGCCGGGTCGAGCACGCAGACCTGGCCGGCAAACGCATCGAGGGTCCCGCAAGCGAGACGCGTCTTCTGCGCCAGGGCCTCCGACTGCTTGCGCAGGGTGATATCGCGCATCGTCCCGCGGTAGCCCCTGAACTGGTCCTCCTCGTCGAAGAGCGGCTCGCCGCTGACGCTGACCCAGCGCGTCTCGCCGGCGCGGTCCGTGCATCTCAGCTCGAGGTCGCGGAAGGTGGCGCGCCATTGCAGCAACCTTTCGTGCGCCTGCCGATCGGTCTCGCTCATACTCTCGAACGGCGGATCCCGCAGCGTCTGGCCGATGATGCTTTCATCGAAGATCCCGGAACTTCCGCTCGCGACGCCGGTGTGAGAAACGAAGCGGTAGAACTCGTCCTGCTCCCAGAACCAGTCCGAGGACAGCGCGAGCAGGCTGCGGACGCGCGCCTGGTCCTCGCGCAGCGCCGCCTGCGCTTCGGGCAGCAGGAGGGCGCTGCCGGTCTCGGGGTCCATGACCGCGTCGACCTGGCCCGCTTCGATGGCCCGACGCTCGGGGGCGCTTTTCACCAGCCGCAGGATGCGGGCCGAGGGCCCGGCCCCGGCACTCGGGCGAGGGGGGCTCCCGTCGGGCGCGGGCAGGTTGGAGTTCATGCGGCTGTTTCCTTGATTCCGAGGGCGTGCAGCACGCTGCTCTTATCGCTGAGGTTGCCGACGATCTTCGCGGCCGGCGATGGCGACACCTTGGCGAGGCTGGGCGTGACCAGAATGCCGTCGGCCAGGGCGCGCAGCGGAGTTTCGAGAACGTCGATGATTTCCAGCCTGAAGTTGTCGCCCAGGTGCTCCTTGCAAATCGCTTCGAGATTGGCGACGGCCCGAAGCGAATTGGGCGCGTTGTTCGCGATGTACAGGCGCATCACCATGACCGTCGCGACTGCCCGACCGGATGCCCCTTGTTTCGTCTTCTTAGGGTTCATCTCTCGGCCTCCCTCCCCCCCCGGGGGGGGGGGAGAGGGGAAGGGAATTTGCTATCCCTGTCTTTACTCTTCCGATGGCGCATGACGCGCCCCCTTTCTGGCCTTCCTTCCGGAATTCCCGGAACGGACGAGGGCGCGACGCTTCGCGAGCGAGGACACCGTCCTGGTTACCGCGCGCCCCGCCGGGTCCGCGCTGCGGATCCTGCGCAGCTCCGTCTCCCGGTCGCTCGAGGAAACGATGCGCGCTTCATTGTCGCTCGAGTACATCGCCAGTTCGGCCCGCTGCCGTTCGAGATCGTGCTCCAGGGCCTTGATCCGGGAACGGGTGTCCGCTTCCGCAGCCTGCAGCGCGTGGCGCTTGTGATCGAACTCGGCGCGACGCTGCGCCGTTTTGGCTTTCTCCTCGCCCTCCTTTTCCCAGCGCAGCGTGCCCATCAGCACCTCGCCGCCCGCGGTATAGACGTCCGCCAGCATCGGGCCGGCATCGCTCAAGACCAGCTCGCGCACCTGGTTCGAGTGCCAGGTTCCCCGCGATTTGATGATGGTCAGCGCGCGGTTGCGTTCGCCGCTGCGGATCAGATACGAGAGATGGATCCAGGTATCCGCGATCGTCGAAATCTGCAGGTCGGTCGCTTCGGCCTCCGGCTGGTCGCCCTCGTTGATGGCGGTGACCATCACGGTGATTTTCTCGTCCTTCGCCAGGTAGATGAACCGGTTGGCGACGGCGCGCGCCGCCGCGATCCCTCCCGCCTTGGCGATGGCCGAAAGCGGGTCGATCACCATGCAGCGCGGCCGATGCTCGCGTATCAGCGCTTTGAGCCTGACCAGATGGTCTTCCGCGCCGATGGTTTCGGTGCGGCTCGAATACATCCGCAACAGGCCCGACTTGAGGTGCGTCCTGAGATGGATGTTGACCGACGTCAGATTGCGTGCGATGCGATCGGCGCTTTCGTCGAAGCTCACGAACAGCGTTCGCTCGCCCCGCCGGCAGGCGGCCTCGGCAAACTTGCCCGCCAGGGTCGTCTTGGAGGTGCCGGGCACTCCCGTGATCAGCGTGCTGCTGCCGCGGAACAAGCCCCCGCCCAGCATCGTGTCGAGCCGCTCGAAACCGACCGAGACCCGCTCGCCCGAAGCGACTTGCCTGATCTCGGCCGGTTCGGGGGCGCCCACTTCCATCCCGGAGGGCCCGAAGCTCACCGGAAATTCGCCCGCGACGAAATCCGAGCCGCGATACTTCGTGATCTCGATCCGGTGCAACGCGACCCCGTACTCCAGGCGCCGTCCGAACCGCACCACGCAGTCGACCATGAACTGCATGAAGCCGTAGTTGACGATCTCGGAATTGTCGCCATCGATCTTGGCCGTGATGATGGCGGCGTTCACCTCGTTGTCCGCCAGCCAGTCGCGGATGCGGTAGATTTCCCGCATTTCCGCAACCGGGTTCTGCAGCAGCGTCAGCAGCACGTCGATGCCGTCGAACACGATCCATTTCGCGCCGATCTCTTCCTTCTTCGCCTTGAGCATGGCGAGCATGCCGGTGAGGTCGAATTCGCCGGAGTGGACGACCTCGGGCGACAGGTGCGCGTCCAGGAAGAAAAGCTTGTTCCTCGCCAGAGCCGGCAGCCCCCAATCGAACGAGGCGGCATTGGCGATGATCTGGCGCGTGCTTTCCTCGAACGCGACGAAGATGCCGGGCTCCTGCCGCCGGCGCACCGCGTTGACGAGGGATTGAAGGGCGAACACGGTCTTGCCCGAGCCCGGGCCGCCCTTCAGCAGGCTGGTGCGGTTGCGCGGCAGTCCGCCGTGGCTCAGCTCGTCAAATCCGGGGATGCCCGTGGGGATCTTGGGCAGTAATCGTGAAGTCGCGTTTCTCTTTTCCCTCAAGCCTACTCTCCATCAGGCGATGAGCACCGAGCGACCGCCCTATTCGATTGTTTCAATAGTGGGGGCCCGCCACTATAGACCTTTAGGGACGACAAAGGGAATAGGCACAAAGAACCTGTGTCTCACGCGGGCCCGACGCACATGCCGTTGCCGGCGCCGAGGACCCCCCCGCGGCAGCGCTCATCCTGCCCTTGATTTGAGCATCAGCCCCGCCAGCCCGACAACGCTCGCGACCACGCCGCCGACCAGCATCCACATCGCGCGGTCGGTGGGGGCGCCGGTGAAGAATCGGGAAATATCGGAGCCGGCCGAGTTGATCGCGTTGATGCCGAAGATCATGACGACAATGCCGCCGGCAAGAAGTGCCAGCGAGATGACCTTGTTCATCGAGAAACCCTTTCGCCGATTTTGAACGGCTGACGCCGCGTCAGATGGGATTGCGTCCGCTGATCACCCTGATCAGGAGCACCACGACGGCGATCACCAGGAGAACGTGGATGAAACCGCCCAGGGTGGTCGCGGAGACCAGCCCCAGGAGCCACAGCAGGAGCAGAACGACAGCGATGGTGTAGAGCATGGCGGTGTTTCCTTTCCTTCTTTCGAGGCGCGCAGGGAGCGCCATCGATGGTGCGGCGATCCGCCGCACCATCCCCGTCACTTGAGCCGCATGTCGTTCTTGACCGACTTCACGCCGCCCACTCCTTGTGCAACCTGGACCGCCTGGTCCATCTGGGCCCTGGAATCCACGAAGCCGCTCAACTGCACCACCGCCTTGAAGGTTTCGACGTTGATGTCGTTCGACCTCAAGCCGGACGCTCCGAGCATCGCCGCCTTCACTTTCGCCGTGATCGCGGAGTCGTCGACGTATTCACCCGTGCCTTCCCGCGTCGAGGTGGCCGCGCAGCCCAGAATGCTCGCCAGCAGAACAACACTGAAAAAAGCGGAAACCCGTTTAAGTTGTTGCATCATTTGAACTCTCCATCCGGCACAACGATAGAAACCGGCAACACCCGCGGAAACCGCCGGGTTCGCGCGGTGGCCTGAGACTGCCATCGCGAACCCGTAGCGAAATCCCCGGCGCCGGCGACCTGTTCGAATACCCTTTCATCTAGCGATTGGTGAGGTCCCAATCGCGGTTGCGAACCTGAAACTCCTTGAATTGGCGCTCGACCGCCTCCTTCGAAATCCCGCGCCCCTCCTGGTTCCACCCGGCGCGCTGATCGTGCCGCGCCGCGGCCATGCCCGGCTCGTCGCCGGTGAGCCTGCACCATCCTTCTCTTACTTTCCCGCTGCACTGCTTCCACAGGCCTGCGAAACGATCCCGATTCATTGTCGATCTCCTGAGCAAGGGTCCGGCGTCACGGCGATTGTCCGCCCCGCCAGGCGTTCTTTCCGTTCGCCAGCGTACATAATGGAGGACCTTGTTCGGCTTTTCGGGAGGATCCAGGCGCTCCTGAAGGACGACCCGGTACGGCAGGAACGGTCGGCGACCGGCGCCGAACGGCATGGGCGGACTTGCCCCGCCTGCGCGTGCGGCTCGCGAGGAAAGGGAGGAACTTCGGGCGGGTCCCCGGCGCCGGGGGCCCGATCGTCAGGCCGCGCTGGCCCGGGGCAGCAAGCGATCGGATTCCTGTTTGACGACCGCGTAGCACTCGCAGACCCGCGCTTCCAGCCCGGGCCGGTCGAGCACCTTGATGTGCCCGCGGTTGTACTTGATCAGTCCCGACGCCTGCAGCTTTCCGGCCGCCTCGGTGACACCTTCGCGGCGCACGCCGAGCATGTTCGCGATCAATTCCTGCGTCATGCTCACTTCGTTCGTGGGCAGCCGATCGAGGCTCAACAGCAGCCAGCGGCACAGTTGCTGCTCCACCGAGTGGTGCCGGTTGCACACCGCGGTCTGCGCCATCTGCGTGATCAGCGCCTGGGTGTAACGCAGCAGCAAGTGCTGCAACGGGTGGCTCTGCTCGAATTCCCGCTTGAGGACTTTGGATGCGAGGCGGTACGCGTGGCCGGCGCTCTGCACCACCGCCCGGCTGGGCGTGGATTCCCCGCCCATGAACAGCGCCACGCCGACCAGGCCCTCATGGCCCACGACCGCGATTTCCGCCGACGCTCCGTCCTGCATGACGTAGAGGAGCGACACGATGCAGTCGGTGGGGAAATGCACGTAGTCCAATCTGCCGCCGGACTCGTAGACCGCCATGCCGAGCGGCAGCGACACGAGTTCCAGGTCCGGCAGCAGGCGCTGGTAATCCGCCGCGGGCAGCGCGGCGATAAGATTGTTCTGAGTCGGGGCACGGGGCCCGGCTGCGGCGATATTCCCGCTCATGGTCGCCTCCAATCAGGGTCGCAGTCCAAGGTCCCCTCCAGCCCGGAATCGGCGTATTCTACGCTCTATCTGTTCTCCTGCGAACATAGCGGACAGCGGACACCGGCGTTGATCCATATCAAGTAGCGACGACCCTGTACCGTGCAATATTGAACGGATCGTTCGACCGGCCGTTCGCTTCTCATCGGGGGGTATTCGCAATGTTGAGACAGCATGTGTTTCAGGCGGTTCCGGAACCGTATTGGGCGCCCGGCGACGGGTATCGCGGCGAATCCGCCGCACAGGCGCCCAGGTACAACCATCTGCTTGCAGCGCTGCCGCCGGAGGATTATGAGCGGCTGCTGCCGCACCTGGAGCCCGTTCGTTTGCCACCGGGGGCGACGCTTCACCGCGCCGGCGACCGGGAACCCTACCTCTATTTCCTCACCGAGGGCATCGTTTCCCGGTGCTGCGGGGCGCAGGACGGTACTTCAGTGGGATCCGCGGTCACGGGCTGCGAAGGCGTAATCGGCGTCGCATCGTTCCTGGGTGGCGAGAGCACGCCGTGCGGGGCGGAGGTGGTGAGCGCCGGCCACGCGTACCGCCTCCCCTCGAGAATCCTCAAGGAGGAATTCAGCCGCGGCGGCGCGCTGCAGCACCTGCTGCTGCGCTACACCCAGGCCCTGATCACGCAGATGGCGCAGACTGCGGCATGCAACCGGTACCACTCGGTGGAGCAGCAACTGTGCCGCTGGCTGCTGTTGAGCCTCGATCGGCTGCCCACGGACGAAGTGGGCATGACGCAGGAATTGATCGCGAACACGCTGGGCGTGCGCCGCGAAGGCGTCACTGAAGCGGCCGGAAAACTGCAGGCGGCCGGATTGATCCACTACCGACGCGGGCGCATCGAGGTGCTCGACCGGCCCGGGCTGGAAGCGCGGGCCTGCGAGTGCTACGCGATCGTCAAACGGGAATACGATCGCCTGCTGCGGAATTTCGACTTCCCGGAGCGTCCAAGGGCCGCACCCGCCGCACTCGCTCCAATCGGAGCGTTGCAACCTGCCTGAAAAGCCTTCCGGCTGTGGGGCAGCTTCTGCCGCACCGACGTCTCCCCGGTTCCATCCGCAGGGTGCCGTTTTTCGCGCGCTTGCCGCCCGTTATCCCGCGATGAGCGGAAAAACCGCCCCGGGCAGGGTTTCGCGCATCATCCTGCTGCTGGGATTGGCCTTCCTTTGCGCAAGCCCCGCCCCGGCCGCGGAACCGTCGTCGTATTCGCGCGGTTACATCGATGCGCTGATGGACAGCCGCTTCCCCGGATTGGGGCTGCGCGTGCAGGCGATCGATGCGAAACAAGTCACCTTATCGACCCGGATCTGCCTTGGCCCCTGGCAGAAGCGCGACATCGCCTCATTGCTGGAGGAAGCCAGGAATATGAACGTCACCTGGGCCGAGCCGGTGGAATGCGCACCTCCCGGGAGCGGGCGGAAACGATCCGCCGCGCCCGACAGCACGGCAAGGGAGATCGCGGAAACGGAGGCGATACCCGGCATGTATGCCTTGCCGGAACAGGTGCTGTTTGCCCCGTTGATTGCCGACCCGCGCCAGCCGCGTTTCTCGGTAAGCTATCAGCGCTACACGATATCGGGGCAGAAATTCGCCGCAGCCAACGCGGCGTTCGGCGAGTACTTCGGCCTGGCGGCGGATTTCCTGGGCCTGCCGGGCAATTCCCAGGTCGGCTTGCAGGGGGCGGTGTTCACGCTTTTCAATCTGAGCGCGCCTTCGTCCGATCTGATCAACGCCGATTACTGGATCGGCATTCCGGTGACTTATCGCGATGGCCCCTGGTCGTTTCTGGCGCGGGTTTATCACCAGAGCTCGCATCTGGGTGACGAGTTCATCCTCGACAATCCGACGGTGACGCGGGTCAACCTGCAATACGAGGATGTCGTCACGCTGGTTTCCCATGAGTGGGAGAAATTGCGACTTTACGGCGGCGGCGGCTATCTGCTTCACAGCGAGCCGCGCCTTGCGCGCCCGCATGCGCAGGTCGGGGCGGAGTTCGTTCAGCCGCGCGCGGTACGAGGGCTGGATTTTGTCGCCGCCCTCGATGTGCAGTCGTCGCGGGAATTGGGCTGGGCGAAGAGTTATTCCTTTCAGGCCGGACTCCAGTTCAAGCATCGCGGCAGCCGGGGCGTACGCGTGATGTTCGAACGCTTCGACGGCCATTCTCCCAACGGCCAGTTTTTCAAGGAAC
>JBATEB010000361.1:0-6352 GCA_049663805.1 Burkholderiales bacterium | reverse complement strand
GCTCTATGCCGAAACCGGGGAAAGCCGCGAGCGGCGCGAGCGCATGATCGCGATGCGCCGCGCCGGGCCGCACCCGGGGCAGGGCAGGCAGGGCCGGCCGACCAAGCACGACCGCCGCCTGATCCGGCGCTTCACAGAGGGGTGAGCGCAGGAAGCTCGGGCCGGACGACCTCCGGCCGAGCGCGGAAAAGCTCTTGAGGTCGCGCCCGGGCCCGCAGCCGAAGTCGAGAATCGCAAACGGCGGCGCGAGGAAATGTGAGTTGTGTAAAATCAAACACTTGACTCGCAGCGCTCTGACGGAGCGCATTGGCCGCAGCCTGAGGGGACTCAAAAAATAGCGTACCTATGTGCGCTAACGTACAGAACGCCCTGGAGTGGAAGGGGATGCTCTGAACGGGTGTTTATACTCCTCCCTGATAAACGCTCGAAGTATCCGGCCCGGTAACGGCGATCCCGTTCCGGGCCTTTTTTTGGCGGCCGCCCAACTCGCCGCCTTACCTGTTGACCATGCCCGCGATCAGCTTCAAGACCTCGAGCTGGACGAGGTCCGTGTCGATCTGAGCCAGTTGGTAGTCTCCCCTCGGACCGGCAGAACCGCCCGACTGGGGCAGCGCATAGCTGCTGCGTATGCACACCGCCTTGTTGTAGTGGCGGGTGACAAAACAGAGCAAAGGGGCCTGGGCGCCGGATTCCATTCCTGCCGGAATAACCCGGATGGAAACCGCCGCCTCGGTGGTCTTGCCCCCGGGCTCGTCGGCGTACTCATCCTCGGAAATGCTGAAGGCGTGCCCTCGCTCTTGCAGGATGGCCCCCATTTTCTCGAATACCGGTCTCACGACGTTGGTCCGGAGGTCGGCAAACCTTCGTTGAAAGTCTTCATCATCCGATTTCGCCTGCCGCCTTCTCTCTTCCACCGCGCGGTGCTTCTCGTCGTATTGATCGAGCAATTTGCCGAGCTCGAGACTCGGGTCAGCGGCCATGGTCGGCACTCCTCAGGGTTGCGCGCCCGCCCACGGTACCGCCGAGCCCCGGTGCTCTCGTGTCGGCGGGGATCACATATCCATCCCTTGCATGCCACCCATGCCGCCCATGCCGCCCATGCCGTGAGCGCCGGGACCGGCGCCTTCCTTCTCCTCCACCAGCTCGGCCACCGCAGCGTCGGTGGTGAGCAGCAGGCCGGCGACCGAAGCCGCGTTCTGCAGCGCCGTGCGGCTCACCTTGGTCGGGTCGACCACGCCCATCTCGACGAGATCGCCGTAGGCTTCGGTCTGGGCATTGAAGCCGTAGTTGCCCTTGCCTTCGGCGACCTTGTTCATCACCACTGAGGGCTCCTCGCCCGCGTTGGCGACGATCTGGCGCAGCGGTTCTTCCAGGGCACGACGCACGATCTTGATGCCGGCTTCCTGGTCCGGATTGTCGCCTTTCAGCTTGTCGAGCGCGACGCGCGCCCGGATGTAGGCGACGCCGCCGCCGGCGACGATGCCTTCCTCGACCGCGGCACGGGTCGCGTGCAGCGCGTCCTCGACGCGGGCTTTTCTTTCCTTCATCTCGATTTCGGTCGCGGCACCGACCTTGACGATCGCAACGCCGCCGGCGAGCTTCGCCACCCGCTCCTGCAGCTTCTCCTTGTCGTAGTCGCTGGTGGTTTCCTCGACCTGAGCGCGGATGCTCTTTACACGCGCCTCGATCAGCTTCGGTTCACCCGCGCCGTCGATGATCGTGGTCTCCTCTTTCCCGATTTCGACGCGCTTCGCCTGACCGAGGTCCTTGAGTGTCGCCTTTTCGAGCGTCAGTCCGACTTCCTCGGCGATGACCTGCCCTCCGGTGAGAACGGCGATGTCCTCGAGCATGGCTTTGCGGCGGTCGCCGAATCCCGGCGCTTTCACCGCGCAGGTCTTGAGGATTCCCCGCAGGTTGTTGACCACCAGGGTCGCGAGGGCTTCGTTCTCGACTTCCTCGGCGATGACAACCAGCGGCCGTCCGGCCTTCGCCACCTGCTCGAGGAGCGGAAGCAGATCGCGGACATTGGAGACCTTCTTGTCGTACAGAAGCACGTAGGGATTGTCGAGGATCGACATCTGCTTCTCGGCATTGTTGATGAAGTACGGCGACAGGTAGCCGCGGTCGAACTGCATGCCTTCGACGACCTCGAGCTCGGTCTGCAGGCCCTTGCCGTCCTCCACCGTGATGACGCCTTCCTTCCCGACTTTCTCCATCGCGTCGGAGATGATCTTGCCGATCTCCGCATCGGCGTTGGCGGAGATGGCTCCCACCTGGGCGATCTCCTTGCCGGTGGTGCAGGGCTTGGAAATCCTCTTCAGCTCGGCGACCACCGCGATCACCGACTTGTCGATGCCGCGCTTGAGATCCATCGGGTTCATTCCGGAGGCGACGAACTTCATGCCTTCACGAACGATGGACTGCGCGAGCACCGTCGCCGTCGTCGTGCCGTCGCCGGCGACATCCGATGTCTTCGAGGCGACTTCCTTCACCATTTGCGCGCCCATGTTCTCGAACTTGTCCTTCAGCTCGATTTCCTTGGCGACCGAAACGCCGTCCTTGGTCACGGTGGGGGCGCCGTAGGAGCGCTCCAGGATCACGTTGCGGCCCTTCGGGCCGAGGGTCACCTTGACCGCGTCGGCGAGGATATTGACGCCCGCGAGCATCCTGTGGCGGGCGGATTCGTGAAAACGTACGTCTTTGGCAGGCATGTTGCTTGACTCCTGAGTTGAATTCGATTGCGGGAACGCTAGGCGATGACGCCCATGATGTCGTCTTCGCGCATGACCAGATATTCGGTGCCTTCGATCTTCGCCGTCGAGCCGGAATACTTGCCGAACAGGATTCGGTCGCCGACCTTGACGTCGAGCGGGCGAATCTTGCCGTCCTCGAGAACCTTGCCGTTGCCCACGGCGATCACCTTGCCCTGGTCCGGTTTTTCCGCCGCGTTGTCGGGAATGACGATGCCGCCGGCGGTCCTGCTTTCTCCCTCGAGGCGCTCGACGACGACGCGATCGTGCAGCGGACGAATTTTCATCATGACGGTTTCCTTGTTAAGAGTCCTTGTTAAGAGCCGGTTGATGGCCGCTGGATTTCCTGCGGTCACGAAAATATGCGGTGAGATACTGACTGGTCACTACCAGAAGCAGATGGTATGATACTGACCGGTAACTCTCCTGTCAACCCGAGAATGAACATGCCCAGGAACCCCAAGATCAACGGAGTGTCGGCGTCCCGAAAGAAATCGGCGGGCCGACCGAGCGCCCGCAAGCGCATTTTCGATTCGGCCTCGGAACTCTTCTACCGCAGAGGAATCCGTGCGGTCGGGGTGGAAACGATCGCCGCAGAAGCCGATACCACCAAGATGAGCCTGTACCGGAACTTCCCCTCCAAGGATGTGCTGGTGGCTGAATGGCTGCGCGACCACGACGCCACCTTCTGGCGGGAGTGGGATGCGATGGCGAGCGGGCATCCCGAGGATCCACGCAAGCAACTCAAGGCCGCTTTCGTCCTGCTGGCCAAACTCGTTGCCGATCCCAAGGCCCGGGGCTGCCCCATGGCCAATGCGGCGGTGGAGCTCACGGAGAAGGATCACCCCGCCAGAAAAGTCATCGAGGCGCACAAGGCGAAACTGCGCAGCCGGCTCGGGGCGATTTGCGGGGAGATGAAGGCCCGCGACCCCGGGCTTCTCGCCGACCAGCTATTTCTCTTGATGGAAGGCGCGCAGGTGACGACCCAGACCCTGGGCGTGCGCGGCCCCGCAAGAAACGTCGCCCGCGCTGCGGAGATGCTGATCGAAGCGCACCTGCGGGCGTTTTGACGCCCGGCGCCGATGCGACTCCGGTCGGCGCCTAGAACCCGATGCGCTGTTTCTTCGCCGCGCGGCTCTCGCTCAGGTCGCCCGGCTGGATTTCGTCGCGCCCGGCGAGCTTGGCATTGCCGAACGCGGTCATGAGCGCGCGGCGCATCTCGCGAGGTCCCAGGTCGGCAAGCCCATCCAGCACTGACTGGGCCGGCGCCTCGGGAAAGGCCTTGCCCCAGTCGTGGCCTCCGCGGATCTCCGAGTAGATCGATTGCGCGATCCGGCGAGCGCCGTCCCGGTCGGGCGCTTCGATCTCGTAGACGTTGACGCGGTTGAGAATCGGCTCGGGAATCCGCGCGGCGTCGTTGGCGGTGGCGATCCACACCAGGCTGGAGGCATCCACCGGGATCTCGACGAACTCGTCGACGAACTGGGACGCCGTGTCACGCTCGAGCAGGCCATAGAGCGCCCCCAGGGGATCATACTGGGCGTCTCCCCCGGCCTTGTCGATCTCGTCGACGACGATCACCGGGTTGGCGTAGCTGCCGTTGAGCAGGGTGTCGAACACCTTGCCCGGCTTGGCGTTCTTCCACTGCGACGAAGCGCCGGAAAGAATCCATCCTGCGGTCACCGCACTCATCGAAACGAAGCCGAAGCCGGTGGCGAGCAACTGGGCGAGGCGCCGACCGAAGTGCGTCTTGCCGATCCCGGGCTCCCCGACCAGCAACAGGGGCGGCAACTCCAGCGGATCGTTCGACGACGCGCACAGCGCGATCTGCTTTCGGATGTCGTCGAGCACTTCGGAGAAGTTGGGCAGATCTTCGTAGAGCGAATCCATCGCCGGGACGCCCGAGAGCTTGACGGCAAAGCGCGCGCCGCCCGCCTTGAGCATCTTCTCGTAGGTCGACTTGAGTCCCTCGCTCGCGCCGGGGGAGAGGTCCTGAAGCGCGCGATCGACCGCGGCGACGTCGTAGACATCCTTGAATCCGGCAATCGGGATGCTCATCTCGGCTGGCATCTGATGACCTCCAGAGGAGTCGCTGCATTCGAAACTACCACTTAGGCATACTCCCGGCAATGTTCTTTGGAAGTTTCAACGTAACAAGTACGCGCTCAGTTGACGGTATCCGCGTTGGCACTCTCTCTGCGGGACTGCCAGACCCGAGTTTCATGCCATAGGCGACGCCGGCCTGGCTGCGCGATTTCGCAGTGGCGGCCCCGGAATTCGCGTACAATGCGCGACCCCATGCCACGCGCCCTCCGCAACGTCGCCATCATCGCCCACGTCGACCACGGCAAGACCACGCTCGTCGACAAGCTGCTGCGCGCCACCGGCACCTTTGCCGCGCACGAACAGCTGCAGGAGCGCGTCATGGACTCGAACGACCTCGAGCGCGAGCGCGGCATCACCATCCTCGCCAAGAATTGCGCGGTGCGCTACGAGGGCACGCACATCAACGTCGTCGACACGCCGGGCCACGCCGACTTCGGCGGCGAGGTCGAGCGCGTGCTTTCCATGGTGGATGGCGTGCTCCTGCTGGTCGATGCAGTCGAGGGGCCCATGCCGCAGACCCGGTTCGTCACGCGCAAGGCGCTCGCGCAGGGCCTGAAGCCGATCGTGGTGGTCAACAAGGTCGACCGCCCCGGCGCTCGCGCGCAGTGGGTGGTGAACCAGACCTTCGACCTGTTCGACAAGCTCGGCGCGACCGAGGAGCAGCTCGACTTTCCCGTGGTCTACGCCTCGGCGCTGGAAGGCTGGGCGAGTCTCGATCCCGCCGCGCGCAGCGGCGACATGAAGCCCCTGTTCGAGGCCATCCTCGATCATGTCCCGATGCGGGACGAGGACGCCGACGCCCCGCTGCAACTGCAGATCTGCTCGCTCGATTATTCGAGCTATGTCGGCAAGATCGGCATCGGACGCATCCGCCGCGGACGCCTCAAGGCGGCGCAGGAGGTCCTGGTCATGAATGGGCCGGACTCCACACCCCTCAAGGCGAAGATCAACCAGGTGCTGATGTTCGAGGGCCTGGCGCGCGTGCTGGTCGACGAAGCCCAAGCGGGCGACATCGTGCTGGTGAACGGCATCGAAGAACTCGGCATCGGCACCACGCTGTGCCATCCCGAGCATCCCGACGCATTGCCCCCGCTGAGAGTCGACGAGCCCACCCTGACCATGAATTTTCTGGTCAACGCCTCCCCGCTCGCCGGCCGCGAAGGCAAGTTCGTCACCAGCCGCCAGATCCGCGAGCGCCTGGAGCGCGAGACCAAGAGCAACGTCGCGCTGCGCGTCGAATATCCCGAGGACACCGACACCTTCATCGTCCACGGGCGCGGCGAGCTGCACCTGACGATCCTGCTGGAGAACATGCGACGCGAAGGCTACGAGATCGCTGTGTCGCGGCCGCGCGTGGTGTACAAGGAAATGGGCGGAGTGCGCTGCGAGCCCTTCGAGGTGCTCACCGTGGACGTGGAAGAAGCCAACCAGGGCGGCGTGATGGAGGAACTCGGCCGCCGCCGCGGCGAGCTGCTCGAGATGCAGCCCGACGGCAA
>JBATEB010000360.1:0-2476 GCA_049663805.1 Burkholderiales bacterium | reverse complement strand
GCGCGATGCCGATGACTCCCGACCTGTTCCTCGCGACCGAGGCGAAGGCGGTCGATCGCATCATCGAGACCGAGTCCGACCACGCGCGCTTCTTCGTCGGCGTGGTGATCTGGCGCCCGGGCGAGCTCGACCAGGAGCTCAGGCGCGACCTGTGGTTCGTCGACGACCCGGATCCCAGGCTGGTCCTCCGAAGGAAGACCGAGGGGCTGTGGGAAGAGCTGGTGCGCCGCTCCCAGGCGAGGGAGAAGATGATCTAGGCTGCGCGTCGACGCAGGCGAGCTTCGATCAGGCCCGCCTGAGCTGCTGCGCCATCCAGTCCGCGGTCTGGTCGCGGTAGCGGTACCAGAGATTGTTGACGACGTGGTTGCCGCCCTCGATCACCGAGAGCACGCGCGGCCCCGAGACCTCCGCGGCGAGCTTCTCGGCGTGCGTGTGCGGGGTCAGGCGGTCCTTCGTTCCGGCGACGATGTAGATCGGGCAGGTGATGTTCTTCGCGATCCCCGCGAGCGAAAAGCGCAGCGCCACCTTGCCCGCCTCCTCGAGGTCGGCGCACTTCGCGCGCACGCGGAAGGCCTCGACGTTCATCTGCGGGCGTCCGGTGAAGTCGGCGGAGCGCTGGTAGGGGCCGGAGAGCGCGACGCAGGCGCGGATGCGTTTCTCGAAAGCCGCGGCGCGCGGCGCGTAGTAGCCGCCGAGCGATACGCCCCAGATGCCGATGCGCGCGGCATCGACGTCGGGGCGGGTCTCGATGAAATCGACCACCGCCTTCACCGGTTTCTCGTATTCCGGGCACAGCGCGAGGTCGTACTCGGCCTCGCCCTGCCCCGGCCCGTCGAAGGCGAGGGTCGCCAGCCCGCGCTTCAGGAACCGGTTCTCGTAGTCGTCCATCTCCTCCTTGGCCGAGTCCAGACCCATGCACATCACGACGATCGGCGGCTCGGCGAGCGTGCTGGACGGCTGCGCCGCGGCGGGCCTGCGCAGGTTGCCGTAGAGCCGCTTGCCCTCGTAGGGAATCGCGACGCGCTCGCCCGGCGGCCGCAGGTGCGGCAGCGCCTTGTTGCGGCATTCGACCGCGCGCCGGTGCGCCTCCTTCATCTGCGCGATGTCGTTCACGAAAAGGAACTTTCCGAAGTGGTAGCACACCGCCGCGCGCGTGAAATGCTCGCCAGCGGAGAGGGTGAAGCCCGCGGCGAGCGCCTTGTTGCCGAGCTCCTCGTGGACCGCGGCGCGCGTTGACCACGCCCGGCACCAGTCCTCCCAGCGCTCGCAGGCCGCGGTGACTTCCTGGAAATCGACGAGCGGCACGCCGTTCGCGACGAAGCGCGGCGCCCAGTGCGAGATCGCCGCCTCGATGCGCGGGTCTTTCTCCGGCCTGGATGGCACGATTGCGGACATGCGGTGCTCCATTCTAACCACCCCGGCGCTGCGCGCCACCCCTCCTCGAGAGAGGAGGGGGAACCCCTGCCGCGACCCTCCCCTCCTCGAGAGAGGAGGGGAAACCCCTGCCGCGACCCTCCCCTCCTCTGTTGAGGAGGGGTGCCGGCGAAGCCGGCGGGGTGGTCGGTTATGCTCCCAAGGTGACGAAGTAGCCCGGGTCGTAGCGCTCGCCGGCGCGCGCCCCGGGGGCGAAAGTCGCGGACAGCGCGGCGATGTCTTCGGGCGGCAGCGCGACATCGACCGCGGCGACGTTCTGCTCCAGCCACTTCTTCTGCTTGGTTCCCGGGATCGGGACCACGTCCCCGCCGCGCGAGAGCAGCCACGCGAGCGCGACCTGCGCCGGGGCGAGGCCGCGCTTTTTCGCGATCGCCTCGATCGACTTCACCAGCTCGAGGTTCTTCTCCAAGTTGCCGGCGCGAAAGCGCGGCTGCCTGCGCCGGATGTCGTGCGGCGCGATGTCCTCGATTTTCTTCACCGTCCCGGTGAGCAGGCCGCGCCCCAGGGGCGAGTAGGCGACGAAGCCGATGCCCAGCTCGCGGCACGCGGGCAGGATCTCGTCTTCGACGTCGCGCGCCCACAGCGAGTACTCGGTCTGCAAGGCCGCGATCGGATGGATCTTCGAGGCGCGCCTGAGCGAATTCGGCCCGGCCTCGGAGAGGCCCAGGTATCGCACCTTGCCCGCGCGCACCAGCTGCGCCATCGCGCCCACGGTCTCCTCGATCGGCACCTCCGGGTCGATGCGGTGCAGGTAGTAGAGGTCCAGGGTCTCGAGGCCGAGCTGCGCGAGGCTCGCCTCGCACGCCGAGCGCACGTACTCGGGCCGGCCGTTGTAGGCCTTGCTGCCGTCGGGCTTGTCGATGTTGCCGAACTTCGAGCACACCACGGCGCCCTCGCGCCGCCCTTTGAGCGCGCGCCCGAGCATGCGCTCGTGCCGGCCCTTCATGTAGCGGTCGGCGGTGTCGAGGAGCGTCACTCCGAGATCGAGCGCGCGCTGCACGGTTTCGATCTGCACCTCGTCGTCGCGCTCGCCGAAATTCGT
>JBATEB010000359.1:0-5232 GCA_049663805.1 Burkholderiales bacterium | reverse complement strand
GGATAACACGGGCCTTCCCTTCGCCCGGCTCAACTTCTCCCAACCAGAGGACTAGAACCTCCCAGCCATGCGAACCAAACTCCCGCATGGTCTCGAGCATTTGTTCGATGGTCGCACGCTTTACTGTGACCTGACGAACAGGATTCAGGTGATTAGCTGCCACGGCGGAGAAGGTAGCACAACCTTGTGTCCATCGGTGACCTGCCGCTGCGAGCATCTGATGTGCGCCTGCGGCTGGTACTCCAACCATGGGCTGAGTGCGCAAAGTAGGGGGATGTGCCACCGCCCAAGGACACTTGATCGGTTTATCAGCGATGGCCGCAGCAACAGGATGGGCGAATGCCCCGAGGCCTCTGAAGAAATATGACGGACGGTGACACCTGAGGCGCGGTTCAGTCGTTAGGTCTACGAGGCCGACCGTTTGAATGCTTGAAATGTGAGAAGCAAAGGACCGATGTAGGGGTTTGCGCTGATAAAGGATCAGCATGCCTGCGGCGATTGGCTAAGCTGGGACTTTGCAATTTTCTCGAACGTCTCCTTCGGGTCGTATCCTGCCACGTCGCGAAGCGGCCAGGAGCCGTCCCTCACCCGCCAAGGCGGATTGCCTCAACACTTTCATCGGCGTAGCGTATTGACGTAGTCGGGAGATAACAGCCTAGCGATTCCCGCCGGGCCAGGTGAGCAAGGGCATGTTGACGACAACACCTGGCTGTTCCCCGACCAGCTCTCCTCCGTCGATCGCCTTTCTCACCTCGGCAGCCGATCTGAGCTCCCGCGCGCCTCCTGCGTTCTTCCACGTAACGAGGTTGACCGTGCGTAACGGGCTGTACTCTTTCGTGGCCGGAGGGTTGTCGAAGACATCGGCCTGGAATTCGAACGGACCATTGCTTTTCACGCCGTTTTTGAAGACGTAGACGTTGGCGAGCGCCTCCTTGGGCACGCGTGCGAGCTCGGGCACGACTATCACGGGCGAGCCCTTCATTTTCGTGAGCAGCTGCGCGACCTGTGGATCGGACGCTTCCGTGTGAATGAACCGGATGCGCCGGCCTTCGACATATGGCCCCCACCGCGGCCACCGCGAAAGCGGCCGCCGTCAGAAGGTTGATCAGGTGCTCCTTGATCTCCGCCTCTTCCTCTTCGAAGCTGCGCACCTTGTTCGCATCCCGGACCGTGTATCCGAGATCGAGCAGCGTTTCCCTGAGCTGGGCCGGCGCGACCTTCATCGGCTCGTACTCGATCAGCGTTTCTTCGTGCGCGAGATTCACGTTCACGTCGCGCACCCCGTCCATCCTGCCGAGCGCCTTGGTGATGCTCGCCACGCAGAACGAGCACGCCATCCCGCCGATCTTGAATTGCACCTTCCCGGTTGCCGCCATGCGGGCGTACGCGTCCGGGGCATTCATCCGATTCGTTCGGGTGTTCATTGGAGCGGCACCTTGGCGTATAGCCCGAAGACGATCGACCAGGCGCCGAGCGCGATGAGGATCGCGCCCGTCCATTTCGGAAAGCGCCCCGCCTGGTGCGCGAGCCCATCGAGCAGCCCCCGCGCCCGGGCGGAGAACACCGCGGCGACCAGCGGCGCCGAAAGCGCGAAGCCGAATACCGCGAGCGAAGTGAATCCCGCGGTGACCGTCGCCCCGGATGCTCCGGTCGCCGCGGCCGCAGCGAGCAAGGCCGCGAGCAGCGGTGCCGCGCAGGCGGGGATGTTGAGGCCGAACAGCACGCCGAGGCCCGCCGAGCCGCGCAAGCCGGACAGCCTGGCGATGCCCGGCCCGATCGCGACCATCAGGGCGCCGGCCCGCCCGGCGAGGAGCAACGCGCCGAGCAGCGCGTAGAGCACGCCGAGGACGATCCAGGCGGCTTTCTGGAAGGCGACGAAGCCGCCGCCGACCGCTACGGCAGCGACGCCGAGCAGACCGATGAACAGCGCCCGCGTCGCGGCGAAGAGCGCGGTTTGCCTGATCTTCTCCGCCGCGCCCTGGTCCTCGAGATACTTGATGAACAGCAGGCTCGAGCCGATCGAGCAGGGCTCGACGAATCCCAGCAGCCCGAGCGCGGCGGGAAGGACGAACAACTGGAACGCGCCGAAGTCGCTCACCGCGCCGGCCTCTGCGGGCGAAACCCGGCGCGCTCGATCGCGGATGCAATGCCCGCGTCGTTGGCGACGCCGGCATCGACTTCGACTTGCGCCTCGCGTGCCTCGAAGGAGGACGGCCACGAGGGCGAACGTGCATCCATAGACACCCGGCCAGCCCGTCTATCCCGCGCAGCAGGAAAGCTGGGCCACATCCTTGAAGAAAGTCTGCGCGCACAACTTCAGGCCTTCCGCCATCACCAGGTAGGGGAACATCTCCTGGGCGAGCGCCTCCACGGTCATGCCGTGCCGGATGGCGAGCACCGCCGTCTGGATGATCTCGCCGGCCTCCGGCGCCAGGATCTGTGCACCCAGCAGACGGCCGCTGCCGCTCTCGGCCACCAGCTTGATGAACCCGCGCGTGTCGAAGTTGGCCAGCGCGCGCGGCACGTTGTCGAGGGTGAGCTTGCGCACCTCGACCTCCATGCCTTTCTCGCGCGCGGCGCGCTCGTTCAGCCCTGCCGTGGCGACCTGCGGATCGGTGAACACCACGGCCGGCATGGCCGAGAGGTCGAGCGCGGCTTCGCCGCCGGTCATGTTGACGGCGGCGCGCGTGCCGCCGGCGGCGGCGACGTACACGAACTGCGGCTGGCTCGCGCAGTCTCCCGCGGCATAGACGCCCGGCACGCCGGTCTCCATGCGCTCGTTCACCTCGATCGCGCCGTTCCCGAGCGTCTTGACGCCGATCGCGTCCAGCCCGAGATCGTCGGTGTTGGGACGCCGCCCGGTCGCCACCAGCAGCCGGTCGCCGCGGAGGATCCTGCCGGCGCCGCGCAATTCGAACCGGCCGTCCGCGTAAGAAATGGAGTCGGTCTTGAAGCCCGCGTGGACGCGGATGCCTTCGGCTTCCAGCACCTCGCGCAGTCCGGCGCTGATGTCGGCGTCCTCGATGGGCAGGAGCTGATCCATCAGTTCGAGCACCGTCACCTGCGCGCCCAGGCGGCGAAACGCCTGGCCGAGTTCCAAACCCACCACCGAGCCGCCCAGCACGATGAGATGTTCGGGAAGCTCCTCGGCGACCAGCGCCTCGGTGGAAGTCCAATACGGGATGCCCTTCAACCCGGGAACGGGCGGCACCGCGGGCGAGGCGCCGGTCGCAATCAGCACGCGGTCGGCGCGGACTTCCCTGGTCTCGCCGTCTGGACCCTCGACCGCCAGGACATTCGACGTCTTGAATCGCGCACGTCCTTTCAGCAAGTTGATGCTCGGGTTGGCATCCAGAATGCTCCGGTACTTCGCCTGGCGCAGTTCGTCCACGCGCGCCTGCTGCTGGGCCACCAGCCGCCGGCGGTCGAGAGCCAGGCTGCGCCGCTCCAGGCCGTCGAACGCGTGCGACCGGGCCTCGTGCGCGATGTGCGCGCCGCGGATCATGATCTTCGAGGGCACGCAGCCGATGTTGACGCAGGTGCCGCCCAGCGTGCTCTGCTCGATCAGAGTGACGCGTGCGCCTTCCTCCGCGGCGCGGAGGGCGCTGGCAAACGCGGCGGAGCCCCCGCCGATCACGGCGATGTGCAAGGAGTGCTCCGCGCCGCCGGGCGTCCCGCCCTTCGGCAGTTCAGTGGTCGTCATGGAAACCTCTTTCGCGAATATCGAAGCGCCGGAAGATCGTTGCGCCTCAGTGGCCGTCGCATTACGGGTCAGCGTGTCGCCGGCCGCGGTTGCGCCGGTAGACAGCGTAGGCGGTGAGGCCGACAAAGAAAACCAGCGCCGGTATGAGCACCGCGTCGAGGTAACCCGTCAGGGCCGATAACCCGACGATGCCCAATAGTATGACCAGCACCGGCGTGAAGCAGCACAGTGCCGCGACGACGGCACCGATGATGCCGGTTCGAATCAGCGTCGCGTCCTTCATTGCTTCACCATCGACGGATACCCGGCGGTGGCGGTGGCTTTGCGCAGCGCATCGACCTTCGTCCTGGCGTCGTCGAAGGTGACGACGGCCTCTTTTGTCTCGAAGCTCGTCGCGAGCACGCCGCCGACCAGCGATGCTTTCTCAAGATTGACGTTTGCCATAAGTGCCCTCTCTCGAACCCAGTATCCAAGCAGCAGGCTGGATTGCCCACCACGTTGAGGATTCAAGCCCGCAACCGCAGGCTTGCCGTCCGTGTCGCAAAAGTCGACAATCGAATTCTAATTGCCGTACCGTAGTACGGAGTCAAGGAGCGCATTTCATGGATCGAATCCTGACGATCGGACGGCTCGCGCGTGCCGCGGGTGTAAACGTGGAGACGGTCCGTTACTATCAGCGCAGAGGCTTGGTTGCGGAACCGGAACGGCCCCTTAACAGCGTTCGACGATATTCCGAAGACAGTGCGAAGCGAATCCGGTTCATCAAGCGGGCCCAGGAGCTCGGCTTCACGCTGGCGGAAATAGCGAACCTGCTCGCCCTGGAAGACGGGCGCAGCTGCCGGGAGACCCGTGAGCTGGCGGGAAGAAAGCTTGCGATCGTGGAGTCGCGGCTGGCCGACCTGAACCGCCTGCGCAGGACATTGCGGGAGCTCATCGCGCGCTGCGACACGAGCCGGGGAAAAGTCTCCTGCCCGATCATCGGCGTGCTTTCGTCGGGGCGGTCGTGATTTCCCGACCGACTGATCGTTTCCACGAGGCCAGAACTGTGTGCCAGCAAATGGCCTGACATCCAAGGAGTGCCGGTGAGGCGTGCAGGCCCTTGACGATCAGCCATCGGCCAGCCGGGTGTGAATGCGGACTTCCGAATGCAGAGTTCGATGCACCGGACACTTGTCGGCAATTTCCAGAAGTTTTTCCCGCTGCGCACGATCGAGGTCGCCCTCGATGGTAATCTCGCGCTCGATCCGATCGATCTTTCCGGTCCGGGTCTCGCAGTCGGCGCAGTCCTCGGCGTGGACCTTCGCGTGCGTGAGCTTCACCGATACGCTGCCCAGCGGCCACTGTTTCTGCGCGGCATACATGCGGAGGGTCATCGACGTGCATGCGCCGAGCCCCGCCAGCAGCAGGTCGTAAGGCGACGGCCCGGTGTCGGTACCGCCGTAGTCCTTGGGCTCGTCGGCCAACAGCGTATGCCGGCCGCCGACCGAGACGACGTTGGCGAATTTTCCCTGGCCGGTCTCGGCCACCAC
>JBATEB010000358.1:0-6152 GCA_049663805.1 Burkholderiales bacterium | reverse complement strand
TTCCCGGTGCTCGGGGTGGACACCGCCGTATGCGTCGACGAGCAGATCCTCGGCAAGCCCGCCGACCGCGCCGACGCGGCGCGCATGCTGCGAGCGCTCTCGGGACGGGAACACCGGGTGCTGACCGCGCTCGCGTTGAAATTCGACGTGCGCGCCGAGGTCATGGTGAGCGAGTCGCGCGTGCGCTTCTGCGAGCTGGGCGAGACCGAGATCGAGGCCTACATCGGCACCGGCGAGCCGATCGACAAAGCGGGCGCCTATGCGATCCAGGGCCGGGCGGCGGCGTTCGTCACCGAGCTGCACGGAAGCTATTCGGGCATCATGGGGCTGCCGTTGTACGAAACGGCCCGGATCCTCAAGAATTTCAAGGTGCGATGAACCCGTTCGACCCGGGGAAAGCGGCGCTGGCGCCGGTCACCGGCATGACCGAGGACATCCTCATCAACTGCACGCCGCAGGAGACCCGCGTCGCGGTGATGCAGGCCGGGGTACCGCAGGAGCTGCACATCGAACGCGCGGCCAACCGCGGACTGGTGGGCAACATCTACGTCGGGCGCATCGCGCGCGTGCTGCCCGGAATGCAGTCGGCTTTCGTCGAGATCGGACTGGAGCGCGCCGCCTTCCTGCACGTCGCCGACATCTGGGAGGAACGCCAGGGCGGCTCCGGCGCGGGCAAGCCGATCGAGAAGATCCTGAGCGAGGGCCAGCCGCTCCTGGTCCAGGTCATGAAGGATCCGATCGGCACCAAGGGCGCGCGCCTTTCGACCCAGGTTTCGATCGCCGGCCGGCTGGTCGTGTACCTTCCCCAGGATCCCCATATCGGCATCTCGCAGCGGATCGAGGACGAGACCGAGCGGCAGCTGCTGCGCGAGAAGCTCGCGCAACTCCTGCCCGCCGACGAGACCGGCGGCTTCATCATCCGCACCGTCGCCGAGAACGCGACCGATGCGGAGCTGCGCGCCGACATCGAGTACCTGAGGAAGCTCTGGCAGGGGATCCGCGGACGCGCTTTCACCTCGCCCGCGCCGACCCTGCTCTACCAGGACCTGTCGCTCGCGCAGCGGGTGCTGCGCGACATCGCGGGCGAGGGCACCGGCCGCATCGTGGTCGATTCGCGCGAGAACCTGCAGAAACTCCAGGCGTTCGCCGGGGAGTACACCCCCACGGTGCTGGCGAAGCTCGAGCACTACACCGGCGAGCGACCGCTGTTCGACCTGTTCAACGTCGAGGACGAGATCGAGCGCGCGCTTGCCCGGAGGGTGGAGCTGAAGAGCGGCGGCTACCTCATCCTCGACCAGACCGAGGCGATGACCACCATCGACGTCAATACCGGCGGCTACGTCGGCCTGCGCAACTTCGACGACACCATCTTCAAGACCAACCTCGAGGCGGCGCAGGTCATCGCGCGCCAGCTGCGCCTGCGAAACCTCGGGGGGATCATCATCGTCGACTTCATCGACATGCAGAACGAGCATCATCGCGCGGCCGTCCTCGCCGAGCTCGGCAAGGCGCTGGCTCGCGACCGCACGCGGATCACCGTGAGCGGGTTTTCGGCGCTGGGTCTGGTCGAGATGACCCGCAAGCGCACGCGCGAGTCCCTGGAGCATGTGCTGTGCGAGCCCTGCGCGGTCTGCGGCGGCCGGGGCGTGGTCAAGACCGCCAAGACGGTGTGTTACGAGGTGCTGCGCGAGATCCTCCGCGAGGCGCGCCAGTTCGACGCGCGCGAGTTCCGCATCCTCGCCTCGCAATCGGTCATCGACCTGTTCCTCGAGGAGGAATCGCACTCCCTGGCGATGCTCGGGGATTTCATCGGCAAGCCCGTCTCGATGCAGGTCGAGACGAGCTACGGCCAGGAACAATTCGATATCATTCTGATGTAGCCATGGAAGACAAGAGGATCTCCAGGCGGGAAGCGGAACTCATCGCCCAGGCGCGCCGCGAAACCGAAGCGCGCAAGGCGGGCGTGCCGGCCGCCGCGCGCCCGGCCTCCCCACAGGCGCCGCAGCCGCCGCTGAAGGAGAAGCGGAAGGAAACGCCCGAGGAGCGGCTCGCGCGCCTGATGGCCGAGGAGCACGCGGAAACCGAGCGCAGGAAGAAGAAAATGCGGCGCTACGGAATCTTCATCCCCGCGACGATCATCGCGCTCTTCGCCCTCTGGGTCCTGCGCGCGCCGCGGCGCCGCCGCTGACGCCGGCCGGCGCCGCTCGGCCGGTGCTACTCGAGCACGCCGAGCCTGCCGTTGTGCGAGCCCACGTACCAGTAGCGCCCCTGTGCGTCGACGATCGCCTTGCGTATGCCGACGTTGTTCGAGGGCAGTTTGTAGACGCGGAACTTCCCGGTCTTCGGGTCGAACACCGCGACGGTGTCGGTCTGGATCTCGTTCGCGAACACGCGCCCGGCGGCGTCGACGGTCACCGCGTACGGCCCGCCGTCGGCTCCCGCGGGCATCGCGTATTCCTTGACGACCTTGCCCGCCGCCGGATCGACCTGCGCGAGCTTGCCGCTGCCGTAGAGCGTGACCCACAGCGTGCCGTCCGGCGCCGTAGCGACGCGCCGCGGCCGCGATCCGCGGCCCATGGAGAGTTCGGTAATGCGCCCGGTCTTCGCTTCGAGCTTGCCGAGCGCATCCGCGCCCATGCGGCACACCCAGACGTTGCCCTCCTTGTCCAGCGCGAGGCCGTAGGGTCCGCCCGACATGCGGTATTCGGCGATCGCGCCGCTCTTGCGATCCAGGCGCCCGAGAGAACCTCGCTGGTTCGTGAACCAGAGCGTGCCGGAGTCGTCGATGACGATGGTGTGCGGGCTGCCGCCCGAGGGCACCTTGTGCTGCCTGACCTTCCCCGTCTTCGGGTCGAGCTCGCCGATGGTGCCGTTGCCGTTCCCGGTGTACCAGACCGTGCCTTCCCGGTCGACCAGCAGCCCGTGCGGGTGCGCGCCCTCGGGCAGATCCCATTCGTTGAACTTGTGGGTCTTGGTGTCGAAGCGCGCGATGCGGTCGCCCTGCATCACCGCGATATAGATGTTGCCGTCGGGGCCCGGCGCGGGATCGCGCGCGAATTTCGGCGTCGGCACCGCCCACTCGGAAATTCTCCCGGAGAGCTCCTTCGTCCCCGGGGCGATGCCGTAGTTCGAGCCGCCGGCGAACGCGCCGGAGGCGAGGGGGACGAGCAGAACGGTCAGAACGGCGCAGCGACGCATGCGAGCCTCCCGAGGAACGGGGGTCGTCGGAGGCCTATTATCCGTCAAACGTTCGCGAAGCGCGCCGCCGAGGCGGATCCCCACCCAAACGTCTTGCACACGCTAGAATGCGGCGCGGGACATGGCAATTCAACCAGTGTCATAAGGAGGAGGAGCTATGAAACGACGGTCAATTATCGCCCTAAGTCTGCTCGTCATCGCCGTTGCGGGCTGCTCGGGTATGCGATCCGGCAAGATGGACGCCGGATGGACGACGCTGCTCGACGGCGCATCCGGCCTGGACAACTGGAACCGCATCGGCGAGGCCAACTGGCGCGGCGAGGACGGCGCCATCGTGGCGGACAAGAAGACCGGCAAGGCGAACGGTTTCCTGATGACCAAGAACTCGTACTCCGATTTCCAGGTCAGGGTCGAGTTCTGGGTGAGCCACGACGCGAACAGCGGCATCTACATGCGCTGCTCCGACCTGAACAAGGTCACCGACAGAACCTGCTACGAAGCCAATATCTTCGACGAGCGCAAGGACCCGAAGTACGGCACCGGCGCCATCGTCCACATCTCGCCGGTCTCGCCGATGCCGAAGGCCGGCGGCAAGTGGAACGTCTACGAGATCACCGCCAAGGGAGATCGACTGACCGCCGTGCTGAACGGCGTGCAAACCGCCGACGCGCACGACGGCAAATTCAAGAGCGGGCCGCTCGGCCTGCAGTACGCCGCGGGCGTGGTGAAGTTCCGCAAGGTGCAGATCAGGCCGCTGTAGGGCAAATCGGCAGCGCCGGCGTCGCCGGAGGAAGATTCTGGCGCGCCCGGCGCGAATCGAACGCGCGACCTATGGCTTCGGAGGCCATCACTCTATCCCCTGAGCTACGGGCGCGGGGAGCGAAATTATACACCGCGCGAGGCGGCGGCCTCCTCGCGGCGGGCCGGCGATAGCCAATTCTCGATTGCACTCATCGCCTCGCCAACCGAAGAGGTGACGCGCAGCGAGCGCTCGATGCTCGGCCGCAGCACGCCGTAGCTGCGAAAGCGCTCGATCATTTCGACGAACGGCTGCCAGAAGCCGTCGCTCGCGCACAGGATCACCGGCTTGTCCTGCAGCCTGAGATCGTTGAGGGTCAGCATTTCGATCAGCTCGTTGAGGGTCCCGATCCCGCCCGGCAGCGCGACAAAAAGATCCGCGGCCTCGGCCATCTTGTGCTTGCGCTCGGCAAGCGAATCGACGATCACCAGCGTGCCGATCTCCTCGGCGGCGCGCTCGGGCCGCACCAGGTGGCGCGGCATGAAGCCGAGCACTTCGCCCCCCGCGGCGGCGGCGGCGCGCGCGGCGATCCCCATCAGCCCGCGGCCGCTTCCGCCGTAGACCAGGCGCAGTCCGCGCCCGGCGCACGCGGTGCCGAACTCCGCGGCGAGTTCGCGCGCCGCCGGCGGCAGGTCCTCGACCGCGGAGCAGAACAGGCATACCGAGCGGTGCGCCACGCTCATCCCCTGATCACGGCGTCCAGGCCGATGTCCATCGCCGGCGCCGACTGCGTGATCCGGCCGACCGAGATGAAATCGACGCCGGTCTCGGCGATGGCGCGGATGTTCTCCAGGCGAACGCCGCCCGAGGCCTCGAGCGGGATACGCCCGCCCGAAAGCGCCACCGCCTGGCGCAGTTCCTCCAGGCTCATGTTGTCGAGCAGGATCATGTCGGCCCCGGCCTCGAGCGCTTCCCTCACCTGATCGAGCGTATCGCACTCGACCTCAATCTTGGTGAGTACCGGAACCCCCGCGCGGGCGCGCCGGACCGCGGCGGCAACCGAGCCGCACACGCTGATATGGTTGTCCTTGATGAGCACGCCGTCGTCCAGGCGCAGGCGATGGTTGCGCGCCCCGCCCAGCTGCGCGGCGTGTTTCTCCAGCGCGCGCAGGCCCGGCGTCGTCTTGCGCGTGTCGATCAGCACCGCGCGCGTGCCCGAGAGGTGCTCGACGTATTGCGCGGTAAGCGTAGCGATGCCCGAGAGGTGCTGGAGGAAATTGAGCGCCGTGCGCTCCACCGCGAGCAGGCCGCGCGCCTCGCCCTCGACGCGCCCCATCGCGGCGCCGGCTTTGACGCGCTCGCCGTCCCTGACGCGCAGTTCGACGCGGCAGTCCGGCACGCGGCGGCGAAACACCCGCGCGGCGACGTCGATCCCGGCGACGACGACGTCCTGGCGCGCGTTGAGCGCGAGCTCGGCGCGCGCCTCGGCCGGGATCACGAGCTCCGAGGTCAGGTCGCAGAAACCGATGTCCTCGGCGAGCGCGCGGTCGATCGATGCTTCTATTACGATGGGATCGAGCATGGGAAAAGCGCAATGCGCGGGCGCACAACGCCTCGAAGCTCCGTTTGGACTGATCGGGATTATCGGTCTTCGAGAAAAGCGCGGCAAGCGCTCCGCGCGCGCTTCGCCGGCCGCTCCTTTGACGCTATAATTCCCCCCTTTTCCACGTCGTCAAAGGCGCCCGAATGAGCGCGAACGAAGATCACGCGCACCCATCGCTGATCAAAACGCCCAGGCAGCTCGTCACCGTCGTTCTGCTCGCGTTCATCGTGCCCATCATCGTCATCACGCTGCTCGCGCAGCTTGCCTCCAGCGGCAGGATTCACGACGAGGACAGCCCGGCGATGTCCGCCGACGAAGTCGGCAGGCGCATCAAGCCGGTAGCCGAGGTGAGCACGGCCTTCGGCCCCGGCAGCAAGACCGTCAAGTCCGTCGAAGAAGTCTACAAGACCGTGTGCATGGCCTGTCATGCGACGGGGGTTGCCAACGCGCCCAAGTTCGGCGACCGGCGCGACTGGTCGCGACGCGTCGCGAAAGGTCAACGAGCGCTCACCCGGGACGCGGCCAGGGGTCTGGGCGCGATGCCGCCGCGCGGCGGTGCCGCGGACCTCTCCGACTTCGAATTCGAGGGCGCCGTGGTCTACATGGCGAATG
>JBATEB010000357.1:0-3048 GCA_049663805.1 Burkholderiales bacterium | reverse complement strand
GGGGTGGGACGAGCTGATCGCCGGCCTGCCCGCGAAGCTGAGCGCCGCGCGCGCCGGCCCGCCTCCGCCCTTCGCCGAGATCGCGGCGGCGGCGGGCAGGCGCCTGTTCGAGGTGCTGCCGATCCATCACAGCTATCGCGAATTCGACGAGCCGGTCGTAGTCGGCGCGGTGCACTTCAACTTCGTCGGTTTTTCGGACCGTTTCCGGCGCGAGGTGGACGTCGCTGCGGTCGGCCGCGACCTGGGGGGCGCCCTATAGCGCTCTTTGCGCGGCGGGGAAGGTCAGCGCCGCGACGCCGGCCAGCCAGATCCACATCGATGCCGTGCCTTCGTGCTCGACCAGGCGCTCGTAGAGCGCGGCGGGCACGCCGGCGAACAGCAGCGTCGCGCTCGCGAGCAGCACCGAGCTCCAGAACAGCACCCATTCAACGGTTCTCGGGAAGAGTTCCGGCAGGAGCACCGCGGCGACCGGGATAGCGATATTGAGAAACGGCGAGAAGATTCCGTTTGCGACCGATATGCCCAGCACGAACAGGAACAGCGTCTGGCGATCGAGCACGGGAGCGCTATCCCGCCATGCGGGGGGTAAGGCCCGCGGCGTGCAGTGCAACGAAGAAAGCCACGCGCGCCATTGCTACCCAGAAGGCGGCGACCAGCGCCAGCGCTGCCGGCGGCATGATCGACGGCGTGATGAAGGCGACCGGCGGCATCAGCCAGTTGGTCAGGCGCCGGAACCAGCGGTAGATGTAGTTGGGCGAGTCCGGGGGCAGAAAAAAAGCGAACATCCAGCGCCCGATCAGCGTCCAGAACAGCAGCGCGAACGCGTAATTCAGCAGGTGGAAGTACCAATACGACCACCAGATGTCCTGGCCCGGCATGCTCCTATCCTATCCCAGACAAAAAAACAGGGCCCGCCTGAGCGGGCCCTGCGTGCGTGCGATGCGGACTTCTATTCGTGCGCCTTGCCGGCCCAGGCCACTTCGCCCTTCGGGATGCGGATCGAGTCGACGAACTCCTGCATCTCCTTGGAAGGCGCTGCCGTCATCAGGCTGATCGCCCAGGTCAGGATGAACGCCACCGGCATCCCGAACAGCGCGCACGAGATGTTGCGGATGCCGAACCAGAGCGGCATCGCGAAGTACTGCGTCGCGATGAGGTAGAACAGGCACACGGCAAACCCGGCCATCATGCCCACGATGGCGCCGATCGAGGTCGTGCGCTTCCACCAGATGCCGAGCACCAGGGGCGCAAACAGCCCTGCCGCCGCGAGCGAGAACGCCCAGGCGACCATCTGGATGATGCCGGCGGGCCGCGTTCCGGCCACCGCCGCCGCGATGAGCGCCACTGCGACCAGCAGCGTGCGCGCGACGACGAGGCGCCGTCGGGTGCTCGCGTGCGGGTCGATCAGCTTGTAGTAGATGTCGTGGCTGAGGGCGTTGGCGATCGCGAGCAGCAGCCCGTCCGCGGTCGAGAGCGCCGCGGCCAGCCCGCCGGCAGCGACCAGGCCCGAGACCACGTAGGGCAGACCTGCCACCTCGGGCATGGACAGCACGATGATGTCCTGGTGAATCCTGATGTCGCCCAAATCCAGCACCGGGCCTACGACCGCGTACTTGGTGAGATCGACGAGGCCGTTGCCGTTCGCATCGGCGATGGTGAGCAGGCCGCCGACCTGCGACCAGTTCTGCACCCACGCGGGCAGTGTCGAGATCTGCTGGCCGATCACGCTCTGGTAGACCTCCAGCTTGGCGAACGCGGCGTACGCCGGAGCGGTGAAGTAGAGCAGGAAGATGAAGAAGATGCTCCAGCCCACCGATGCGCGCGCCTGGCGCACGTCCGGAGTCGTGAAGTAGCGCATCAGGATGTGCGGCAAGGAAGCCGTTCCGACCATCAGGCACAGCACCAGCGCCCAGAAGTTGTGGAACTCGTTCCAGCTGAATTTGCCGGTAGCGTCCACGTACGGAGCGGCGTGGGCGCGGATGATGCCGAGCTTCTTCTCCAGCACACCGATCTGGTCGAGCACCTGACCGTAGGCGATCTCCGGGATCGGGTTGCCGTAGAACTTGGTCGACAGCCACACCAGCGGCGTCAGGTAGGCGATGATCAGGATGATGTACTGCGCCACCTGCGTCCAGGTCACGGCGCGCATGCCGCCCAGCATCGAGCAGACCAGGATGCCCACGAGGCCGGCGAAGATCGCCACCTCGAACGGGATGCCGAGAAAGCGCGAGGTGATGATGCCGATGCCGAAGGTCTGCGCGACGATGTAGGTGAAGGAGGCGCAGAACAGCACGATCACGCCGCACACGCGCGCGGTGTTGCCCTCGTAGCGCACGCCGAGGAAATCGGGCACCGTGAACTGGCCGAACTTGCGCAGATAGGGCGCGAGCAGCACCGCCACCAGCACGTAGCCGCCCGTCCAGCCGAGCACGTAGCCGATCGCATTGTAGCCGGAGATGAAGAGGCCCCCCGCCATCGAGATGAACGAGGCGGCGCTCATCCAGTCGGCGCCGGTGGCCATGCCGTTGTAGAAGGCGGGCACCACGCGGCCGGCCACGTAGTACTCCGACAGCTCCATGGTGCGCGACAGCCACCCGATGTAGGCGTACACGCCGATCGTCAGGAACACGAAGCAGTAGCCGAGGATCCTGTTGGGAACCCCCATCTGCTCCAGCACCGCGAGGACGAGCACGAACCCGATGAAGCCACCGGTGTAAATGCCGTAGATCTTGCCGAGGTTGGCGACGAAGCCGGTTTTTGCCGCTTGTTGCATGGCTGGTTCTCCCTTCCGGTCAGTCTTCGCTGACGCCGAATTCTTGGTCGATCTTGTTCTGCGCGTACGCGTTCCAGAAGCACAGCACGACGAACGCGATCAGCGACCCTTGAGCGGCCATGTAGAAGCCGAGCGGGAAGCCGAGGAACTTGATTTCATTGAGCTGCACCGCGAACAGGTGGACACCGAAGCTGAAGACAAACCACAGGGTCATGATGATCCACATCAGGCGGGACGTCTTCGACCAATAGGCGTCGCGTTGCGCCGGCGTGAGT
>JBATEB010000356.1:0-17671 GCA_049663805.1 Burkholderiales bacterium | reverse complement strand
ACTCTATGTCGTACTCGGCTTCAAACGACTCGACTCCGGCCGGGACTGAGGCCGGTCGAAGCCGGGGCAGGCGCGTCGCGCTCGCGATCCTGGCGGTGTGCGCCGCGCCCACGCTGGCCGCGTGGTTCGCGTATTTCGTATGGCAGCCGCAGACGCGCCTGAATTACGGAGAGTTGATCGAGGTTCATGCCCTTCCCGAGCGCGAAATGCAGTGGCGGGACGGCAGGCCCTTCGAGTTTTCGCAGCTGCGTGGCAAGTGGCTGATTCTGCAAGTCGACTCGGGGTCGTGCGCCGAAGCCTGCAGGAAGAAGCTGCTCTACATGCGCCAGGCGCGCCTTGCACAGGGCAAGGACGCGGAAAGGATCGAACGGGTCTGGATTCTCAGCGACTCCGTTTCGCCCGACCCTGCCGTGTTGCGCGACTACCCGGGCATGAACATCGTGCGCGCAACGGGAAGCGCGCCTCTCGCGAGATTTCCGGCGGCGCGAACCCCGGTCGACCACATTTACCTGATCGATCCTTTGGGCAACCTGATGTTGAGGTTCCCGGGTGATCCCGACGCGCGGCGCATGACGAGGGACCTTGCGCGCCTGCTGAAAGCTTCGCGCATCGGTTAGGAATGAGAAACAAGCGTGATAAGATTTGAACCCATGCAGTTCGCTTCGACCGCCGGTTTTCGCCCGCGACAGTTCCTCAGCCTCACCAAGCCGCGCGTCGTGTCGCTCATCGTGTTCTGCGCGGTGATAGGCATGCTGCTCGCGGCGCCCGGCATGGTTTCGCCGAGGCTCCTGCTTGCGGCGACCATCGGCATCTGGCTGGTTGCCGGTGCCGCGGCCGCGGTCAACTGTCTGGTCGAGCGGAGAATCGACGCCGTGATGGCGCGCACGCGCTCAAGACCTCTGCCTCGCGGGGAGTTGACCTCGCTTCAGACCCTGGTATTTGCAGGCACGACCGGCGGCGCGGGGCTGTGGGTGCTGTACGCCCTGGTCAATCCGCTCACCATGTGGCTGACTTTCGCCACTTTCGTCGGCTACGCCGTCGTCTATACGGTGCTGCTCAAGCCGATGACGCCGCAGAACATCGTCATCGGTGGGGCTTCCGGAGCGATGCCCCCGGTCCTCGGCTGGGCCGCGGTAACGGGGGAAGTGGCACCCGAGGCTCTGCTCCTGTTCCTGATCATCTTCGCCTGGACACCGCCGCATTTCTGGGCGCTGGCGCTTTACCGAACGGCGGATTTCGCCAAGGCGGGGCTGCCGATGCTCCCGGTGACCCATGGGCACCGCTTCACGCGTCTGTACGTGCTGCTGTATACCCTCGTCCTGTTCGCCTCCGCTCTGCTCCCCTTTGCGTACGGAATGAGCGGCTGGCTATACCTCGTTTCGGCGGTGTGGTTGAATTGCGTGTTCGTCGGCTATGCGGTGAGGCTCTACGTGAATTACAGCGACGCGCTCGCGCGACGGACCTTCCGCTATTCGATCGCCTACCTCGCGGCGCTCTTCGCCGCGCTGCTCGCGGACCACTATCTTTCGATTTGAGTGCCGCCGTGCGGGCCTCAGTTGCGCTGTTGGTTGCCGCGCTTGCCACGGTCGGGTGCGACAAATCCGGCCCCTCGTTCAGGAACACCGACATCACCGGTGCCGATTACGGCAAGGACTTCACGCTCACCGACCACACCGGCAGGTCCCGCTCGCTCGCCGATTTTCGGGGCAAGGTTGTGGCGATGTTCTTCGGCTACACGCGCTGTCCCGACGCGTGCCCGACGACCCTCGCGGAGCTCAAGGCTGTAAGGGAACTGCTCGGGGAAGACGGCAAACGACTGCAGGTTCTCTTCGTCACGGTCGATCCGGAGCGGGATACGCCGAAGCTCCTCGCGAGCTATGTTTCGGCTTTTGACCCGAGCTTCCTGGGACTGTACGGCGACAACGCGGCGATCGCCAAGGTGGCCAAGGATTTCAGGGTGTTCTACCAGAAGGTCCCGGGGAAAGCACCGGAGGGCTACACCGTGGACCACACGGCGGGGAGCTACCTATTCGATCCGCTGGGGCGACTGCGCCTGTTCGCGCGGTATGGAAACGCCGCCAGCCTCGCGGCCGATATCCGGACGCTCTTGCGGACCTCCGGGTGAAAGGGACAGGGGTGGTATCCTTGATTCCCGGCCCGGGCCTCGACGCAGAGCAATGAGAATCCTGATTGTCGACGATTCACCCACGATCCTCGCCGCGCTTCGGAGTTTGGTCGAAAAAATGGGCCACTCCGTGATCGAGGCCGATGATGGAAGCAAGGCCCTCAAGCTGTACCAGCAGGATCGTCCCGACCTCGTACTGATCGATGTGGTGATGCCGGTCATGGACGGCTACGAAGCCGCCCGGCGAATGCGCGAATGCAGCCCCGATGAATGGGTACCGATCATCTTCCTGAGTTCCAAGGAAGCCGATCAGGATCTCGATCGCGCGATCGAGGCGGGCGGAGACGATTACCTCGTAAAGCCGGTGAGTTTTGTCGTCTTGAATGCCAAGATCCGGGCGCTGCACCGGATCGAGAGCATGCGCAGCAAAGTGCTCGACATGTCTCGCGACCTGGCGGCAGCCAATCGCGAACTGGAAAAACTCTCCCGCCAGGACGGGTTGACGGGAATCGCCAACAGGCGCTACTTCGACAGTTACCTGGAGGCCGAGTTGCGGCGAGCCGCTCGCGAGCACCAGCCGCTCGCTCTCATCCTCGCCGATGTCGACAGCTTCAAGGCATTCAACGATTACTACGGGCACCAGGCGGGCGATGATTGTCTGCGGCAGATCGCGACAGCGTTTACTTCGGCGGGCCGCCGACCGGCCGACTTCCCGGCGCGCTACGGGGGTGAGGAGTTCACGATGGTCCTTCCCGGGACGACTCTCGAGGGGGCGGTGGACGTGGCGAAATCGCTTCAGCGGGCGATCGAGGGTCTGGCGATAGCGCACGCGCGCTCCGGCGCGAGCCAAAGGATAACGCTCAGCCAGGGCGTTGCCTCGCTCGTGCCGACGCCGGAGACCAAACCGGAGGCCATCATAGAGCTCGCTGACCAGGCGCTCTATCAGGCGAAGCAGCAGGGCCGGAACCGCTATGTCGCGGCGACGGTGAAATAGGGACCCGGATCACGGCTTGATCCGGCTGCCCGGCGGGAAGGGCTTACCCGGCGGCAATAACGCCCTTCATCTTTGCAAGGGCCTTTGCCTCGATCTGCCGTATCCGCTCCGCCGAAACGTTGAACTCCTGCGCGAGATCGTGCAGGGTGGCCGAGTCTTTTTCGCGCAGCCAGCGCGCTTCGACAATGCGGCGGCTGCGTGGATCCAGGCTGGCCAGGGCAGCCTCGAGCCCGCTCGCCCGTGCGCTTTCCTCCTCCTTCGCCTCGAGAAGCTCGTGAGGCTGCGGGGAGCGGTCTGCGAGGTAGGCGATCGGGGCGTAGGAACTATCATCGTCGTCGACAGCAGGCTCGAGCGCGATCTCCAGTCCCGCCAGGCGGGATTCCATTTCCGAGACTTCTTCAGGCTTCACGCGGAGCTGCCTCGCGACCGAGCGGACTTCGGCGCTCGTCAGCGGATTGAGCGACGGTTTCATGCTGCGCAGATTGAAAAAGAGCTTTCGTTGCGCCTTGGTGGTGGCGACTTTCACGAGGCGCCAGTTGCGCAGAACGAATTCGTGGATTTCGGCGCGGATCCAGTGGATCGCGAAAGATACCAGCCGGACGCCACGCTCGGGATCGAATCGCTTGACCGCTTTCATCAAGCCGATGTTGCCTTCCTGGATCAGGTCCGCCTGCGGGAGGCCATAGCCCATGTAGCCGCGGGCGATGGCGACGACCAGCCGGAGATGGGAGAGCACCAGCTGGCGGGCCGCTTCAACGTCGTCCTCGGATCTGAACTTGCGCGCAAGTCGCTGCTCGGCTTCAAGCGTCAGGATCGGAAAACGACCGACCGCCTGGATGTAGTTCTCCAGGCTTCCTACCGGCACCGGGACCGGCAACGTCATCGTCATCGTCATAGTTTTCTCCGCGTCTGGGCGGGGCCCCGCCGGGCGGGATGGGTCGCCTCCCTTCCGGCTCCCCCTGAAGTTCGGGGTATCTTAGCACTCCCCCCCTTGGAGTGCTAAGTCGCGGGGCTAGTTCCCGCGAGACCGGAGCCAGAGGCTCCTGCAGGAACACCATGCTACATCGTGCCTGCTGTCAACGTATTTCAAGTAAGTGTTTGCTCACTGAGAGATAAGCACCGAACCATCCGAGCGCCATCGAAGAGGCAATCGCAAGGAGCATCTCGTTGAGACTCGGAAACTGCAGGCGCAGGCTCGAGCCATACAGCAGGGCGAGCTTGACCAGGTCATGATTCATGAACCCGAGAGCGGCGAGCACCATGGCGAGGGCCGCGAGCCCCCCGAACAGCCCGAGCAGCGCGCCGAGATAGAAGAAAGGGCGGCGGATATAGGCGCGCGTGGCACCGATGAGCCGGCACAACTCGATCTCGTCGCGCTGGGTGAGAATCTGCAGGCGAATCGTGTTGAAGGTCACGGCCACCAGCGCGAGACCGAGCATGGCGGAAAGCAGTGCGACGGCGGTCTGGCCCAGCCGCAGCAGCGCGTCCAGGCGCCTGACCCACGCAGCGTCGGCCTGTATGTGGGCGACTCTCGGGAGCGCCCCGAACTCGACTTCCAGCCGCTCCGCCAGAGCGGGATCGCTGCCCGAGAGCGTGACCACGAACGCGTCCGGCAGCGGATTGCGAGGCAGGCTTGCGATCACTTCCTTCATTCCGGCCGCGCGGCCGAGTTCCGCAAGTGCCGCGTCGCGCGAGATGAAACGCACGCTGCGCACTCCCGCCGCACTCTTCAGTCGCGCCTCGACTGCGGCGATTTCCGCTTCTCCGGTGTCTTCGGCGAGAAAGACCGAGAGCTGCGGCTCCATCGAAATCCGGCTCGCAACCAACTCCAGGTTGCTCAGCACGCAGTAGGCTCCGAGCGGAAGGGCCAGGGCGACTCCGATCGCCGCCACGTTGAGCGCGGTGGCGAAAGGCGAACGAACCAGGCGCGCGAGTGTCTGCGCGAGGCTCAGCGCATGGTGCTGAAACCAGCCCCTCACAGGAGCTTTCCCTGATAAAGGGCCAGGACCCGCTTGCGCCACTTGCCGATCAATTGCTGATCGTGGGTGGCGACCAGGACCGTGACCCCGACCTGATTGAAAGCACGGAACATTTCCATGATTTCATCCGCGTAGGCGGCATCCAGATTGCCGGTGGGCTCGTCGGCGAGCAGGATGGAGGGACGGTTCACCACGGCGCGCGCTACGCACAGACGCTGCTGCTCCCCGCCGGACAGCGTGACGGGGTTGGCCCGTTCACGCGGAAGCAGCCCAACCTTGTCGAGCGCGGCGCGCGCGCGTCGCGCAGCCTCCCGATAGGGCTGTCCCGTGACGTTGAGCGGCAGCATCACGTTCTCGAATACGCTTCGGTCATAAAGCAGTTTCTGCCCCTGGAACACCAAACCCAGATTGCGCCGCAGGTAGGGGATGGCCGCGGGGCGCATGGCGGACACGTTCTGGCCGTTGACCAGCACCGTTCCGCCGTTGACGCGCTCGATGGCGGCAATCAGCTTCAGCAGCGTCGTCTTGCCCGCGCCCGAATGGCCCGTAAGGAACAGCATCTCTCCGGGCTCGACCGAGAAAGTGACGACTTTGAGCGCTTCGAATCCGCCCGGATAGCGCTTGCTGACCTGATTGAAGGAGATGATCGCCACGACCGGACTAGTCGAGCAGCGCCGAAACGAACTCGCCGGCTGAAAAGGGTCGCAGGTCGTCGATTCCTTCGCCGACGCCCAGAAACCGCACCGGAATCGGACGCTTCCCGCGTGCCGTGGACCGTGCAAGCGCAAGGGCGCACACCACGCCCCCTTTGGCAGTGCCATCGAGTTTGGTGAGAATCAGCCCGGTCAGCCCGAGCGCGTCATCGAAGGACTCAACCTGACTCAGCGCGTTCTGACCGGTGTTGGCGTCGAGGACGGCCCATATTTCTTGCGGCGCGCCCGCTTCGGCCTTGGCAATGACGCGCTTGATCTTCTTCAGTTCGTTCATCAAGTGCAGTTGCGTCGGCAGCCGACCCGCCGTGTCGGCGATGACCAGATCGATTCCGCGGGCACGAGCGGCGGACACGGCATCGAACGCGACTGCCGCGGGGTCGCCCCCGGTCTGTGCGACGATCGCCACGGCATTCCGTTCGCCCCAGGCAGCGAGTTGCTCGCGCGCCGCGGCCCGAAACGTGTCGCCGCCCGCAAGCAGAACCGATGCGCCCTCATCCTGAAAGTACTTCGCGAGCTTGCCGATCGACGTGGTCTTGCCCGCTCCATTCACTCCGACCAGCATGATCACGCGGGGCTTCGTACCGGACAACTCGAGGGACTGATCGAGGGGCGCGAGCAATTCAAGCAGGATTGCCCGCAATCCCGGCTTCAACGACTCCGCCGTAGCGCCGCCGCGGGTGCGCTCCCGGAGCCGGGCCAGCACGAACCGGGTTGCATCGACACCGGCGTCGGTCGCGAGCAAGCCAGCCTCGAGGTCTTCGAACAGGCGCGGGTCGGCGGACCCGCCGAGCAATCCGGAAAGCCGCAAACGCGTCTTCGCGAGCCCGTCCTTGAGGCGCGCGGCCCAGGAATCCTCGGAGCGAGCGTTCTTTGGCGAAACTTCCGGCATGGACAAGCCCCAGGAACGAGCGTGCGACAAACCACTATAGAATAGCGCTGGATTTTAACATTCGTCCCTTAAGCCCCCGTTCCGATGGTTCCAGTACGCGCAACCCTGTTTTCAGTCGCGCTCGCGCTCGCGTCCGCGGTTCAGGCGAATCCGCGCGAATTCAGCCTCCCCAACGGCCTGCGCCTGATCGTCAAGGAGGATCATCGCGCTCCGACGGTGGTGCAGCAGCTTTGGTATCGAGCCGGAAGCATGGACGAAGCGCCGGGCGTCACCGGGGTTGCGCACGTGCTCGAGCACATGATGTTCAAGGGCACGCAGAGCGTCGGCCCGGAAGAGTTTTCGCGGATCGTCGCCGAGGCGGGAGGGCGTGAGAACGCCTTCACCTCGACCGACTACACCGTCTACTTCGAGCAGGTGCACCGCGACCGCCTGCCGCTCGTGATGAGGCTCGAGGCCGATCGCATGCATAACCTCCTCATACGACCCGCGGAGTTTGCGCGCGAAATCAAGGTCGTCATGGAGGAACGGCGCTGGCGCACCGAGGACCGCCCCCGTTCGCTTCTGGAAGAGAATCTTCTGGCGACGGCCTTCGCGGCGCACCCTTACAAGTGGCCGGTGATCGGCTGGATGCAGGATCTCCAGAACATGACGTGGCGGGACGCAGTGCAGTGGTACAAGCGCTGGTATGCACCCGGAAACGCCACTTTGATCGTGGTGGGCGACGTCGATCCGGAACGGGTATTCGATCTGGCCAAACGCTACTACGGGCCGCTCGCGAAAAAGGCCGTGCCGGCGCGCAGGATCATCGAGGAACCGGTCCAGCGGGGTATCAAGCACGTCACGGTAAAGGCCCCGGCCGAACTGCCTTTCGTGCGCCTTGTCTACAAGGCGCCGACACTTCGTGATACGGCAAGAGACTGGGAACCGTTCGCCGTTTCGCTGCTCGTGCAGATTCTGGGGGGGGACGATGCGGCGCGGCTCAATCAGATCCTCGTGCGTGAAAACCGCGTCGCCACTTCGGCGTCGGCGGAATATGAAATGATTTCACGCGGGCCCGGCATGATATTCGTCGAGGCCGCGGCGGCTCGGGGTCATGGCGGAAACGAGCTCGAGGCGGCGATCCGGGACGTCATCAGGCGCGTTCTGGCGCAGGGCGTTTCGGCCGAGGAGCTCGAACGCGCCAAGGTCCAGCGCCTCGCGCGCATCGTTTACCGACGGGACTCTCTTTTCGCGCAAGCGCTCGAAATCGGCGAACTCGAGACGAGCGGCCTTTCGTTTCGCGATGCCGATCGCATTCCGGAGCGGTTCAAGGCGATTACCGCCGAACAGATCCAGGCCGTCGCGGCGAGGTACCTCGTCGACGACGGCCTGACCGTGGCCCTGCTCGACCCGCAGCCCCTGAGTGCACGGCGAGCAGCCGGCCCTGCACCGGCAATCAGACACTAGCGATGCCTGATTCGGGGCGCCTGTCGCCGCCGCGCGACCTTCACGAGGAGAGTGCGATGAAGCGGGCTTTTTGCCGCCTGTCGGCGCCGCTTCTTCTTGCCCTGGCGGGGCCCGTCTGGTCGCAGGTGGATATACAGCACTGGGATGCGCAGTCGGGCGCGCGAGTGTACTTCGTCGAAAGTCACGCGCTGCCGATTCTGGATGTGGCCGTCGAATTCCCGGCCGGCGGCGCTTACGACCCTCCGGAAAAAGCCGGGCTCGGCAAGCTGACGCTTGCCATGCTGAAAGCCGGCTCGTCGCGCTACTCCGAAACCGAGATAACGCGCCGCATCGCCGACTCGGGGGCGCAGCTGCAGGATAATTTCGATCTCGACCGGGCGGGATACAGGCTGAGAACCCTGTCTTCCGAAGCCCAGCGCAGGGCGGCAACCGAGACCCTGGCCGACATGCTGCAATCGCCCCGGTTTGAGGGCGAGGTCTTCGAACGGGAAAAAGCGCGCGCCATCGCCACTGCGGGCGAGGAGGAAACGCGCCCCGAGCACATCGCGGAGCAGCGGCTGTACGAACTGATGTACCCGGCACACCCGTACGGGTCGACGGAAACTCCCAGGACGCTTGCATCGATCACCCGGGATGACCTCGAGCGCCACTACCGCAACTACTATGGCTCGAAGCGGGTCGTGGTAACCATCGTCGGAGACCTGCGTCGCGATGCGGCCAGGGCGCTCGCGGAAGAGCTGACATCGCGACTGGCCGCGGGCGCAGACGCGACGCTTCCAGCGTCGCCAACGGCGTCGGCCGGAAAGACGCTGCGCGTCCCGCACCCTGCCACTCAAAGCCATATCCTGCTCGGTCTCCCGGCGCTGGCCTATGGCGACCCGGACTACTTCGCGCTCCTGGTGGGCAACTACATCCTCGGCGGGGGCGGATTCGTCTCGCGACTCATGAAGGAAGTGCGCAGCAAACGGGGATTCGCCTACAGCGTCTACAGCTATTTCTACCCTTACGAGCGCGAAGGCCCGTTCCTGGTCGGCCTGCAGACCCGGCGTGACCAGGCGGCGGAGGCCCTCGCGCGCACGCGTTCGGTGATCGCGGATTTCATTTCGGCGGGGCCGGCGAATGCCGAGCTCGAGGCGGCAAAGAAAAACCTGGTCGGGGGTTTCCCCCTGCGTATCGATAACAACCGCAAGATACTCTCGCAGGTGGCCACGATCGCCTTTTACAGGCTGCCGCTCGACTGGTTGGGCCGATATCAGGCCCGCGTGGAAGGCGTCACGCTCTCGCAGGTCCGCGGCGCGTTCGCGCGCCGCATCGATCCGGACAAGCTCTCGATCGTCATCGTCGGTGCGCCGGAATAAGGCCAACACGGTCAGGATCATCGGCGGTCGCTGGCGCAGCCGCATTCTCGATTTTCCCGATTTCGCGGACTTGCGGCCGACGCCCGACCGCGTTCGCGAGACCTTGTTCAACTGGCTCGGCCAAGACCTGACCGGTACGGCGTGTCTGGATCTTTTCGCGGGGAGCGGCGCGCTCGGCTTCGAGGCACTTTCCCGCGGCGCGGCCTCGGTGGTCATGGTGGAAAAGGAACCCCGGGCGCTGGCGGCGCTCCGCGACAATGCGAAAATGCTCGGCGCCGCGAATCTGACGATCCTGCGCGGCGATGCGTTAGAATTCGCCCGCGGCGCGCGTTTCCGCTTCGATGTCGTGTTCCTCGACCCGCCCTACCGACTGGGCTTGCACGCTCCCGCGCTTGCCCTGACCCGGGGGCTTCTCGCCGAGGGAGGGCGGGTGTATGTCGAGAGCGATACCGCCGTCGAGCCGTCCCGCGACTGGATCGTCTTGAAACACGCCCGCGCCGGCAACGTTCGCTTTCATCTTCTGGGGAGGCAGCCCGATGACCAAGGCGGTATATCCGGGAACGTTTGATCCGATCACCCGGGGCCATGAGGATCTGGTCCGCCGCGCCGCGACGCTCTTCGAGGAACTCGTCGTCGGGGTCGCGGACAGCCGCGGCAAGCGCCCCTTTCTGACGCTCCGGGAGCGCGTGCACCTCGCGCGCGCAGTGCTCAAGCCCTATCGCAATGTCCGGGTCGCGGGCTTCAGCGGGCTGCTCATGGATTTCGTTCGCCGGGAGAAGGCCCGGGTGATCCTGCGCGGCCTGAGGGCGGTGTCCGACTTCGAATACGAATTCCAGATGGCGGGGATGAACCGCAATCTCCATCCCGATGTCGAGACCCTGTTTCTCACCCCCGGCGATCAGTACATGTTCGTGTCGGCGACCATCGTGAGGGAGATTGCTCTCCTGAAAGGTGATGTGAGCAAGTTCGTTCATCCCAGCGTGGCGCGCGCCCTTGCCGCGAAGCTGAAGAAATCGAAAAAATAGACCCGCCGCGCAACGCCGGCACCGCCCGAATACCCGGTGGATCGATGAAGGAGACCGGCGCGCCGCCTCACCTCTGGCAGTTCGTGCAGTAGAAGCTCGAGCGCTGGCCGAGCCGCGCCGAACGGATCTCGCCTCCGCACACGCGGCACGGTAGCCCGGCGCGGTCGTAGACGTAGTAGCTCTGCTGAAAATAACCCGATGCGCCGTCGGAGTGCACGAAGTCGCGCAGACTCGACCCGCCCGCGGCGAGCGCCGCGAGAAGGGTTTCCTTCACCGCGCCGACGAGCCGCTCGCAGCGCGCTCGCGTGAGTCGCGACGCGCGCGCTCGCGGATGGACGCCGGCCCGGAACAGGCTCTCGTTCGCGTAGATGTTCCCCACTCCGACGACGACCTTGGCGTTCATGAGCAACTGCTTGATGCCGGTCTCGCGGCGGCGCGCAGTCCGATGGAGGAATTCCGGCGTGAACTGCTCGCCGAGCGGTTCGACTCCGAGCCCGGCCAGCAGCGGATGCTTCATCGGGTCCTCGCGCGTCCAGAGGACCAGCCCGAAGCGGCGCGGATCGCGAAAACGCAGGGCCAGACTGCCGAAAACGAGATCCAGGTGATCGTGCTTCCGTGGCGGCGCGTTCCGGCCGATCACCCGCAAGCTTCCCGACATGCCCAGGTGCAGAATCAGGCAACCGCCGTTGCATTCGAGCAGGAGGTACTTGCCGCGTCGTAGCACGCGTTGCACCCGTCGGCCGGTGACCTGGCGGGCGAAGTTGCGCGGAACGCGCCGCCGCAGATCGGAGTTTCGGACGACGATGCCGGTTATCGTCTTGCCGAGCACGCACGGCTCGATACCGCGGCGGGTGATCTCGACTTCGGGCAGTTCCGGCATGGCGGTATGCGTTGTCCTTGTAGGGTTGCGGAAATATACCTAAACTAGCTTGTCACGACAGCACACGACAGCAAGCAAGCCCGCATGCCCATTCCACAGAGGCTTCCGCCGATTGCAGGCATAGCGTTGCGTCTGCTCGCCATGGGCGCATTGGTCCTGCCCGCCGGGTGTGCCGTCGACGCGCTGCAGAAAGGCGAATCCGGCGGCGAGGCGCAAAGCGAATCCGCGGCGGATGCCTCGGCGGTCCAGTTGCAGGCCTCCGCAGAGGAATCGGAGGACCGCGCGGCGCTTCCCAAGCAGGAGTTGACCGAAAAACTCCTCTACGAATACCTTCTCGCCGAAATCGCCGGGCAACGCGGCAGCGTGAACCTTTCGGCCGAGGCTTACGTCGATCTTGCGAAGCGCACGCGCGACCCCCGCATCGCGCGCCGTGCCACGGAGGTTGCGCTTTATGCGCGCATGAACGACGCTGCGATCGAGGCCGCCGGCATCTGGCACGAAACCGAGCCCGGCTCGACGCGCGCGCTCCAGGCGCTCGCGGGGCTGCTGGTCGCTGCCGGTCGTTATGACGAAGCGTTTCCCAGGCTGAAAGAGCTGCTTGCCAGCGCCGCTTCAGACCCTGCCAGCGGTTTCACGCAGCTCGCCCGCACGCTCGCCAATGCCAAGGATCGACTCGCCGCGCTCGAGCTCGTGCGCAAGCTCGCAACAGATCACCCGGGACTGCCGGAGGCTCATCTGGCCGTCGCCCAGGCGGCGTTGGCCGCGGGCGAGGACCGCGTCGCGCTCGAGGAGAGCCGCAAGGCGCGCGGGCTGCGGCCGGATTGGGAAACGGCGGCCCTGCTCGAGGCGCAGCTGCTGCAGAAAACCTCCTTGGATCAGGCGGTAGCGTCGCTTGCGGATTACCTGCAGAAACACCCGGCAGCTCGTGAGACCCGTCTTGCTTACGCCAGGCTGCTGGTGGCGCAGAGACGTTTCTCCGAAGCCCGGGTGGAATTCCAGAAACTCATGGCGGGCGAAACCGAAGGCAGCGAAATCGCGTTTGCGGTGGCGCTGCTGTCGTTGCAGCTCAAGGACTATGACGCCGCGGAAAAATATCTCAAGAGCCTGCTCAACGGCCGGTATCGCGACAAGGACGCGGTGCGCCTTTACCTCGGTCAGGTTGCCGAGGAGAGAAAGGATTTCGCGCAGGCGCTGCGCCGGTACGGCGAGGTGGGCGAGGGCGAGCATTACGTGCAGGGGCAGATTCGCTACGCGCAGGTGCTCTCCAGGCAAGGCAAGCTCGGAGAGGCCCGCGCGCGCCTGCAGCAGGCGGCCGCGGCCGACAGCCAGCAGCGGGTGCAGCTGACTCTCGCCGAAGCGCAGCTCCTGCGCGAGGCCAATCGGCCCAGGGAGGCTTTCGATCTGGTGGGGCGCGCGCTCGACCGCCTGCCGGACAATCCGGAGCTGCTCTACGACTATGCGATGCTCGCCGAGAAGATCGACAGGGTCGACCTCCTCGAGGCCTCGCTTCGCAAGCTGATCGAAATCCGGCCCGAGCACGCGCACGCCTACAATGCGCTCGGCTATTCGCTCGCCGAACGCAACCAGCGTCTGCCCGAGGCGCGCCAGCTGATCGAAACCGCCCTGCGCCTGTCCCCGGAGGACTCGTTCATCATCGACAGCATGGGTTGGGTGCTGTACCGGATGGGTGACCTGAAGGACGCTCTCGGTTACCTGCGTCGCGCGTTCGCGGGCCGGCCGGACCCGGAAATCGCGGCCCACCTCGGCGAGGTGCTCTGGGCGCTGGGTCAGCGGGACGAAGCGGTGCGCGTCTGGGACGGCGCCAGTCGGGAAAGCCCCGACAACGAGACACTCGCCAATACGATCAAGCGCCTGAAGCGCTGACTCCGTGGCCCGCTCGGCGCTCGGCTTCGCAGCGGCGGCATTGGTGGGCGCCTGCGCGGCGCTCACCGAAGCGCCCATTCCGTCCGGAGGGTTCGAGGTCTCCGGCCGCGTTGCCGTGCGCTATGCCAAGGAAGCGCTAACCGGTCGGATTTTCTGGCGGCACTCCGATGACGCGGAAGAGCTCCTGATCACATCCCCGCTCGGACAAGGACTCGCGCGCATCACCCGGGCGCGCGGCGGGTTCCTGCTCGTAGCGGGAGACGGCAGGGAATACCGCGCCGCGGACACCGAGAGCCTGACCGAGGAAGCGCTCGGATGGCGGCTGCCGCTGGCGGGCCTCGCCGACTGGGTGCAGGGGCATCCGAGTCCGGGCAGACCCTACGAGACGCCCGGCGGCACCGGAGGGGAATTTCGGCAGGACGGCTGGCTCGTCGCATACGAGGAATTCCGCGACGCGCGCCCCCTGAGGTTGCGCCTGACGCGCGAGGGCCTGGAGATCCGGCTGATCGTGGATCAATGGAAAAACTGAGCCTCTGGGGCCGGCGCTACCCGGCACCGGCCAAGCTGAATCTCTTTCTGCACGTCATCGGGCAACGCGCCGACGGCTATCACCTGCTGCAGACCGCATTCCGGCTGATCGATGTCTGCGACTGGCTGAGTTTTTCGCCGCGAAGCGATTCCGAGATCAGGATTGCGAGAGCGCTCCCCGGAATCGAAGAACGCGAAAACCTGGTCGTGCGGGCCGCCAGACTGGTGCAAGCGGCGGGCGGATCGAGGCGGGGCGTCGACATCGACATCGAGAAGAACATCCCGATCGGCGGCGGGCTGGGCGGGGGCAGCTCCGACGGGGCCACCACCCTCGCCGTCCTCAATCGGCTGTGGCAGCTAGGTCTGCCCGAAGCGACTCTTGCCGACATGGCCCTCACGCTCGGCGCCGACGTTCCCTTTTTCCTTTTCGGCGGTAACGCGTTTGCCGAGGGCGTAGGGGAGCGGCTTGCGCCCCTGGTGCTCCCGCCGGCGTGGTACGTCGTGCTGGTGCCGCCGATTGCCGTCTCCACACGAGCGATTTTTGCGTCGCCTGAATTGACACGAAATTCAAAAACCATCAAAATATCAAGCTTTTCCGCCGGCTTCGGGAAGAACGACCTCGAGCCGGCGGTGTGCCGGCGTCATGCGGAGGTGGCGGCGCATCTCGAATGGCTGAGGCGATTCGGGGACGCGCGGCTGAGCGGCTCTGGTGCGTGCGTATTTGCCGAATTCGCGACCGAGGGCGAAGCGCGCTCGGTCCTATCCAGGATGCCCGCGGACATACGGGGCTTCGCCGTGCGGGGGCTGGATCGCCATCCCCTCGCGGCGTTCCTGGCGGAAAGTTAGCGCTTGGGGAGTCGCCAAGCTGGTTAAGGCAGCGGATTTTGATTCCGCCATGCGAGGGTTCGAATCCTTCCTCCCCAGCCAGAGAAAAGCGGTGGCGTGAAGAGCGGGTGCGGGCCGCGGACGCGGCTTAGCTGTTGAGAGGTTGGACTTCGGCTTCGGTCGAATGGCTGGCTACTGGGTAAAGCGCATGGCCTACGAAAGCCTGATGGTCTTCACCGGGAACGCCAATCCGCTGCTCGCGCACGCGGTGGTGCGGAGACTCAACATCCCTCTCGGCCACGCGATGGTGGGCAAGTTCTCCGACGGCGAGATCATGGTCGAGCTTCTGGAGAACGTACGGGGAAAGGACTGCTTCGTGCTGCAGTCCACTTGCGCGCCGGCGAACGACAGCCTGATGGAAGTGCTGTTGATCGTCGATGCGCTGAAACGGGCGTCGGCAGCCCGGGTAACGGCGGCGCTTCCTTATTTTGGATATGCGCGCCAGGACAGGCGACCGCGATCCGCGCGCGTTGCGATCAGCGCGAAGGTGGCGGCAAACATGCTGCAGGCCGCGGGTGTCGATCGGGTGCTCACCATGGATCTCCATGCCGACCAGATACAGGGCTTCTTCGACGTTCCGGTCGACAACGTTTACGCGACGCCGGTGCTGCTCGGGGACGTGTGGAAACACCAGTACGAGAACCTCCTGGTGGTTTCTCCCGACGTCGGCGGCGTCGTCCGTGCCCGCGCGATGGCCAAGCGCCTGGAGTCGGATCTGGCGATCATCGACAAGCGCCGGCCGCAGCCGAACGTGTCGGAAGTGATGAACGTGATCGGCGACGTAAAGGGGCGCAACTGCGTCATCATGGACGACATGGTCGACACCGCCAATACGCTGGTCAAGGCCGCGCAGGCGCTGAAGGAGGAAGGAGCGATACGCGTCGTCGCCTATTGCACCCACCCGGTGCTCTCGGGCGGTGCCGTCGGTCGTATCGCCGAATCGGAGATGGACGAGCTGGTGGTAACGGATTCGATTCCGCTGTCGAAGGATGCGCAGGCCTGCAAGAAGATCCGGGTGCTGTCGGTCGCGGGGCTGCTGGCGGAGACGATCCTCAGGATCAGCAACGAGGATTCGGTCAGCTCGCTGTTCATGGAGTAAGGATTTCTAATCGGCGTTGCCTGGTCGCGGGCGATGCCTTACTTTTGGAGATGTCAAAATGGAAATCGAAGTCATCGCGCAAACGCGCAAGGGGCAAGGAAGGGGTGCGAGCCGCCGTCTGCGCCACAGCGGGAAAGTCCCGGGAATTCTCTACGGCGGAAACAAGCCGCCGGTCACCATCGAGATCGAGCACAACGCGCTGTACCATCAGTTGCGCAGCGAGAAGTTCCACGCTTCCATCCTGTCTCTCAACCTCGACGGCACAAAGGAGCAGGTGCTGCTGCGCGCAATCAACATGCACCCGTTCAAGCTGGAAGTCCAGCATATCGACTTCCAGCGGGTTTCGGCCGACCAGAAGATTCACATCAGCGTGCCGCTTCACTTCGTCGACGCCGAGAAATCCCCCGCGATCAAGGAGCAGGGGGGGCTCATTACCCACGTTCTCAACGAAATCGATGTCAGCTGCCTGCCGGCGGATCTTCCCGAATATATCCAGGTCGATCTCTCGGGGCTGGCGGTCGGGCGTTCGATTCACGTTCGCGACCTGCCGCTGCCGAAAGGCGTCCAGCTTTCATTGAAGGGCGACGAGAATCCCACCGTGGCCTCCGCCCAGATTCCGAGAGCAGCCATCGCCGAGGAGGAGGAAGCCGCCGCCGCGGCCGCAGCCGCAGGAGTCGCCGGGGCGCTGGCCCCCGCCGCCGGGGAAGCGGTTCCCGCCGCCGCCGATGTGCCCACTGTCAAGCAGAAGGCGCCGGAAGCGGCGGCCCCCGCCGCCGAGGACAAGGGCGGCAAAGGCGGCAAGGGCGACAGAGGCGACAAGAAATAGGGGCCTGCACTCTCCCCGGAAAGGGCGCGGCGCGGTCCGCGCCCTTTTTCTTCATGTCATGACGACCATCAAGCTCATCGCCGGGCTCGGTAACCCGGGAAGGAAGCACGAACGGGACCGCCACAACGTCGGCTTCGGGTTCGTGTCGCGCCTTGCAGCCGGGCAGAGCGTCCAGCTGAAGCCGGTGGCCAGGTATCATGCGCTGCTCGGCAAGCTCGCCCGGGCCGCGGGCGACCTTTGGCTCCTCCTGCCGCAGACCTACATGAACCTCTCCGGAAAGTCCGTCGGGGCGCTCGCCCGTTTCTACAAGATCCCGCCGGAGGAAATACTGGTGGCGCACGACGAACTCGATTTTCCGCCGGGTGTGGCGAAGCTCAAGCTCGGCGGCGGCGTCGCCGGCCACAACGGGCTGAAGGACATCGCCGCGCAGCTGGGGACCCACGCGTTCTGGCGTTTGCGGATCGGCATCGGCCACCCGGGAGACAAGAACATCGTCGCCGACTACGTGCTCAAGGCGCCGCCCGCGGCCGAGCGCGAATTGATCGAGGCGGCGCTCGCCCGCTGCCTGGACGTCTCCGGGCTGCTGCTCGAGGGCAGCATGGAAGCGGCGATGCTCAAGCTGCACACGAAATCCTGATGTCGTTGAAGTGCGGAATCGTCGGATTGCCGAACGTCGGAAAATCCACGCTGTTCAACGCCCTCACCAAGGCGGGGATCGCGGCGGAGAACTATCCGTTCTGCACCATCGACCCCAACGTCGGCATCGTCGAAGTCCCCGATCCCCGCCTTGCCGAGATCGCCGCGATCGCCAAACCGCAGAAAGTCATCGCCGCGGCGGTCGAGTTCGTCGACATCGCGGGTCTGGTGGCGGGGGCGTCGAAAGGCGAGGGCCTGGGGAACCAGTTCCTCGCCAATATCCGCGAGTGCGACGCCATCGCGCACGTGGTTCGCTGCTTCGAGGACGAGAATGTCGTCCACGTCGCGGGCAAGATCGATCCGGTCTCGGACATCGAGACCATCCACACCGAGCTGGCGTTGGC
>JBATEB010000355.1:0-5125 GCA_049663805.1 Burkholderiales bacterium | reverse complement strand
TGCCAGACCTCTAACGTTATATATACAGACCTTGCAAGGTTACCCCTATGCCCTATCGCCACAGAGACTCCATGAGCCGCAAGCTGCGCGCCGCCCGCGATGCCCGCGAGCGGAAGCGCCTCGAGCGCCCCGAGCCGCCCTATCCCCGGGAGCTTCCGTCTCTGCGCCGAACGCTGATCATTATCGATCACGATTTCGGCACTGTCGAACACCGGATAGACCTTTACCGTACCGGGCGTATCGATTGCTACCGGGTGGTGGCCGACGGGGCCGAATGGAAGCGCCGTATCGGCTGGTCCAGTGCTCGCCGCGCTTCGGGTGAAATTCCCCCGGGTCGGTGCTCCCTGACGCGACGCTAATGTACGGGTTTACCTGACAGCTCGAGTCGGGTCTTACCCGCGGTGCGTCCCCGCTTCAGACGCAGTAGACATCCAGCATCGTCGGTATCCGATCGTTCTGCAGCAGGATCTTCTTCTTCGCGATCTTCCACCCACTCTTCAGCACCAGCTCGTGCTCGTAGCGCCCGAAGAACGCATGGTTCTCGCCCGTGCGCAGGAAGACCACGTGGCACGCCCAGGTGGAACGCAACTTCATCCGCTCTTTTCCCGGCGGCTCGAGGGGCAGGATGGAGGAGAGCAGATGCGCGGTGCGCGGCATGGGCGTGGACGCGGGCGACTTCCCCGAGCGGATGCGCACGATCCGGTCCTCGAGCCCTCTCCGGTTCGCGTAGTAGATGTGCGAGAGTTCCGACTGGGGATCGGCGGTCAAAGTCCCGTCGGACTTCCACGCCGGCATCCAGTATTCGCAGTCCTCCGTATACATCGCGAGCCACTCGTCCCACTTCTGCTCATCGAGGAGCGCCGCCTCGCGCTGGATGAGCTCGACTCCCGCTTCCACCTCGCTCACGGATAGGCCTTCGCGCCCGCGACGCCCGCCTGCATGAGGCGCGCCCATTCGCGGTAGGGCGCGTGGAAGGTGATTTCGTTGAACAGGGTGAAGCCGCCTTTCACGCTCACGCTCGGCCGGATGCCGAGTTCCCGGGCGAGGTCGTTCGCGCCCTGCTCCGCCGCCGCCATGCCGCGCGCGTGACCCTGAAGGAAGGAAATCGGCCGCGCGGAAAGGCCGCTCTGGCACTCGCTGTACACGATGGTGTCGTCGGGCGTCGCCATCCCGCCCGGGTTGAAGAAGTCCTCGAACTGCCGCAGGCGCCAGGCGCGGACTTCCGGCGCCTCGCCGATCGGCGCGAGGCACCAGCTCCGCATCTCGGTGAGATCGACCGCGAGCGGCCGGAAGGTGCGCAGCATCAGCGTGATCGCGTCGGCGATCTGCATGTTCGGAAAGATGTGGGTGTTGCGCGCCTTCAGCATCCACTCGGCGTGACGTTCGGAGAGGCGCGCGCGGATCTCGGGAAGTGCCGGGTAGATCGGCCGCTTCTCGGGCTCGGGCTGGTCGAGCCAGTACACCGCGTGGCCGTACGGAAAGCCGAAGCTCCCGCCCTCCTTGGATGCGCGCATCGCCCAGTCGAACTGCCGCGCCTCGACGTTCCCCTCCCCCGCGCGGCGGCGCGACTGGAGATCGATGTAGGAAAGATGGGTGGAGGTGAGGTGGTACGGATCCAGGCCGTTGTCGAGCTGCAGCTTCCAGTTGCCGCGGTAAGTGTATACAGCGCGCCCGGGAATGAACTCCATCCCCCGCGGCCCCTGCTCCATCATGAGATCGAGAAAGAAGCGCATGTCGCCGAGAAAATCCTCGAGCGGCGGAACCTCCAGGGTGAGGCTCCCGAACACCAGGCCCTTGTAGCTCGCGAGCTTCGCCAGCGGCACGAGATCGTGGTCCTCGGCGTCGAACGCGGCGGAGTACGCGCCCGTTTTCCGGTCCTTGATGGCGACGTTCTTCCCCGAGGCGTCGTAGGCCCAGCCGTGGTAGGGACAGACGTGGTACTTGCTGTTGCCTGCTTCCGCGCTGCAGACCACCGCGCCCTTGTGGCGGCAGACGTTGACGAGGGCGCGCAGGCCTCTTGCGTCCCGGGTGAGAAGGATGGGCGTGCGCCCGATGTGCGCGGTGACGAAATCGTTGGGCTTCGAAAGCTGCGACTCGAGCGCGAGGAAGTTCCACGTCCGCTCGAAGATATGCCTCTGCTCGAGCTCGAACAGCGCCGCGTCCGAATACACGTCGCGGTGCACGCGGAACACCCCGTCCGCGGGGCGGTCGTCCAGGTACAAGCCGATGTTCTCGAGATCCATGCCTATCCCCAGCCCGCCGCCAGCTTATGCCAACTCAGGCCTTACCTCAACCCGGCGCCGCTGGACACACGACGATCCTGACTGTACACTTCATGTGTACACTTTGGGACCCGATGAAAGACGTCAAAGTCACCGCGCTCCGCCAGAACCTGCCCGAGTACCTCGCCCGGGTGCGGCGCGGCGAGCGCGTGCGCGTCAGCTCCCGCGGGCGGATCGTCGCCGAGATCGTACCCCCCGCCGCGAGCAAGGACGACGCCGAGGCCGCGCGCAAGCGCCTGCGCGGCAGCGTGAAGCGCTACGAGCGCCCGCTCGATCCGGCGTTCGATCCCAAGGACTGGGACGCCGAAAAATGATCCTCCTCGACACCCATGCGCTCGTCTGGTGGGCCGCCGATCCCTCCCGCCTGTCGGCCCGCGCGAAGCGCGCCGTCGCCGCCGCGGTGCGCGAGGGTTACGTCGCGGCCTCCGCGATCAGCCTGTTCGAGATCGCGGCCGAGATCCGCAGCGGACGGCTCGAGCTCACGGTTCCTCCGGAGCAATGGCTCACCGACCTGCGCCTCCTGCCCGAGCTGCGGCTCGAGCCGGTGAGCGCGGAAATCGCGGAGATCGCGGGAGCCTTCGACGAGACATTCCCCGGCGACCCGGCCGACCGCCTCATCGCGGCGACCGCGGTCGCGCTGGGCTTGAAGCTCGTGACGGCGGACGCGCGCCTGCGCCGCGCGCCTCAGCTCCGGGTGGTTTGGTAAGCTCGGCGCCTTCGAACAAATCAAACCGCCGGCTGCTTCTAGCCCGCCTTGCGCTTCTCCTTCAGATGCGGAAAGCGCTCCGACACGAGCGACCCGAAGTAGTAGGTCGGCTTGTACGACGGATGCGCGCGGATCGACTCGTACCAGCGCGCGACGCGCGGCATCTTCGCCCACGCCTCGCCGAAACCGAGGTCGTCCATGCGCACCAGCGCCGGCATCACCGCCACGTCGGCGAGCGTGATGTCCTTGCCCAGCAGCCATGGACCGCCGCTCGCCTCGATCGCCCGGTCCATGCGCTCGTAGGTGCGCTTCATGCGATCGAGCGCGGCGTTCATCTCCTTCTCGGGGAATCCCTTGCGACCCATCGCCAGCATGAATTCCTTTCGCAGGGGCTTCGATTCCGCGAACGCGAGAAACTCCTCCTCGCTCATCGCCTGAAAGCGCGGCAGGAACGCCAGGTTGAACGTCGGCACGCGCACCGCGGGCACGGGCATCTCGTCGATGAAGCGCATCAGCGAGCGCATCTCGGCCCGCCTGACCGGATCGCGCGGCGTGAAATTCGCGCGCTCCGGCGCGATCTCGTCCAGGTACTCGATGATGACCGAGGAATCGATGACGATCGCCCCGTCGTGGTCCAGGGTCGGCACCACGCCGTTGGGGTTGAGGGCGAGGTAGCCGGGCTGCAACTGGTCGCCGGCGAGCAGATCGAGCCTGACCTCCTCGAAGGGCAGCGCCTTGGCGTTCAGCACGAAGCGCACCCGCTGGCTGCAGGTCGATTGCGGGGCGTTGTAGAGCTTGTAAGGCATTGCGTTTCTCCGTCGTTGAAAGAGGGCTCCCGACCCGTCTATTATGATGACCGGGATTCGAGGGAACAACCGTGGCCCTGATGGACGAGCGCGCGGCGGAAGTGTCGCGGACGATCGCGCGGGCGCGCGAGCTCATCGCCGAAGGCGGCGTGACGCGCGAGGCGCTCGCGGCGATCGAGCGGGTTCTCACCGCGCTCGCCTCGCGCGGCGATCTCTTTCCCCCGGAGCATTTCAGGGTTCCCACGGGACGAACGAGCGCGATCTACCATTTCGCCGAGGACGAGAACGGCTCCTTCGCGATGTACGGTTCCGCGGCGAATCCGGGCGGGCGCCAGCCGCCGCACAACCACACCACCTGGGCGGTGATCTCGGGCGTGCGCGGCGAGGAGCACAACGTCTTCTACCGGCGCAGCGACGACGGCTCGGTCGAAGGCCGCGGAACCCTGGCGAAGACCCGCGAGCTCACCGTGCGCCGCGGCAACGCGGTCGCGCTCATGCCCGATGAGTTCCACACCATCCAGGCGCTCGGCGAAACCCCGCGGCTGCACCTGCACCTCTACGGGCGCACGCTCGAGGACCTTCCCGGGCGGATCGGCTTCGAGGGCCCCGAAGGCGGCGCGTACCGGCGCTTCATGTCGAAGCCGGATATCTTCAGCCCGCTCGTCGGGGCGGCCGAGCTGCGCGCGATGCTCGGCGACGGCGGGGAACTGGCGCTGCTCGACGTGCGCGAGGAGGGCGTGTTCGCCGGCGGCCATCTGCTCACCGCCGCTTCGCTCCCGCTCTCGCGGCTCGAGCTGCGCCTCGATGCGCTGGTGCCGCGACGCTCGACGCGCGTGGTGCTGTGCGACGACGACGAGACGCTCGCGCAGCGCGCGGCCGCGGCGATGCGCCGCTTCGGCTACCGGAACCTCTCCGTGCTGGAAGGCGGCGTCGGCGCCTGGCGCGCGGCGGGCTTCGAGCTTTTTTCCGGCGTTTTCGTCCCGAGCAAGGCCTTCGGCGAGCACCTCGAGCACGCCTGCGGCACGCCGCGGATCGAGGCCGTCGAGCTGAAAGCACGCATGGACGCGGGCGAGGACCTGGTCGTGCTCGACTCGCGGCCGATGAGCGAGTACCGGGTGATGAACATCCCCGGCGCACTCGACTGCCCGGGCGCCGAGCTGGTGTACCGCATCCACGAAGTCGTCGAGCGCCCCGGGACGCTGGTCGTCGTGAACTGCGCCGGCCGCACGCGCTCGATCGTCGGCGCGCAGTCGCTGATCAACGCCGGGATTCCCAACCGCGTGGTCGCGCTCAAGAACGGCACCATGGGCTGGCATCTCGCGGGCTACGCG
>JBATEB010000354.1:0-1879 GCA_049663805.1 Burkholderiales bacterium | reverse complement strand
ATGCGACACTGATTTTCGAGGTTGAATTGCTCGCCATCGAGAAATAGTGCCGTAGGGTGGGCCCCTGGCCCACCGTACAATTCCTTTCGGGGGCAGTTCTCAGCAGTCGAAAGGAGTGCCGTATGGCGGACTCTCCGTTCTGGGTGATCTGGCCAGGCAACGCAGCGCTCTCCGCGCTGGTGTGGTTCGTCATCGCGATGCCGTTCCTGTACGCCGCGCGCAAGCCGGTGCACGAACTGCTGCGCGCCGTAGGCCTGCTGGCCGGCGGGCCGCTGCGCATGGGTTCGCGCTGGCTGATGGGTGCAGCCAAGGAGATGCGCGACAGGAACCGCGCGGTGCTCCTCGCGCACGGGCGCGAAGAGGCGGAGCAGCAGATCGCGCGCGAGTTCGAGCGCGTGGCGCTGCTGGTCAAGCGCGACCTCGAAGGCTATCCCGCCCTGCAGCGCAGGCTGCTGGACGAGATCACGCGCGTCGAGGAGGACTACAAGAAGTGCGGCGAAGTGCCCCCGCCCCCGCCCGAGTGGGTCGAGGACGTCGCGGCGGTCGCCAAGGTCAAGTCGAACGGCAACGAGCTGGTGGTGAAGGTGCTCGAAGAGATCAACCGCTCGATCAAGGTGATCCACGACAAGACGCTCGGCGAGTACCGGCGCGCCTACGAGGAACGCCACAAGATCCTGGACGGCTTCATGCCGTTCTGGCGCTCGCTGGACAAGACCCTCGCGCAGGCCGACCGCAAGATGACCAGCCTCGCCGACCGCGCGGCGGCCATCGATTCGCAGATGGAGCGCTTCGAGCAGATCGTGAAGAAGACGGACCGCGCCGAGCATGCGCTCACGGTGTCGGCGCTGACGCAATTCTTCATCGCCACGCTCGTCCTCGCCATCGCCGCGGGCGGCGCGCTGATCAACTTCAAGCTGATCGCGCTGCCGATGTCGGAGATGGTGGGCGCGGGGGATTACCTCACGGCTTCGCTGCGCACCTCCGAAGTGGCCGCGCTGGTGATCATCTTCGTCGAGGCGACGATGGGCCTGTTCCTCATGGAGACGCTGCGCATCACGCACCTGTTTCCGAGAATCCACTCGCTGCCCGACCAGATGCGCACGCGCATGCTGTGGATCGCCTTCGTGCTGCTCGTGACCCTGGCCGGGATCGAGGCGGCCCTCGCCTTGATGCGCGACATGCTGATCGCGGACAAGCAGGCGCTGCTGCAGTCGCTCGCCGCGTCGCAGGCCGCCGTGGCTTCCGATACCTGGCTTGCGCGCATTCCCACCATCGGGCAGATGCTGCTCGGCTTCATCCTGCCGTTCGCATTGGCGTTCGTGGCGATCCCGCTCGAGTCGTTCATCGTCTCGGCGCGCACGGTGGGCGGCGCTGCGCTGGTGGTCCTCACGCGCGCGCTGGCGGTGGCGCTGCGGCTGGCGGGGAGCTTCGTGCGGCAGCTGGGGCGCGTGCTGATCACGCTTTACGACATCGTGATCGTGCTGCCGCTGCTGGTGGAGCGGCTGGTGCGCAACGGGCGCGGGGTGAAACCCCGGGCGTCCGGGTTCGAGGCGGGAGAGCGGCCATGAAGCGGCGCACTTTCGTCCTTTCCCTCCTGGCGCTCGCCGCGGGCTGCGCCGATTCGCGCAGCCACTCGCAGGGGGTGTACATGCTGGTGGATACCTCCGGCACCTACGCGGAGGAGATCGGCAAGGCGCAGCTCATCGTCAACTACCTCCTGGGGACGCTGCAACCGGGGGACTCGCTGGCGGTGGCGCGCGTGAAGAGCCGCTCCTTCAGCGAGAAGGACATCATCGCCAAGGCCACCTTCGACAACCGGCCCTCGCAGGCCAACGCGCAAAAGCGCCTGTTCGCCGAGCAGGTCGGCGCCTTCACGCAG
>JBATEB010000353.1:0-4670 GCA_049663805.1 Burkholderiales bacterium | reverse complement strand
CCGCGATGGTGGTCTGGAGCAGCAAGCGGACCGTTCAGGCGTGCGCGCCGAGGTTCCACGAGGCGAAGCCGCAGCCGACGTAGACCTCGGGCCAGTTGCAATAGCCGATCAGCTCGAAGCCGCGCCGGTTCGCGGCGCCGTGGGCAGCGACCCAGTTGCGGATCTCGGCTGCGCCGTTGCCGATGGTGGGCAGGCGCTCGTTGAGGAAGTCGATCAGCGGGCGCTCGTCGCCCTTCTCGAAATGGCGGATGCATTCCCGGTCGAACGGCTCGTCGATCTCGCCCATCGTGGGCTCGCCGATCGAGTGGGAGAGGCCCCCGGTGGCGAGGATCGCCACGCGGATGTCCTCCGGGTAGGTGCGGATCGCTTCGGCGAGCATCGTTCCCCACTGCAGGCAGCGCCGCACGCTCGGATACGGCGGCTCCAGATCGTTGATGATGATGGGGACGATAGGTGGCAGGGGGTCCAGGCCGCCCCTCCACAGCGGAATGCAGAAACCGTGGTCGAGCCTCAGGTGGTGCGACACCGAGGGCTCGAAGTCGTGCTCGAACGCGGTTTGCAGGATGTGGTTCGCGAGCCTCGGATGCCCGGCGATCTTCTTGTAGGGGCAGTCTTTCATCCACGGCTCGGCGGGACCTTCATGTTCCTCGCCCATGCCGACGCAGATACTCGGCAGATTATTGATGAAGAAATTCACCCAGTGGTCGGGGGCGATCTCGATCAGCACGTCGGGCCTTGCGGCCTTGATGAGTCTGCCGAGCTCGGTCAGCGAGCTCGTGAGCTCCCGCTGATTCGCGGGCTTGATGTCTTTCCAGCCGCGGATGATGAGCGGCGCGTGACTCGAGGCGAACACTCCGACCAGTTCAGCCATGGCTCGACCTCGCCGCGGCATCGGCTCCGGCGGTCTTCACTTTCTTCAGGAAATCCGCCTCGGACATTCCGGCGACCACGAAATAGAAGCGGAGCAGGTAAGGGTTGACTCGCGACGCGAGGTAGGCCACGTCGTCGCGCTCGACCGCGGTGCGCACTTCGGGCTTCAGCGGATAGCGGTCGAGAATCTTCTTCCGGTTGGCGCGGTACTCCTCGCCGAGCGGAGGGGAGCTCTGAAGGTCGAAGAAGAGCTTGCTCAGCCAGTAGTCTCTCATAGCCGCTATTTTGCCATGAGCGCGGGTGGGTGCAGAAGCCGCCCGCGTCGAAATCGGGGAGACCGCTACTGTTTCCCGCCCGGGTCCCTCGTGAGAGGCACGAACCTCACCGGCAGGGTGCGCTTGGTCGTCGTGCGGCCGTCGGCTTGCTTTTCGACGAGGAGGAGCTGCTGCACGTCCGACGATCCGCCCACCGGGATCACCATTCGCCCCCCGGGCTTGAGTTGATCGATCAGCGGCTGCGGGATCGCCGAGGGCGCCGCGGTAACGATGATAGCGTCGAAGGGCGCGGCGGCAGGCCAGCCGCCGTAGCCGTCGCCGATGCGCACCTCGACGTTGCGGTAGCCCAGCTCGCCGAGGAGCCGCATGGCCCGCCTTCCGAGCGGCGCGACGATCTCGATCGTGTAGACCTTCGCCACGATCTCGGCGAGCACCGCCGCCTGGTAACCCGATCCCGTTCCGACCTCCAGCACGGTATCCGCGGGCTTGGGATCGAGGAGATCGGTCATCAGCGCCACGATGTAGGGCTGCGAGATCGTCTGGCCCTCGCCGATCGGCAGCGGGCGATTGTCGTAGGCGGATAACTCCTGCAGGAAAGGGACGAAGCGATGGCGCGGGACTTTTCCCATCGCTCCCATCACGGCGTCGCTGAACCTGGGACGTCCGGTCTCGCCGCCGGTTTCGCGCGCCATCGCGGCAATTTCTGCGACCATTCGCGCGCGGGCCGCCGCGCGTTGATCCTGCGCTGCCGAAGGTTGGGCGTGCGTCACCGCGAGCACCAGGAGCGCGGGGAGCAGGACGGCCAGCATGGCGCGGCGGGGCTCAGGCGACCACCAGGGTGGTCAGGCGCTGCGGATCGGCGAGCAGATCCGCGCTCGGCCCGCTGTAGGCGATGCGGCCGCGGTTGAGCACGAGCGCGCTCTGCGTGACTGCCAGCGCGACTTTCGCGTGCTGTTCGACCAGCACCACGGCAAGCGAATCCTCACGGATCAGGCGCTGCAGGGCCTGGAGCAGGACTTCGACGATGATGGGAGCGAGCCCCTCGAGCGGCTCGTCCATGAGCAGCAGCGTCGGGTTGCCCATCAGCGCCCGGCCGATGGCGAGCATCTGCTGCTCGCCGCCGGAAATCTGGTTGCCCCAGTGGCCGCGCCGCTCGGCGAGTTTCGGAAAGAGATCGTAGACGCGGGCCAGCGTCCAGCGGCCGGGGCGCGCGGCGACGGTGAGGTTCTCCTCGACCGTGAGCGAAGGGAAGATGTCGCGCGTCTGCGGGACGAGTCCGACGCCCAGCCGGCAGCGTTCGTAGACGGGCAGCCCCGCGATCGGCTTGCCCTGGTATTCGATGCTCCCGGCGTGAAAAGTCGTGTGGCCCATGATGGTCGAAAGGAGCGTGGTCTTGCCGACGCCGTTCCGTCCGAGCACCGCCAGAGAACCGCGTTCGGGCAGATCGAACGCGACGTCTTCGAGGACCACGGTTTCGCCGTAGCCGGCGCGCACGTTGCGAAGGCTGAGCTCAGCCATGATGCTGCTCGCCGAGATAAACCTGATGCACGCGCCGGTCCTTGGCGATCTCCTCCGGCGGTCCCTCGACCAGCACCTCGCCCTGCACCAGGACGGTGATGCGCTGCGCGAAGCGGAACACGAGGTCCATGTCGTGCTCGATGATCAGGATGGCGATGTGCTCGGGGAGCCGGTCCAGCACCTGCAGGATGCGATGCGATTCGAGCGACGGCACGCCCGCCGCCGGCTCGTCGAGGAGCAGAACGCGGGGTTTCAGCCCGAGCGCGATCGCGATCTCGACCAGGCGCTGCTTGCCGTAGGGCAGGTCGACGATGCGAACGCCCGCGTCCTCGGAGAGCCCGAGCGTGGCGAGCAGCTCCATGCTCTCGGCGCGTACATCGGCATGTTTGCTCGCCGCGCGCAGCATGCGCCGCGCCACGCCGCGGCGCTCGGCTACCGCCAGCGCCACGTTGTCGAGGACCGAAAGGCGGCGGAACAGCGCGTTGATCTGGAACGTCCGGCCCAGGCCGAGCTTCACCCGCTTCGCCTGTCCCATGGCGGTGATGTCTTCCCCGCCCAGCACGATCCTGCCGGAGGAGGGCGGCAGCGCCCCGGTGAGCATATTGACGAAGGTGGTTTTCCCGGCGCCGTTCGGACCGATCAGGGCGTGGCGCGCGCCCTCTTCCAGCCGGAAGGCGATGTTGTCCGCGACGGTGAGCGCGCCGAAGCTCTTGCACAGGCCGTGCGTCTCGAGGACGGCGGCGCTCACGGCTTTCTCCTCAGCTTCGCGAGCACCCCGTCGAGGATGCCGAGGATTCCGCCGCGGGCGAACATCACCACGAGCACGAGCATCGTCCCGATGCCGAAGTACCAGTACTCCGGGAACTGCTTGGCGAGCAGGTCCTGCGCGATGAGGTACACGACCGGCCCGACGAAGGCGCCGTAGATGCGTCCCACGCCTCCGAGGATCAGCATCACCAGGAGCTCTCCGGCGGATTCGAAGGAGAGCACGTTCAGCCCGACGAACTGGTTGGTCTGGGTGATCAGGCCCCCGGCGACCCCGGCGATCGTGGCCGAGAGCGTGTAGACCAGGACCAGACGCCAATAGACCGGCGCGCCGATCGCGTGCATGCGCAGCCTGTTTTCGCGCACCCCGGTGAGCGAAGTCCCGAAGGGCGAATAGATCGTCTTTCTCACGACCCACCACCCGAGGAGCAGCGCGAGCAGGCAAAAGAGATAGGCGGTCTTGCCGAAGATATCGAACTTGAACAGGCCGAGGACCGGCGCCACGACGACTCCGGAAAGGCCGTCCGCGCCGCCGGTGAGCGCGGTAGCCTTGTTGGCGATCTCCAGCAGAACGGAGGTGATCGCGAGCGTGAGCATGAGGAGCGTCAGCGCCTTTGTCCGGAGGATGATCGCGCCGGTGCTGATCCCGAGCAAGGCGCCGGCGGCTCCCGCGGCGACCAGTTGCACGAATGGATCGTGGAACCCGGCTTTCGCGGCGAGGATCCCCGCGACGTAGGCGCCCAGACCGAAGTAGGCGCTGTGGCCGAGCGTGATGATTCCCGCATAGCCGACGATCAGATCGAGCGACAGGGCGTAAAGGATGTAGATCAGAATGCGCGCCCCGAGGGAAAGGTACTCGGGCAGCGCGAAGAAAGCCGCGACGGCGACGATCCACGGCAGGAACTCGATCCAGCGCACGTGCGGATCGGCCCGGTAGCCTCCGGCGTGGGCGGTCATGCGTGCCGACCGAAGAGGCCCGCAGGCCGCCACAGCAGGATGGCGATCGTGGCGACGTAGATGGGGAAAGCGCCGAATTGCGGCAGCCAGTACTTGCAGGCGGTGTCGGCAATGCCGATCAGGAGCGCCGCGACGAACGGCCCGCGCAGGCTGCCCAGGCCTCCCACCGAGACCACGACCAGAAAATACACGAGGTTCTCGAAGGGATACGTGGGCTGGATCGCGATGATCTCCGCGCCGAGCCCGCCGCCCAGTCCCGCGAGCCCGCTGCCCAGGGCGAAGGTG
>JBATEB010000352.1:0-13461 GCA_049663805.1 Burkholderiales bacterium | reverse complement strand
TGATCCGCATGTTCAGCTTTGTCGGAGACATGGTGCTCGATCCCTTCATGGGCACCGGCACGACCAACGTGGCCGCCGCGAAATGGGGCCGCAACAGCATCGGCGTGGAGATCACGCCCAAATACTTCGACATGTCGGCGTCGCGTCTGTCGAACGAGACGGCGAACCTGTTTTCCAGGACAACGATAACACTGGGTGGCGATGACCATGGAAAGCTTCGACAAAATTATTCAGGTCGGTATAAAAAACGCCATCCAGCACTATTGGAAAACAAGAACAGGACAGCTAAAACCAGGGCGGCGCGGCGGAAAAGTTCGCGACCAGGGAAAAAGAGCAGCGGTGACCGGAGGAAAGCAGCTTGACGGTTTTCTCGAGGTCATTCGGGATCTTCTCAAAGAGGCGGGCATAGCCGATGCCCAGGTATTTACCGGGCAAGTAAATTCTTATCTCCCAGGCTATTTCCGGGGAACCGCCGTTCGCGATTCTCGACCTGGGCTGCGGCAGGGCGAACCGCAGACGCGCACGATCGACAGGCTCACGGCCGACGAGTTCGTGAATACGAATCCGAACGTGGCCGGTGGCCGAGGCTCAGCGTCGAATTTCTACAAGAGGGCGAAGTAGGCGCGCAGGTGTTCGCACGCCGCCGCCGATGGTAAACTGAGCCCACTCTACGGAGGTGACTTTGACGCAGACGTTTGCATTGACTCTTCCGCAAAGGCGCCGGCTGGAGAAGCTCGCGCGCGATGCGGGCCGCACCCTCACGCAAACGTTTCGGTTCGTCCTGCGGGATGGCTTCGAGTTCTGCGAATGGGAAGTACGCGAAAGTCGCGCGGTGGACGCGGATACGAAAAGGTGCGGTGCCGTGGGGCACGACGAGGCGCGGCGCCGGGCCCGGCAAGTGATCGACGCCGCGCATGGCCGCCGCCGGTCTCGCAAAGCGGCTTGAATGGGCGCCGCGCGCGCTCGAGGCGTATCTCGCGACGCTGGCGCGCATCGCCGATGAAGATCCGTTCACGGCGCAGCGGTTCATCGAGCGGGTCGAACGTTCCCTCGCCCTAATTCTGTCCCAGCCCGCGATCGGCACCCCTGCGACCCGGCGTGGGGAGCGTCGCTACCCCATTCCCAACACCGGTCATGTCCCGATGACCCTCAAGCGGCACGATCTGGAAGACATCTCCGCCCGCACGCTCGATCACTACGACCGCGGCGCCGAGGATTTCTGGAAGGGCACGCGCGATCACGACGTCAGCCGGAATATCGCGGCGCTGCTGCGACATATCGAGGGCGAGCCGCCGTTCGCGATTCTCGACCTGGGCTGCGGGCCGGGGCGGGACTTGAAGGCGTTCACCGATCTCGGCCATGCCGCGGTCGGCCTGGACGGATCGGAGCGCTTCGCCGCGATGGCGCGCGCGCACAGCGGCTGCGAGGTATGGCGGCAGGATTTGTTCGCGCTCGCGCTGCCCGCAGCGCGCTTCGACGGCGTGTTCGCCAACGCGGTGCTGTTCCACGTGCCGGGGCAGGAGCTGCCGCGCGTCCTGCGCGAGCTGCGCGCGGCGCTCAAACCGCGCGGCGTGCTGTTCAGCTCGAACCCGCGCGGCGAAAACGAGGAAGGCTGGAACCGCGGCCGCTACGGCGCGTATCACGACCTGGAGGCCTGGCGGCGCTTCATGACCGCGGCCGGTTTCGCGGAGCTCGAGCATTACTACCGTCCCCACGGCCTGCCGCGCGAGCGCCAGCCCTGGCTCGCAAGCGTGTGGCGGAGGCTGCCCGAATGAACGGCTTGCTGTGGCTGAAGGCGGCGCACGTCCTCTCCGCCGCGATCATTTTTGGAACCGGCCTCGGCATCGCCTTCTTCACCTGGTTCGGCTACCGCAGCGCGATGCGCGGGGGCAAGCTGGAAGCGTTGCGCTCGACGCTGAGGCTCACGGTCATCGCCGACGCCTGCCTGACGGCGCCCGCGGTGATTTTCCAGGTCGTGAGCGGTGTAGTGCTGATGACCGCGTACGGGTGGCCGCTCCTGAGCGCCTGGTCGATCGCCGTGTGGAGCCTCTTCCTCCTCGCGGGCGCGTGCTGGCTGCCCGTGCTCGTCATCCAGTCGAGGCTCGCGCGCGCGGCGCGGCAGGCCCCGTCCACCGCGGCGCTAGAGCCGGGCTTTCACCGCATGTTCCGCGGGTGGTTCGCGCTCGGCACGGTCGCCTTTGCCGCGGTGATCGCGATCTACTGGCTCATGGTGGCGAAGCCGCTGGCGGTATCGGGGAGCTGAACCTGCCGTGGCGCCCGGGTCGCCTGACGCCTGGATCGCCACGCTCGAGGACCTGATTCTCTCCAAGCTCGCCTGGGCGCTGCCCACGGGGTCCGAGCTGCAGCTGCGCGACGTGGGTTGGCTGCTTGCGGCGGGAGCGGACGAGGACTATCTTCGCCGCTGGGCGCCGGAACTGGGCGTGGCCGGGCTGCTGGAGCAATGCCTCGATGAACGACACCGGAGCTGAATTCCGCAAGCGCTTGGAAGCGCGCCTGCTCGCGCTCGCGCCCGCCGATCGCGTGCGCCTGTGCGCGGACATGTTCGAGACCGCGCGCGCTCTGGTGGAAGCTTCGCTGCCTCCGAATCTGGGGGCGGCCGAGCGGCGCAGGAGGATCTGCCGCCGCTTCTACGGCGACCTCGCGGACAAGGCCTTTCCGGGCGCGGCGGGGGACGCAGCGGCCGACGCGAAGCGCGGGTCCGCCTGATGGACCTCGAACTGAAGGACAAGGTGGCGATCGTCACCGGCGGCACTCAAGGGATCGGCAGGGCGACGGCGCTGCGGCTGGCGCAAGAGGGCGCACGGGTGGTGATCGCGGCGCGCGGGCGCGAGCGCCTCGACGCGGTCGCGGCCGAGATCCGCGCCGCGGGCGGCACGGTCGCCGCGGTGCAGGCGGACGTCGCCCGTCCCGAGGATTGCGAGCGCCTCGTGGCCGAGGCGCTGAAAACCTTCGGCCGGATCGACATCCTCGTCAACAACGCCGGCACTTCCGCCACGGGCGAGTTCGAACAGGTGACGGACGCGCTGTGGCAGGCGGACCTCGATCTCAAGCTTTTCGCCGCGATCCGCCTTGCGCGCCTCGCGATCCCGCACATGAAGAGAGAGGGCGGGGGGCGCATCGTCAACATCACCACCATCGGCGCCAAGCAGCCGCGCGCCCGCTCGATGCCGACCACGGTGACGCGCGCCGCGGGGCTCGCGCTTACCAAGGCGCTCTCGAAGGAGTTCGCGCGCGACAACATCCTGGTGAACACCGTGTCGCTCGGCCTGGTGCGCGCGGGGCAGCATGAGAGAAAAGCCGGGAAGGCGGGCGTGCCGGTGGAGAAGCTCTACGCCGACATGGCGAAGGACATCCCGCTCGGGCGCGTCGGGCGCGCCGAGGAAGCCGCCGCCGTGATCGCCTTCCTCGTCTCGGGCGCCGCGAGTTACGTCACCGGCACGAGCATCAACCTGGACGGCGGGGCGTCGGGGGTGTTGTAGACCGGGTTTGTGCCTGATCGGGTGGAAATCCCCCGATTCGCCCCCATGTGCTCTGCTGCGGCGAACGCCATCCCCATGACCCCGACCGACACTTCCGACCCCGACCGCCTGCGCCCCGCGCTGCTCGCGCTCCACAAGGCGCTGCTCGACGCGCAGCGCGTCCGCTATGAGCGCGACAACGGCCGCGTGGAATCCCGCGGCGAGCTGCTCGACCTGGTGCTGCGCGACCCCGCCTTCGAATGGCTGCGGGTGCTCTCGGCGCTGATCGCGCGGCTGGACGAGCTCGCTGCGGCGGACGGGGACGCGAGCGCCGAGCTGCGCGGGGTGATCGGCCGGCTGCGCTCGCTGGTGCGCTTCGAGGGCAACCGCGGGTTCACCGATCCCTACCGCGAGATCATCGAGGCGGTGCCCGACGCGCTGGTGGCGCACGTGCGGCTCTCGCGCCTGCTCGCGGATTTCGGGGCGGCCGGCCGGGCGGGGTGAGCGCATGCCTTGCGCCGATTCGATGCCGGCGAGCCTGATCGCCGCGCTCAATTTCGCCGCGGAGAAGCACCGCAACCAGCGGCGCAAGGACATCGAGGCCTCGCCCTACATCAACCACCCGATCATGCTCGCCAAGATCCTCGCGATCGAGGCCGGGGTGGAGGAGGGCCCGGTGCTGTGCGCCGCGGTGCTGCACGACACCATCGAGGACACCGAGACGAGCTACGCCGAGCTGGCCGGGCAATTCGGGTCCGAGATCGCCGACGTCGTCCTCGAAATCACCGACGACCCGTCCCTGCCCAAGGCCGAGCGCAAGCAGTTGCAGATCGACCACGCTCCGCACCTGTCGCGGGCGGCCAGGCTGGTGAAGCTCGCCGACAAGATCGCCAACCTGCGCGATGTCGCCGACCATCCGCCCTCGAAGTGGCCGCTTTCGCGCCGCCGCGAATACTTCGACTGGGCGAAGCGCGTGGTCGACGGCCTGCGGGGCACGCACGCGCGGCTCGAAGCCGCGTTCGACGCGGCCTACGCGCGCCGGCCATGAGGCCCGCCGGGGAAATCATGCCGATCGCGCCGGTGCCTTCGAGCACGCTTCCCTAGCGGTCGTATCGCCGGTCCCGCATCACGACGACGCGCGGGCGGCCGAGAACGAGCGTGCTCGCCGCCCAGGAAATCAGGGCGTAGACGATCGCGCCGAAGAACGCCGACCAGAACCCGGCGACGCTGAATCCTTCGACGAAGGAGGCGACGAACCAGAACAGCAGCCCGTTGATCACGAAGACGAACAGGCCCAGCGTCAGCACGGTGACGGGGAGCGTCAACAGCACGAGCAGCGGCCGGATCAGCGCATTGACCAGGCCGAGCAGCAGCGCCGCGATGAGCGCGGTGTAGAAGCTCTCCACCTGGACCGAGGGCACGAGGTAGGGCAGGGCGAGCAGCGCGAGCGCGTTGATCAGCCAGACGAGGAGGAGGTTGAGGGCCATGGAACGCAAGCATAGCAGGCGTGGATTAGAATCCTCGCCACGCCACCGATCACCCCAAGGAGAATCCGCATGCTGACGCTATTCTACGGCCCCGGCGCCTGTTCCATGGCTTCCCACATCGTGCTCGAGGAGTCGGGCGAGAAATACGAATCCCGGCGCATGGATCTGCCCAAGGGCGAGCAACGCTCCGCGGAGTACCTGAAGATCAATCCGCTGGGCCGCGTGCCGGCGCTGAAGCTGGACGACGGCTCGCCGCTCACCGAGAACACGGCGATCCTGCCCTACCTCGGCAAGCGTTTCGGCCTGTGGCCCGCCGATCCGCTCAAGGAGGCGCGGGCGCTTTCGATCATCGGCTATTTCGCCACCAGCGTGCATCCCGCGCACGGCCACATCGGCCGGCCCGAGCGCTACACCGAGGACAAGGCGGCCTTCCCCGGCATCCAGGCCATGGGGAAGAAGAGCTTCCATGAATATCTCAAGCAGATCGACGCCCGGTACGCCGGGCGCGAGTGGCTGTCCGACCGGTACTCGGTGCTCGACCCCTATGCCTTGGTGTTCTACGCCTGGGGCGTGAGGCGCGAGCTGCCGGTGGCGGAGCTGAAGCACTACACCGCGTTCAAGGACCGGATGCTCGAGCGCCCGGCGGTGCAGCGCGTCCTCGCCGACGAGGGCGTGAAGCTGTAGCGGGCCCGGTCCGCCGGCTATTTCTGCCCCATCTCCTCCAGGGTCCGCCGCCGCGCCGCTTCTTCCTTGAGCGCGTCGTCGACCAGCCGCATGACGCCGTCCACATCGACGGCTTTTTCGACGCGCTCGAAGCGCCCGGTGAGCCCGATCTCCGGGTGGAGCTTGCCGCTCTTGTAGAGCGACCAGATCTCCTTTCCGTAGCGGGTGTCGAGAATCTCCGGAGCGAAGCGGCCGAAGTAGGCGGCGAGATTGGCGAGATCGCGTTCGAGCATGGCGCCGGCGTGGGCATTGCCCGCGGCATCGACCGCCTGGGGCAGGTCGATGATGACCGGACCTTCGGCGCCGAGGAGCACGTTGTATTCGGACAGGTCGCCGTGGACGACCCCGGCGCACAGCATGCGCACGACTTCCCGGATCAGCGTGCGGTGGAACTCGCGCGCCTGTTCCGGTGAGAGCACCACGTCGTTCAGCCTCGGGGCGGGGTCGCCCTCGCCGTCGGTCACCAGCTCCATCAGCAGCACGCCGTCCATGAAGTTGTACGGCCGGGGCACGCGCACGCCGGCGGCGGCGAGACGGCGCAAGGCGTCGACCTCGGCGCTTTGCCAGGCTTCCTCCTTGGCCTTGCGCCCGTAACGGCTGCCTTTCTCCATGGCGCGGGTGCGGCGACTGTTCTTCACCCTGCGGCCTTCGGTGTAGTCGACGCTCTGGCGGAAGCTGCGCTTGTCGGCCTCCTTGTAGATCTTCGCGCAGCGGAGGTCGTCGCCGCAGCGGACCACGTAGATCATGGCTTCCTTGCCGCTCATGAGCTGGCGGCTGACCGAATCGACCAGACCGGCCTCGACCAGAGGTTCGAGTCTGTGGGGGATTTTCACGGGCGCTCTTCTGCGCCGCCTGGGCGCGCAACGACGGGGAGAACTTCGGCACGGAACTCCGTGCGGGAGGGTGCAATCCACGGCGAGGATCCGGCCGGGCTGCGACATCATACCGCAGCGAGTCGATATTCCTTTTTGATCTTCCTCAAAACGACCGATCGGGCGGGGAACCTGTTGATTGCGGCCGCGTTTTCCTCGTGCAGGAAGCGAGGGTCTCACGCGATGTACGGGAATCCCCGACGCGCGTGTCAGGTTTCCCGGACTTACTGCGGCGAAATCGCGGGAGTAGGATTTTTCGGCAGGTCTTTTTTGGAAGGAGGTCCCCATGGAAAAGATCCACGTTCCAAGGCTGCTCTCCGCGGCCGTTTTTTCGGCACTCGCATTCTCGAGCGCTCCCATCGCTCGGGCGGACCCCGTCCCGGGCGGGAGCCTCGACCCGACCGCGGTCCTGAAGTACGCGAGCCCCCTGCCGATCCCGCCCGCGATGCCGAAGACCGGCGTGCTGCCGGGCGGCATCGACTACTACGAGATCGGGATCCGGCAGTTCCCGCAGCAGGTGCTGCCGGCGGGGATGCCGGCGACGGCGGTATGGGGTTACGGCTCGGTCAATCACCCCGGGACCTTCAGCTACCCGGCACGGACCATCGAGGCCGAAGTGGATCGGCCCGTGCGGGTGAAGTGGATCAACGATCTCAGGTCGGCGGGCGGAAAATTCCTGTCCCACCTCCTGCCCGTGGATCAGACCCTGCACTGGGCCAACCCGCCGCAGGACTGCATCGACGGACGGCGGCGCACCGACTGCCGCGGGCAGAGCCAGGCGCTCTACACCGGCCCGGTCCCCATCATCACCCACCTTCACGGGTCTCACGTCAACCCGGACAGCGACGGCTTTCCCGAGGCGTGGTACCTGCCGGACGCGAACAACATCCCCGCGGGGTACGCGAGGCGCGGCTCCAAGTTCGACCAGATACCGGGCGCTCCGAACTCGCGCGGCGCGGCCCTGTTTCAGTATCGCAACGACCAGCGCGCCACGACCCTGTGGTATCACGACCACGCCCTGGGCATGACCCGCGCCAACGTGTACGCGGGGCTGGCGGGCTTCTACCTCCTGCGGGGAGGGAACGCCGACCTGCCGAATTTCGTCATGCCCGGCCCCGCTCCCCGGGAGGGCGACCCGGCGGGAAAACGCTACCATGAGGTCCCGATCGTCATCCAGGATCGGTCCTTCAACGCGGACGGCTCGCTCTTCTACCCCGGCAACCGCGCTTTCTTCGAAGGCTTGAACCAGCCCGGAGCGCCCGAACAATTTCCGGGCGCCGGGGTGCTCGACATTTCCTTCATCCCGCAGCCCGCCGCGGGCGGTACGAGCGACGCCTCGCCGACCTGGAACCCGGAATTCTTCGGCAACGCGATGGTGGTCAACGGCAAGACCTGGCCGGTTCTCGACGTCGAGAGAATGCGCTACCGCTTCCGTTTCCTCAACGGCTCGGATTCGCGCTTCCTGATTCTCAAGATGGCGAGCGGCGATCCGGCGGCGAGGCCGGCCGCTTCGGCGCTGCCGTTCTGGCAGATCGGCAGCGAGGGCGGTTTCCTGCCCGCGCCGGTCCGGCTGGAGACCCTGCTCATCGGCCTGGCGGAAAGAGCCGACGTCATCGTCGATTTCTCGCAGCTGCCGGTCGGCACCGAGGTCTATCTCATCAACGAGGGTCCCGACGAGCCCTTCGGCGGCGGCGTTCCGGGAGTCGACTTCCCGGTTTCCGACCCGGGAACCACCGGCCAGGTGATGAAGTTCAAGGTCGTCCCGCGCCGCTCCCTCGATCTCAGCCTCCCGCCCCAGTTCCTGCCGCTTCCGCGGGTCGTGAACCTGGGACCGGAGACGAACGTGCGCAGGCTCTCGCTCAACGAGTTCGAGTCGCAGACCGTTTTCGTGACGACACTCGAGGACGGGAGCGTGGTCTTCGATCCGGCGAGCATCACGCCTTTCGGCCCGACCTCGGCGAGCCTGGGGACGGTCGACGCCGCGGGAAACTCGGTGCCCAACATGTGGGGCGACGCGATCACGGAGAACCCGGGACTGGGAACCGAGGTCTGGGAGATCAACAACTTCACCGCCGACGCCCACCCGATCCACGTGCATCAGACGATGTTCCAGGTGGTGAACCGGCAGCCGCTGGCGAGCGATGACGAAGGCGTCACGACGCAGCCGGCGACCCCGGCCGGCGACCCGATCCCGCCCGAGGCCTGGGAGACCGGGTTCAAGGACACCGTCATCGCCTACCCGGGCCAAGTGACCCGCATCAAGGTCTTCTTCGACATCCCGGGTCTGTACGTGTGGCACTGCCACATCCTCTCCCACGAGGACAACGAGATGATGAGGCCCTTCTGCGTCGGAGGCGGCTGCAGGTAGATCGTCGGGGCGGCTGTGCTTCTCCTCGAGGATTGCGTCCGTCGCCATTCTTGACGACGGACGCAGATGCGCCTATAAGCACGCGGGGAGGAGGACCCATGAGGGATCGTCTCACCGGCGAACCGCCCGGGTGAACCGGCGCGAATTTCTGCGGACGCTGGCGAGCGGCGCGGCGGCGGGGATGGCGCTGGACGCTCCGCGCGCGCTCGCCGCCGACCCGGGGGGGTCGCTCTACGACTTCCGCCCGTTCGGCAACGTCTGCCTGCTGCACCTCACCGACTGTCACGCGCAGCTCCTGCCGACGCACTTCCGCGAGCCCAGCGTCAATCTCGGGCTCGGAGCGGCGGCCGGCAGGCCGCCGCATCTGGTCGGCGAGCGGCTGCTGAAAGCGTTCGGCGTCGCGCCCGGCGGCCGGCTCGCCCACGCCTTCACCTGTCTGGATTTCGAGGCCGCGGCGCGCGCCTACGGCAAGACCGGCGGCTTCGCGCATATCGCCGCGCTGGTGAAACGCCTGCGCGCGGAGCGGCCCCACGCGCTGCTGCTGGACGGCGGCGACAGCTGGCAGGGCTCGGCGACCTCGCTGTGGACGAACGCGCAAGACATGGTGGACGCCTGCCTCGCCCTCGGCGTGCAGGTCATGACCGCGCACTGGGAGTTCAGTTACGGCGCCGGGCGCGTGCAGGAGGTGATCGGCCGGGACTTCAAGGGCCGCATCGATTTCGTCGCGCAGAACGTCAGGACCGTCGACTTCGAGGACCCGGTGTTCCCGCCCTACGTGATCAAGGAGGTGAACGGCGTACCGGTGGCGATCGTCGGCCAGGCGTTCCCGTACACGCCGATCGCCAACCCCCGCCATCACGTCGCGCAGTGGACCTTCGGCATTCGCGAGGACAGCCTGCAGAGGGCGGTGAGCGAGGCGCGCTCCAGGGGCGCGCGCGCGGTGGTGCTGCTGTCGCACAACGGCATGGACGTCGACCTGAAGCTCGCTTCGCGCGTGACGGGAATCGACGCGATCCTCGGCGGTCACACCCACGACGGGGTGCCGCAGCCGGTGCCGGTGAGGAACGCGCTCGGCACGACGCTGGTCACCAACGCCGGCTCGAACGGCAAGTTCCTCGCCATGCTCGAGCTCGAGGTGAAAGGCGCGGCGGTCTCCGGCATGCGTTACCGGCTGCTGCCGGTGTTCTCCAGGCTGCTCGCGCCCGATCCCGCGATGTCCGCGCTGATCGGGAAAATCCGCGCGCCGTACCGGCGCAAGCTCGAGGAGCCGCTCGCGGTGAGCGAGGGCCTGCTCTACCGGCGCGGCAATTTCAACGGCACGCTCGACCAGGTCATTCTCGACGCGCTCATGGCGGTGAAGGGCGCGGAGATCGCCTTCTCGCCGGGCTTTCGCTGGGGGACGACCCTGCTGCCGGGGGAGCCGATCACGCGCGAGCACCTCATGGACGCGACCGCCATCACCTATCCGTTCACCGTGCTGAACGAGATCGACGGCGCTCAGATCAAGACGATCATGGAAGACGTCGCCGACAACCTGTTCAACCCGGACCCGTACTACCAGCAGGGCGGGGACATGGTCCGGGTCGGCGGCCTGAGCTACAGCTGCAACCCCGCGGCCCGGATGGGGGAGCGCATCGGCGATTTGCGCCTCGGCGGCGAGCCGCTCCGGCCGGGCAAGCGCTACAAGGTCGCAAGCTGGGCGCCGGTGGCCGAAGGCGCGTCCGGGCAGCCGATCTGGGACGTTGTCGAGTCCTACCTCAAGGATCGCCGCATCCTTCCGGCGCCGCGGCTCAACCTGCCGCGCCTGGTCGGCGTGGACGGCAACCCCGGCATCGCCTAGCGGCGCGACGTGCGCGACCGGGTACGACCTTCCGGCGCGCCTGCGGGCTCTAGGCCAGCGCCTTCGCCTGCGACTTGGGTTTTCTTCCGGGCGCGGCGGGCGGAATGTAGCCCGCGATGCGGCACAGCAGGCCTTCGCTCTTCTTGCCGTTGTTGAAGCGGATCGACTGACAGGTCATGACCTCGCCCCGGGCGGACAGCGCGGACACGTGGCGGCGCACGGTTTCGAGCGAGATCCCCGTGGCGGTGGCGATCTCGGAGTCGAGCTGCTCGCCGCGGTCTTTGAGGTACTTCAGGATTTCCTGCAAAGCGGATACTCCTTGTCTTGACGCCTGGGACGCGCTCAAGCGCCCGGAGCGGGAGCAATATGTTACGGGAAAGCCGCGCCTTACTCCATCACTTCTTTCACCCGGGCCGCCGGTTTCTGCGCCAAGGTATTGATCGGCCAGCGATCTGCATTACCATAGGGCAAGCCGCCCTCATACACGACCTCCGGGGAGACAATCCATGAAGACCGCGCCCATTGCCGCCCTGCTCGCGCCGGGCCGGCTCGCGGTCTGCGCGGCGCCGATTCCGGAGTAGTCCGCTCCGGGGCGGCCCGGCCGCCGTACAATGCGCAAACAGGGAGGAGCCAACATGACATCCGCAACACGCGCGGCCTGCGCGCTCGCACTGATTTGCGTCGCGGTCTCGCCCGCGCTCGCGCAGCAGTACCCGTCGAAGCCGGTGCGCATGATCGTGCCGTTTCCCGCCGGGGGGCCGGCGGACCTGGTCGCGCGCCTGCTGAGCGGGAAGCTTCCCGCGATCTGGGGCCAGCCGCTGGTGATCGAGAACCGCGGCGGGGCGGGCGGCAACATCGGCGCCGCGGCCGTCGCGCGCGCGGCGCCGGACGGATACACGCTGCTGCTGACGACTTCCGGGCTGATGTCCAATCCCAGCCTGTACAAGAACACCGGCTTCGATCCCGTGCGCGATTTCGCCCCGGTGACCGTGGTCGGCAATTCGGCGACGATTCTCGTGCGCCATCCCAGCCTCGAGGGCGTGAACACCATGCGCGACGTCGCCAGCCTGGCGCGCCGCTCCAAAGTCGATTTCGCCACGCCCGGCATCGGGCTCGCGGGACACCTCGCGGGCGAGCTGTTCAAGACGCTGGCCAAGATCGACTTGCAGCCGATCCCCTTCGCGGGCGCCGCGCCGGCGATGGCCTCGGTCCTCTCCGGCCAGGTGAAGCTCGGCTTCATGGCGGTGCCCTCCACCGTGCCGCACGTCAAGGCGGGGAGGCTGGTGGCGATCGCGGTCACCAGCCCGAAGCGGCTGGCGGTGCTGCCCGACGTTCCCACCGTCGCCGAATCCGGCTACCCGGGGTTCCAGGTGGACAATATGTACGGCGTGCTCGCGCCGCACGGCACGCCGCCGGAGATCGTGAACAAGCTCCACGACGACATCGTGCGCGTGGTGCGCGCGCCCGAGATGAGGAAGGCGCTCGAAGGGGCGACCATCGACATCGTCGCCAACACCCCCGAGGAATTCTCCCGGTACATCGCCTCCGAATATTCCAAGTGGGCGCAGGTGGTGAAGGCGTCGGGGGCGAAGGTCGAATAGCGTTCGCGCGGGAAGAAGCGAGGTCCGATGCGGAGGCGGGCTCCGCCGACCGCGGTGCGGGCCTGAAACAGCCCATGTGCGGCCGTTTCGTCAGCCCGGAGGAAGCCGCGATCGAGCGCGCCTTTCACCTCGGCCGGCGCAGCCGGCCGAATCCGTTCGTGCGCCGCTTCAACGTTTTCCCCACCGATACGATCGCGTTGCTTCGCAGGCCTTCGGACGCCGAGGAGCTCGAGCTCGCCGCCGGGCGCTGGGGCCTGGTGCCGCACTGGTGGAAGGAGGCGAAGCCGCCGCGATCGAGCCATATCGCGCGCGTCGAGGAGGCCTCCGGGAAGCCGATGTGGCGCGACGCCTGGGCGAGAGCGCGCTGCCTCGTCCCCGCCGAGGGCTGGTACGAGTGGCAGGCGGTGGAGCGCGCCGACCCGGCGAGCGGTGAGATCAAGCGGGCGAAGCAGCCGTACTTCATCCGCCGCGCCGACGGCGAGCTCTGCTGCTTCGCCGGGCTGATGTCGTACCGCAAGGAGCCCGGCACGGGCGGGGCGCTCCGCTCCTGCGCCATCGTCACGATCAAGGCCGAGGGCCCGCTCGCCGCGATCCACGAGCGCTCGCCGCTGGTGCTGCCCGAGAGCGCGCACGCCGACTGGCTGGACCGCAAGCTCACCGATCCGCGCGAGGTGAACGCGGTCGCCGCCGCGCGCGTGCCACCCGATGAGTTCACCCCCTGGAAGGTGCGGCAGCTCATCAACAACACCCGGCTCGACGGGCCGGAGCTGATCGAACCGATGGAGGAAGGCGAGGAGCCCGGCCCGGAGCGCCCGCGCGACTGAGGGCGGTCGGTCTCTAGAGGGGGAGCCGCGGCCTGATCCGCTCGCGCGTCATCTGCGCGAGCGCGGTGATCCCGAGGAGCGCCATGTCGCGCTCGATTTCCTCGCGCAGCAGGCCAATCCCGTGCCGGATGCCGGCCTCGCCGGCGATCGCGGCCGCGTACAGGAACGGCCGGCCGACGAAGACGAACCGCGCCCCGAGCGCGAGCGCTTTGAGCACGTCGGTGCCGCGCCGGATGCCGCCGTCCATCATGACCGTCATTCCTCCCG
>JBATEB010000351.1:0-12134 GCA_049663805.1 Burkholderiales bacterium | reverse complement strand
GTCCTCCTGCCTGCCGGCCGCGTGGCGGTAGAACCCGCGGCCCGACTTGCGGCCGAGCAGGCCGGCGCTGACGCGCACTCCGGTGAGGGGCGAGGGGCGATAGCGGGGTTCCTCGTAATACTGGTGGTAGATCGACTCCATCACCGGGTGCGAGACGTCCAGCCCGGTGAGATCGAGCAGCTCGAAGGGGCCGAGGCGAAATCCGGCGCAGTCGCGCAGGATGCGGTCGACGTCGTGGAATTCGGCGATGCCTTCGCCGAGAATGCGCAGCGCCTCCGTGCCGTAGCCCCTTCCGGCGTGATTGACGATGAACCCCGGGGTGTCCTTCGCGCGCACCGGCCGGTGGCCGAAGCGCACCGCCAGCGCCGCCAGCGCTTCCCCGACCCAGGGCGCGGTGAGCAGGCCGTCGACGATCTCGACGACCTTCATCAGCGGCACGGGGTTGAAGAAGTGAAAGCCGCCGACGCGCCCGGGCTGCTTGCAGCCGGCGGCGATCGCGGTCACCGACAGCGAGGAGGTGTTGGTCGCGATCAGGCAGTCCTCGGCGACGATCGCCTCCAGCTCGCCGAACAGCTTGCGCTTGGCGGTCAGGTCCTCGACGATCGCCTCGATGACGACCTGGGCGGGAGCGAGCGCGCTCAGGGAATCGGCGAGGAGCAGGTTCGCGTTTGCCCGTGCAAGCTCCTCCGGCTTGAGGCGGCCTTTTTCGGCAAGCCGCGCGAGCTGCCGCGCGATCTCCTCCTTCGCGGCCTGCGCGGCTCCCGGGCGCGCGTCCTGGAGCAGCACGCGGCAGCCCGCCTGCGCGGCGACCTGGGCGATGCCGCGACCCATCACGCCGGCGCCGATCACGGCAAGGGTCAGATCGGGGCGGGAAGGGTCGAGGGGCATGACGCGAAGCGGAAATGAGAAGATTTTACGCGGTTCGGCGATATCGCTGCGCTCCCGCGTTGACGTACCGGCGCCTTTTGGGCAAGCTTGGGCGGCGCGAAGAACGGGTTGAGCGACCGGAAGGGAGTTTGGCGCCAGGGAGCCGCTGCAGGCGGCCGGGAGCTCGAAGAATAACAGGCAGGTGGACGCTGAAGGAGGAGGCTGCCATGTTCAACAAGATTCTGCTGGCGTACAACGGCTCGCGCGAGGGCAAATCGGCCCTGCTCGCCTGCGCCGAGATCGCGTCGTTCGCCAAGTCCGACACCCACCTGCTCGCCGTCGCGGGCATGCCTTCCAGCATGTTCCTGACCGAGGGATTCCTGCCCGAGGAGCTGCTCGAGGAGGAGAAGAAGCGCGCCCAGGAAATCCTGAACGAGGGCATCGCCCAGCTGAAACAGAAGGGCTTCAGCGTCACCGGGCACCTCGCGGTCGGCGAACCGGTGGAGGAGATCTGCCGCCTCGCGCTGGAGCTGAAGTGCGACCTGATCGTCGTCGGCCACCAGCAGCGGGCCTCGTTCGGCACGCGCTGGTGGCGGGGGTCGGTCGGGAAAACGCTGCTCGATCACGCGCCGTGCAGCATATTCGTGGCGCAGACGCGAGATTAGCGGCGCGCGCCGCGCGCGCTCAGGCAAGGAGCCTTGGCGCGCGTCGCCGTCGACACGAACGTCATCGCGTTGCCGTCCCAGCCTGCGCCGCGCTATCATCGGATCGTGAATTCCATCGGCAATCATCATGAGAACTCTGGATCCGCGCCGCACGCGAGGAGGCGCGGACATGACTGAGCTCGAACTGAAGCTGTCGTTACCCGATCAGCTCGCAAGTCAGGCGAAGGCCGCGGGGCTGCTCACCTCCGAATCGATCGAACGCCTCGTGCGCGAGGCGATCAGGAAGGCGGCCGCGCAAAGCTTGATCGAGTTCGGCAGGCGCCTGCGCGAACCCGGAGGCCCCGATATGAGCGAAGCGGAACTCGAAACCGAACTGAAGGCGGTGCGTGCGGAGCTTCGCGAAGCCCGTGCGCGTCGTCCTTGATACCAACATTGTCGCCTCGGCGCTCCTTTGGGGCGGCACACCCGAACGCCTGATCGAGCTCGCCGGCGAAGGTAGCCTCGAACTCGTCACCTCCGGGGCGCTTCTTGCCGAGTTCGCCGGCATCCTCGGACGCACCAAGTTCGCACAAAAGCTCAGGCAGAAGAGTCTCTCGCCCGCCGAGATCGTCGCGCGATATCGAGATCTCGCCGAAACCATCGAAACCGCGCCGATCGAAGAAGCGGCGCTGCGCGATCCCGACGACGCGGCGGTCCTCGCCTGCGCGCTTGCCGCAACGGCCGATCTCATCGTCTCGGGCGATCGCGACCTGCTGGATCTGAAGGCATACCAGGGCATTCCCATCATCACTGCCGCCGAAGCGCTCGCCCGCCTGAGCCAGCCTTGAACCTAATCCCGCTTCATGACAGACCCGGCTGCGTTCGGGACGAACCCCGTCGTCTCCTCGCGAGCCGGTGACTTGCGACACCGAGCCGGCAGGCCGCTACCCGGCCTTGACCGCGTTCACCAGCACCCCGACCTTGCTCACCTCGATCTCCACCCTGTCCCCGGGTTTCATCCACACCGGCGGATCGCGGCGCGCGCCGACTCCGCCCGGCGTTCCGGTGACGATGACGTCGCCGGGCTCGAGCGTGGTGAAGGTCGAGATGTAGTTGATGAGCCGCGGGATGCGGTGAATCATCTGTTCGGTGGTGGCGTGCTGCATCACCTGGCCGTTCAGGCGCGTCTCCAGCGTCAGCTCCTCCCCGTCCTTGATCTCGCCGCGCGTCACCATCCACGGGCCGAAGCCGCCGGTCTTGCTGAAGTTCTTGCCGGCGGTCCACTGCACGGTGTGGCGCTGCCAGTCGCGGATCGAGCCGTCGTTGTAGCAGGCGTAGCCGGCGATGTGCTTCCACGAATTCGCCTCGGTAATTCGCCGTCCGGCCTTTCCGATGACGACCGCGATCTCGCCCTCGTAGTCGAGGTGCGTCGATTCCGGCGGCATGACGATCGCCTGGTTGTGGCCCACCTGGGATTCCGGCACGCGAATGAAGAGCGCCGGGCTCTCGGTTTTGTCGCGGCCGGTTTCGACGCGGTGCTCCTCGTAGTTGAGGCCGACGCAGACGATCTTGCCGGGATTGGGGATGACCGGAAGGAAAGTCGCCTTGGAAATCTTGAAATCGGCCTTCTTGGCGCCCTTGGCGATTTTCTCCGCCTGGGCGAGGGCGCGGCCCGCCAGCAGGGCGCGCAGGTCAGGATATTTCCTGCCGATGCGGCGCGCGAGATCGACGATGCCGTCTTCCCTCACCACCCCGTAGCCGGCGCCTTTCGAGGTGCGATAGCTTGCGAGTTTCATCGTTTTTCTCCCGTCAGAGCGCGGTAGTTTACCCCACCGACAGGCCGAAGAGAGCGGGCCGTTCTGGTATTCTTCCGCCCAACATGAAAGGAAGACTGGAAGATCGGCGCCTGCTGACCGGGGGAGGGCGCTTCATCTCGGACTGGAATTTCCCCGGGCAGACGTACGCGGCGTTCCTGCGCTCGGACCGCGCCCACGCGGAAATTCTCGGGATCGACATCGCCCGCGCGCTCGCCTCGCCCAGCGTGCTGGCGGTGCTCACCGGCCAGGACGTCGCCGAAGCCGGATACAAATCGATTCCGACCAACCTGGGCGTGAAGGACCGCGCCGGGGAGCCGCTGAAGAAGCCGCCGCATCCGGCGCTCGCTCAAGGGCGCGTGCGCCACGTCGGCGAATGCGTCGCCTGCGTCGTCGCCGAGTCGCCGCAGGCCGCGCAGGACGCGGCCGAGCGGATAGAAGTCGAGTACCGCGATCTGGCGGCGGTGACGACGGGCGCGGGGGCGCTGCGGCCCGGCGCGGCGCAGCTGCACGAGCTTCTCCCGGGAAATCTGGCCTTCGACTGGAGCGTGGGCGACGAGGCGGCGACCGACGCGGCGTTCCGCTCGGCGGCGAAGGTCACCACGCTCGCGCTCGACAACCCGCGCATCGTCGGCAATCCGATGGAGCCGCGCGCCTGCAGCGCCACTTACGATCCCGCCACGCAGAAGTACGCGCTCTATGCCTGCACGCAGGGCACGGCCGGATTGCGCGCGCAGCTGGTGCACACCCTGGGCGTTCCGGACGACCGGATCGATGTAATCGCGGAGGACGTCGGCGGCGGCTTCGGCGTGCGCTTCAACATGTACCCGGAATACGCGGCGGTGCTGCTCGCGGCGAAAAAGACGGGGCGCCCGGTGAAGTGGACGGGCAGCCGCTCCGAGGTTTTCCTGTCCGACGAGCAGGGGCGCGACGTCGCGAGCGAAAGCGAATTGGCGCTCGATGCCTCGGGGAAATTCCTCGCGCTGCGCTTCGCCTACGTCGCCGACCTCGGCGCCTACCTCGCGCCCACCGGGCCTTTCATCAACACGCAGGGCGTGGTCGCCTGCCTCACCGGCGTGTACGACGTGCCCGCGGCGTACGCGCGGGTGCGGCTCGCGGTGACCAACAAGGCGCCCGGCGCCGCCTACCGCGGAGCGGGACGTCCGGTCATGTCGTACATGATCGAGCGCCTGGTCGAGCAGGCGGCGCTCGAGCTGGGCATCGATCCCGCGGAGCTGCGGCGAAGAAATTTCGTTGCGAAAGACCAATTTCCGTACAAGGCGGCGAGCGGCCTGACCTACGACTGCGGCGATTTCGGGGGCGTCCTCGCCGATGCGCTGGCTGCCTCGGACTGGGCGGGATTTCCCGCGCGGCGCTCGGAAGCGGCCGCGCGCGGGCGACTGCGCGGGCGCGGCATGGCGGCCTACATCGAGGCGAGCGGCGGGGGCTTCGCCCCCTCGGACCAGGTCGAGCTGCGCTTCGGCGCCGACGGAACGGTGACCATGTACGCGGTCTCGCACTCGCACGGGCAGGGCCACGAGACGAGCTACGCGCAGGTCGTGTCGGCGGTGCTCGGCGTGCCGATGGAAAACTTCCGCCTGCGCAACGGCGATCCGGCGGTGCGCCTCATCGGCAACGCGACCGGCGGCTCGCGCTCCCTGCTGGGCGTGGGAAGCGTGATGCAGCTCGCCGCGAAACAGGTGGTGGAGAAGGGCTTGTCGCTCGCATCGAAGGACCTCGAAGCCGCCGCCGCCGACATCGAGTTTCGCGAGGGATCGTATCGCATCAAGGGCACCGACCGCGCGGTCGCGCTGCTCGAGCTCGCGAAAAGATACGCGGGCACGGCTCAGGCGCTGGATGTCAAGACCGAAGGCAAATTCGGCGCGACTTTTCCCAACGGCTGCCACGTCGCCGAGGTCGAGATCGATCCCGAGACGGGGGTCGCCGAGATCGTGAAGTTCACCGCCGTGGACGACGCCGGCAATATCGTCAATCACATGATCGTCGAAGGGCAGATGCAGGGCGGGATCACGCAGGGGGCCGGGCAGGTGTTCGGCGAGCAGGCGCTCTACGACGCCGACACGGGCCAGCTCCTCAACGCAAGCTTCATGGACTACCCGATGCCGCGCGCGGGACTCGTCGGCGGACTCTCGATTCACGAGCACCCGGTGCCGACCGCATCCAACCCGCTCGGCGCCAAGGGCGTGGGCGAGGCCGGAGTAAGCGGTTCGCTTCCGGCGCTGATGAATGCCGTGCTCGACGCGCTGCGCCAGGCGGGCGTCACGCACTTCGACATGCCGGCGACGCCGCTTCGCGTGTGGCAGGCGATCGAGGAAGCCAGGGCAGGAAAGCCGCGGGCGCTGTCGGTCGCCCAGGCCGAGGTCCTTCACAGCTGAAACGGAGGAAACCATGAGCCAGCAACAGCTTCAACCGCCCACCACGCCTTACGGCGCGCCGATCTCCCTGGAAGCGGCGAAGAAGGCCATGGCCGCGGCGGAGGCCGAGGCGCTGAAGAACAAGTGGGGCATGGCGATCGCCATCGTCGATTCCGGCGGCAACCTGGTGATGCTGCATCGCCTGGACAACACCCAGCTCGCCTCGCCGCGCCTCGCCGAGTACAAGGCGCGCACGGCGGTGGAGTTTCGCCGCCCGACCAAAGTGTTCGAAGATGCCGTTACCGGCGGCGGCCTGGGACTGAGGGTGCTGAGTTTCGGCGCGATGTGTGCCGAGGGCGGCGTGCCCATCATGAGCGAGGGCAGGATCATCGGCGCGATCGGCGTGTCGGGCGCCGCCTCGCACCAGGACGCTCAGGTGGCGCAGGCGGGAGCCGGCGCGATCCGGTAACGGCGGACATGCCGCTCCCGAGTCTCGATCCGCGATATTACCCGGGGCCGGAGCGGCAGGGCTGAACGCATCACGCGCCGACACCCCGCGCCGGAAGGATCCCCCCGCTGTTCAAGGGTAAAGAGATTGAGCTTTTCGACGCCGGCGGAGGGGATCCAATGCCCTAAGCTTCGGACTTCCCTCGTGATTAAGACCAGCATGCTGCGTTCGCGTAGAGGTGCGCCAGAGCGTCAACACTAGATAGGACGAAAAAGAGAGCCCACTTCGGCCTCGCAAACTGTCAGTCAAACCTGACATGAATTGTCTGGTTCTCCCGATTGTCTTTGGTTACCCATTTGGTTACAAGCGTATCTTGAGTTGGCCTGTGCGCTGCGAAGTTCTCAGGGCACGGCGTCTCCGGGGGGAACAGGGCGATCCGCACTTGTCATAGTGAAGCAAGCGGGCTAGGGGGATTCCATGTGAGAAACAAGTTTCTCGCGCGCAGTCGCGGCCGGTGCACTGGCGAGCGCGCTGTGCGGCTTCGTCTCCATCGCTTCGGTTGCACCGACGCCGGCCAACCAAGAAGCATGAAACCGATGAGAACCGCGTTTCTAATGGGGCTGTCGATCTTGACGTTCGCCATGTTCAAGGCTGCTCTAGCACAGCAACCGCAAGTTCCCACCTTGCAGGTCTGCAATGAAACGCTGATTCAGGGAAAAGCGATAGTGAAGATTGTGAGCCGGGCGGATGCGTCGCACTCCGGGACCTTCACGATAACCATCGAGGTCAAATGCAATCGGGAGGTGAACGGCGGCTACCCGGCGGGCGCTTTTCAGATAGGAAATCTCAGCATGTCGGATTCGATCGCGCAAGGCGCCATCGCTTCGATGTCTCTTGAGCAAGTGACCTCTACTGGCAAGCACACACCTACCGCATACGTCAACGGCCGCTGCAAGGCTGACCGCGTGGTCGGATGCCGTTTTTGGCTCATGCTGGCAGACAACAAGAAGCCAAACCAGCGCGGAACCCCGGACGTGGTCAGCTTTCTAGTGTTCAATTCAACGGGACAACGTGTGGCCTACGGCACCGGCCCTGTTTTGGAGGGGGACATCCAGGTCGCATCCTCGAACTGAGCTAGTGTCCGATGGCGAAAAGGATCGCGACCAGCATTCATGCGACTACATGGCGTTGGAAGCAGGGGCCGGCCGCATGGCACCCGCTGAAGCCAGCGGGTAAGCGCCGCCCTCATACCGAAAGTCTCAGCGCAATCTTGGTGTGCGGATATACCAGGACCGGGTCGGGCAGCGGCCCATCGACCGACTGAGGGAACCGACATGGCATTAAACCTGCGAGAACGCCTCGGCCCCAAGGGTGCGCTACCGCAGTCGTCGTTGACGAGCGACTTTCGCTTCGTGCCTGCCGAATGCACCTCGCTGCGTGAGTACCGCGTCGAGCACGAAGAGATCGATGTGCTCGAGAAGCCGCTGGCGGTCGACCGCCTATATTTCCTCACTCACGGCCCCGACTCGCTGCAGCTCGAGCTTGCGCTGTGCCTGGAGGGCTCAGTCGCCGCGGTCGAGTTGCTGATTCGGCGCGCCGAGGCCTTCCAACGCGAGCCCGCTGCCGAGGCGGTGCGCAATCTGGCGCTCGACCGGGGCATCGGCGACGTAGGGCTGGCTTGGTCGTGGGGCGAGGAGGAGCGCAATGGAGTAGCCGGCTTCGTGCGGCACAACGTGCTGGCGTTTCTGCAGGGACGCTACGAAACGTTGCTCGAACAGGCCCGCGAACTCGATGCCGCGCTGGTGCGCACGCCGGCCGGCGCCGGCCCCGCGCAGATCGACGAGCCCTCGTTCGAACTCGGCGACCGCGAAGGCGCACTGCGCGTCGCACCGGGCGGGCGGGTCGATCTCGGCCTGCCGGTGCGGCCGAGTGAACAGCACTTCTTTATCGCCTCCGGCGGCTCAGTCAACCGCGACTCCAAGGAGCCCACGCGCCGCTACTTTCGCGCCGGCCTGGGTCAGGGGCCGCAACTCGTGACCGTGCTGCGCGTCGGCGCCGGCCTGCTGCCAGCCCGCCAGACGATCCGCATCACGATTGAATAGGGTGATTGCATCATGCCTTTCAGCCTAAAGACCCTCACCTTCAACCACGACCTGAGCGCGGCCACGACTTCGGCGCTGAACATCCGCAGGAACAAGGACCTCGAGACCGCTTTGCCGGAGTACGACAGCGCGATCCCGCGCAGTGCGCAGGAGCAATGCGCGGCCTATGCGATCGCGTCCACGCGCAATCGCACGGTGTTCGTGCGCTGCGTTTTCGAGCTGCCCGGCCTTGCCGGCTTCGAGGTCAAGGCCACCGGAGGCGGCGTGCTGGGCGAGCTGGATGCCAAGGCCGTCGGTCCCTCAGGAGCCGGTACCGTCACGGTGGATTTTCCGCTCGCTCACCGCAACTTCGCCGCGATCGGCCGTCACGACGTGACTTGGCAATGGTGGGTGCGGCCGCAGGGAACGCGGAACTGGCAGACGCTGGTGAACACATCACACCGCGTCTACCTTCTGCTGGACGTGCCGGGAGCACCGTGGGTCCAGACTTTCGGCGACAAGCACTGCCCCTGGACCGATCTGCTCGACCATGCCTGCGTCATCGCGGGCGGAGCCCGCAACGAGGTGGCAGCCTCCATCGCCCAGGTGAAGGCCATCTACTCGAACTACTCGCTGCGCTACGACATCGTCAGCGGCGCGCCGCGCTACGGCTTCGGCGGCATGGGCGGCTCGTTTAAGCTCACCAACTGGATCGCCTACGTGCTACAGGGCACGCCGCCCGTCGGGCCGACCTTCTGCCAGGGCAGCGGCGAAACCTACAACAACAACTGGATCATCAATTGCTATGACGCTGCGGCCTCGCTGGCGCTGATGGGCAAGGCAGTAGGAGCGCGGCTGGACTACTACTTCCACGGCCCGTTCGGCTACCTGCGTTTCGTGTTGCCGATCGGCCGCGGCAAGTGCAACAACCCCTTTTACGGGTGCTGGGCAAACGACCCGGTGCGGGGCGAAGACGCCACGCGAAGCGGTTTTGGCAACCATGCCTACACGAAGCTCATCGGGCAGAACAACTACGACGCCTGCATGAAACAATGGCGTTCCTGGCTGGAGCGGCTGATCTTGTCGGTCATCTACTTCATCGTCTGGCTGATCATATTGATCATCACCTTCGGCTTGGTTAACCGCATCGATCTGCTTGAGCGCGCCGCGGGCTGGCTGGTCAACCTGCCCCAGGCCGATTACAACGCGGCGACCATCGACACGAGCACGGCAGCCGAGGCGGCAGCGGCCGGAGGGAACCCGGTGGTGTGCGTGCTGGATTTTCAGGTCGCGTGAGTCGAGCGGATGTGTGAGTCGAGCGGATGTAAATGGACTCCGTAGCTGAATATTTCTAGGAGAAGTGCCATGGCAGCAAAACGCATCATCAATGTGGATCGGGGGCAACGTTTGGATGAGGACGTGGTACTGCTCAAGCCAGGACTGATTGACCGACCGATCCTGCGGCACGCAGTCGTGGAATCTCGCGAGAACGTGATACGTCTTGTAAAGCGTGCAAGCATGGACCGATTTATTCGGCGGGTGCGAATTCCGATTCTCGCTGTGTTTCTGTTGCTTCCGAGTTGGGCTTCGGCAGACTGGTGGGTGGGTGTGAGTGTCGGCCGCACGAACAACGAATACCTGCCCTCGTCCAACCCGTCGGCTGGCGAATCGATCGTCGACCAAGACACTGCTTCCAGGCCTTTGTTCGGGGGAATTAGTATCACTCCGAACCTTGCTACCGAGGTCGAGTACGCGAATCTCAATACCCTCGTTAAAGCGACTTCACCCGGACAAAGCACGGAAATCAAGGCTAAATCTCTCGGCATCTCGCTGGTTGGCAAAATGCCCGTGCATCCAAGAGCGCACATATTCTGGAGACTTGGCGCAGGACGCTGGGATTCGAACCTCAATGTGAACGGAACTTCTGCCAGTGGTACGGGCGTCGCACCGATTGTCGGGCTCGGATTCGGTTATCGATTCTACGATACCGCTCCTGTTCATCTCGATTTGCGGCTCGAGTGGACGCAGTATCAGAACGTGGGGCAGAACGTGGCAACGGCGAACACTAAACTGACTGGGCAAAATGTCGATGTCCTGTGGCTTAGCATCGTATATCACATAAGACTTGCGCCTGGACCATGACAAGCACATGTTCCGAGCTACGGCGATTAGTCGGGTCTCGGAACAATTGTGGACATCGCTGAACCATGAAGGCGGGCCAGCCACTACACAGTCTCGAAATAGTGTGGGGGGACTGGGTGTAAAGCAGATGAAGAGACCAATTCTTAATCAGTCCTCCTGAAGACATTCAGGGTTAACTAGTCTGACCCCTTTGACTACGATTAACCACTCGATAAGCACGGGGTAAAAGTGCTCGACGATGCGAAAAGACTTGCGCGAGTCGTTGGCAGGGGCATAGTTGGCACCGGGCTCATTGTGAATATGGGTTGCGGGAGCATCTTTATCCGAGCGCCGGCTGAGAGCCAGACGCAAGTCCCCACGCCATTCACACTGCAGGCTCAAAAAAACGAGAACTTCTTCTGTCTCTATAGAGGAGACTCATTCCGAGCCTACTTGGATAAAGGACAAGCAGGCGAGACCAATATCACCAGCGTGTTTTTCAGACCATCCAATTCCAACATCTGGACTGCTGCAAATTATAATTTGCCGGTTGGGGCCCGCACGTTCTACGTCGAAGGGAGGTTCGTCGGGGCATTTTGTTTGAGCAAGTTGTCTTCCGATTCCCAGCAGCTGGTGGTTTCGGCGCCGCCGCTGGCCGACCTTGTTGTGACAGCACTGAATGTGGTTCCGACTTCGCCCAGTACGGCGGACCCTACTACTGCCACTATCGTCATTGCCAATCAGGGAGGCGTTCCGGCAGGCGCTACGGTTGCTAATGTAACGCGCAACGGGACGCCCATTGGGACGGTCAATGTGCCCCCGCTCAATAGCGGGGGAAACGTCACACTGACACAGAACCTCACTTTCCTGGCAGCAGGCACTTACACGATTGCGGTGACTGTAGATCCAAATGACACGATCGTCGAAGCCAGTAACTCCAACAACAGTGCGACTGTCAGTACTACGGTACGAGACTGCAGCGCCAGCGATCGGATAGCCGCCCTCAATGCTGCACGTCAGCGGATCGCCCGAGGCGATAGCACGATCGATCTCGATGGCGACTGCGTGAACGAGTACAGGAGGGTATATGGCACAGGCGGTCAATTGATTCGCGAAGAGATCGATACGAACCAGAACGGTGTACCGGAAATGGTATGGGACCATTCCTCCAGCACCCGGACTTTCACGGTGGATGAAAACGAAGACGGTGTTATTGAATATTCCGAACAAGCGTATATCGACACCGCAAATCCCGACGTCGTTCATGTGACCGTGACGGAGGATACGTCAGATGACGGAGTTCCCGATTACCGTGTTACGTACGCCGTGGACTCTGCTTCGAACGTCATCCAGATCCAGCATGCTAATGACAACGATCAAAATGGGAGCTTCAGTTCGACGCACACTTCCACTACCACCCGCGAGCAGCCGTTCGGTGGGCTTTTGGTCGATAAACAAGGAGTCTGGGCGTGCTCGGACCAGGAGGAGCAACAGATCAAGAACGCCTACAACCAGATGCTTTCGGAAGGTTGGTCCTGCCTGAATGGAATGAGTCCAAGGTTCGCGCTGGATTTCATGTTGACGCACGCGCGGTCCAACATAAAAGTGTCCTGTCTACCCACGCAGACACCCTGCGGTACGGTTGATACTTACAGAGCGAGGTGGCGCTGGCTACTAGGTTTTGACGAACTTCCCATTCTTCTGGGCAAAGGCAATTTCGACGGTTCCGGTACGTGCCGGCCATTAAGGGTGGTGCTATTCCATGAGCTCCTGCACTACGAGGT
>JBATEB010000350.1:0-3949 GCA_049663805.1 Burkholderiales bacterium | reverse complement strand
CCGCCGCCGCCGTCGCCACCGAGACCGCCGCCACGGGTTCCGCCGCCACCGCCGTTGCCGCCCAGACCGGTGTTGCCGCCGGGTGCCGAGCGCCCGCCGGTCTGGTCGCCGTTCTGGCCATCGTCGCCGTCGTCGCCGGGGAGGCCCTGGAGTCCGTTGATCCCGTCGCCGCCCTCGCCCGCGGTGATGACGTTGTTGGTGATCGTCGCCATGGAGAGGAAGCTCAGGGCCACGCCGTAGTTCGAACCGGGGGTGAGATCCTGGCCGGCCTCGACGTTGCCGGTGGCGATGACGTTGTCCTGCACGTGCAGCGCGGCCGTCCCGGAACCGAACACGCCGAACACGTCGTCGGTGGCGCTGGGCGAATCGGCGGTCACCAGGTCGAAACCGGAGAACCAGGCATCCAGCGTGACGTTTTCGAACCGCACGCCGCGATGGTTGGTGTTGACGAGCGTCTTGTTGGCTTGCGCGTTGCGCACCCAGTTGGCGTCGTAGCCGCCGTAGAGGCTGGTGCCCGCGGGCAGGACCAGGTCGCCTGCGGTCTCGTCGTAGGCCGCCGGCGCCGCCGCCGGCGGCACCACCGCGCGGGTCATGACATAGATGTCTTCCAGGTTGCCGGTCAGCTGCGTCACCGCCTTGGCGATGGTCTTGAACGGATTGTCCCGGCTGCCGGTGCCGGTGGTATCGTCGCCGCTGTCGCCATCGACGAAATAACGCACGCTCTGGTCTTCGAACACGTTGACGAACACGGTGTCGGCAGCGCTGTTCTCGGTACCGTCGCTGACCACCAGCGAGAACACCAGGGTGTCCACTGCATCCGGCGCGGAAAAACTCGGGCTCGCGCCGCTCAGCGTCCCGGCGCCTCCGGTCACGTCCGGCCCCTTGGTCTGCGTCCAGGTGTAGGCGAGGGTATCGCCGTCGGCGTCGCTGCCGCTGCCGTTGAGGGTGACCGAGAAGGTCTTGCTCACCTCGATGTCGGCGCCGGCGTTGGCCACCGGCGCGGTATTCGCCGGCGGCGGCGGCGCCACGGCGGCGCCATCGCCGCCCCCTCCGCTGCCGCAACCGGCAAGCGCGAGTGCCGCGGCGAAGAACAAGGGTCTGATCGAGAGTGTGTCGCTGCGTTTCATGATCGTTTTCCTTTCCCTGTGATTGCGCCGCCGCCCCTGGATTCCGAGTCGCCGGGGACGGCGGCGCGCAAATGGCTCCCTATTGCACCCAGTAATTGACGACTTCGTACTGCTGGGTGGACACCGGGTCCTTGTAGATGTAGGTGAACAGACCCCAGGAGTAGAGGTTCTGGCCGAACACGTTGGTGGGCAGATTCATGTCCGCCACCACGCCGGTGTATTGCGTCGCCTGGCCGTGGGTGATCTGCAGCGATTTGTCCGCGCCGACGCCGTAGCTGAAGCCGGCGACCACCACCCCGGCCGTGGCCTTGACCTCGTCTTCCACTTCCACCCCGTAGCTGAAGCCTTGCGTGGACTCGGTGGCCACTTCGATCGACAGCGTCTTGAAGCCGCTGCTGTTTCCGACCGCGACCGGCCCTTTTCCGACTCCGGTGGAGCCGATGAGCGCATTTTTCGCGGCGGCTGTCGGGTAGCTGCGCGGAACGCCGCGCGTATGGGAGAGCACACGGCTGTCGACGATCGGCCCGCCGCTCACCACGTTGGCGTTGTAGCGCTCGCGCTCGACCTGCAACTGGATCGGCTCGCGCGGCACCGAAATCGTCACTTTCCTGCCGATGTCCGCGGGCTCGGGAGACGAGGTGATCTCGTAGATGTACTGATCCATCGGGACGGTGGTGAATATCACCGTATCCTCGATCGGACCGGTGGTATCTTCGACCGTCTTGGTGACCGTGTAGGCCTTGGACCGGATCCGGCTGGCGTGGGCCTTCAGGGATCTCAGCGCCTCCACCCCCACCTTGGCGCCGAAGAAGTTGAACTCGGCGTCGACCCCGACGGTCACGCTGGCGCTCACCGAGAACTGGGTCTCTTCGCCGGTGCTGTTGCTGTCCGAAGTGCCGAAGGAGGTCCGGCAGAGATCCAGGTTCTGCCCCAGACCGGGATCGCAAGGCGCGGCCGCCAGCACCGCGACGATGATCGGCTCGGTGAACACCAGCCGGTACTGGCCCGCCGAGAAACGCACCGCGGTACTGTCGTGGTTGACGTTGCTCGCCAGGATCAGGGGGCGGATCGGCTCGCTCCCCGGGGCCTGCACCGCCAGCGTATTCATCGGCTTCCATGCCCTGTCGGGATTGGCCAGGCCCCAGGTCTCGAGGCGGTTGGTGGCCTGCGAATAGAACACGACGTTCTGGCGCCCGTCGGCGGTGGTGTCACCGACCATCATGGTGCTGTTATCGGCCGCAAAACGGCCGCTGAAGCCTGCCGAGTTTGCGAACAGACTGGCATCCGGGATCACCGCGTGCAGCGGCTGATCGTTGGCGTCCAGGCCCCAAACGTACCGGGTCCAGGGCGCGTGATTGGCGAAGTCGTGAAAAACGTACTGGTTGGCCTGGATTTCCGGCAAGCCGTCGCCGTCCAGATCGAGCGCGTTGACGTGCACGTAACGCAGCTTGCCGGGCGAGCCCGAGCAGCCGCCGTGGATGTTCGGCACCAGGTCCAGTCCGCCGAGCGGCACGTTGCTTCGCTTGATGTCGTCCAGCGCCACCATCAGGTAGCGGTAGCCGCAGGTGCCGGCGGGATCGAAATTCTGCAATCCCGCGAAGAGGATCTCGTCGACGTTGTCGCCGTCGATGTCCCCGATCGCGACATCCGCGACGATCGCGACGCGGTTGACCTGGCTCAGGAGCGCGCGAATCTGGTTGTCGCTCACCGGCACCGCCGCGTGATCGGTTTTGGCGTCGTCGAAGATGAAGTAGCGGGCCACACCCGCGTCGTTGTTGGCGTTCTGAAACAGCTCGTTGACCACCACGACCCACTCGTGGCCGGCGTCGTAGTCCAGGTTGCCGCTCGCCATGGAGAGCTGCACCTTGCTGTTGGCCACCACCCGCGGCAAGGTCTTGGCGAGCTGGGACAGGGCGAGCGTGCCGCCGCTGTTGCCGACGAACAGCAGCCGGGCGGCGGTCGTGGCCGAATCGTTGCTGATCCCGACGACGAACTCCGCCAGGCCGTCGCCGTTGAAATCGCCGGCCAGCAGGAACAGGTCGCTCGCCGGGTCGGTGCTGACCGCCAGCGACTGGGACGGCGCAAAAGCGATGACGCCGCCGCTGACGCTTTCCTGATAGGCCTGCAGCATGATCGGGCCCTGGGCCCCTTCGCGGAAAAGCACCACCACCTCGTCCAGCCCGTCGCCGTCGATGTCCGCGGCCGTGGCCACGCGCAGATTGGCCGGGTTCGCCCCGACCGAGGCGGCCCAGGGCGTCTGCGCCGGAGCCGGCGTGAAGATGTCCGCCTTGTTCCACACGGTGACCGGGGCGGCGCCCTGGCCCTGCAGCTCGTAGAGGGTCATCAGGCTGCTCGAATTGTTGAACCGCGGCCCGATCAGCAGGACCTCCTCGATGGTGTCGAACGATCTCGACGACCCGAACGGGTTGTAATCGGCGGGCAGCGGGTCGCCGTCATCGTCCAGGCGCGGCGCGTTGGCCACCTCGTCGACATTGACGCCGAGGGCGACGAGCGAGTCGCGTACCTGGTCGCCGCTGGTTGAGCCTCCGCTGCCGCTGCCGCCGCCACCTCCGCCGCAGGAGGAAAGCCATAGCGCCTGCGCCATCAGGAGCGCCGCCGCCAGCCGCGTGACCTTGATTGCCTGCTTCCGCACCACCGATGACCCGATCGTTTTCATGAATGCCCTCCCGCCTTTGCGTTAGCGCCGCCCACGTGGGGCGCTCAAAGGGGTAAGCGACAAACCGGAGGGAATTCGATCATCGGGGGGTGAGGCTCCGGCGGGGCATGAAGCCGATCCGCCCGCATCGGAGGGGGCCGCGGCC
>JBATEB010000349.1:0-5733 GCA_049663805.1 Burkholderiales bacterium | reverse complement strand
TGTTCCAAGGACAGCGGCATGAAAAATCGCTTAAAGGGAGAATTTATTTGCTGTATTATAGCGCAATCGAGAACCCTCTTTCCCAAGGAAATCAGCAGGATGTTCGGCTTTTTGCGTGGATATTTTTCGGACGACATGGCGATTGACTTGGGCACGGCCAATACGCTGATCTATGTACGCGGCAAAGGCATCGTGCTCGACGAACCGTCGGTGGTCGCGATCCGCCAGGAAGGCGGACCCAACTCCAAGAAGACCATCCAGGCAGTCGGCAAGGAAGCGAAGATGATGCTCGGCAAGACCCCGGGCAACATCACCGCGATCCGTCCGATGAAGGACGGCGTGATCGCCGACTTCACCGTGACCGAGCAGATGCTGAAGCAGTTCATCAAGAAGGTGCATCAATCGCGCCTGTTCTCACCCAGCCCGCGCATCATCATCTGCGTGCCGTGCGGATCGACCCAGGTGGAGCGGCGCGCGATCCGCGAAGCCGCGATCGAAGCCGGCGCCAGCCAGGTGTTCCTGATCGAGGAACCGATGGCGGCGGCGATCGGCGCCGATCTCCCGGTCGCCGAGGCGACCGGATCGATGGTGGTGGATATCGGGGGCGGCACAACCGAGGTCGGCGTGATTTCCCTGGGCGGAATGGTGTACTCGGGCTCGGTCAGGGTCGGCGGGGACAAGTTCGACGAAGCCATCATCAACTACATCCGCCGCAATTACGGAATGCTGATCGGCGAGACCACCGCGGAAGCGGTGAAAAAGGAAATCGGTTCGGCCTTCCCCGGTTCGGAAGTGCGCGAGATGGAGGTGAAGGGGCGCAATCTCGCCGAGGGTATTCCGAGAAGTTTCACGATCTCGTCGAACGAGATCCTGGAAGCGCTCACCGAGCCCCTCAATCAGATCATCGGGGCGATCAAGTCGGCGCTCGAGCAAACGCCCCCCGAGCTCGGCGCGGACATCGCCGAGAAGGGCATGGTGATCACCGGCGGGGGCGCGCTGCTGCGCGATCTCGATCGCCTGATCATGGAAGAAACGGGGCTCCCCGTGATCGTCGCCGACGATCCGCTTACCTGCGTCGTGCGCGGTTCGGGCAAGGCGCTGGAAAGAATGGACAAGCTCGGGAGCATCTTCGCAAGCGAGTGATGCGGGGAGCAGGACAGAGCAGGGCGAACCCACTGCAAGCGCGCCGGAGGCGCGCGCCCCTGCCCGGTTCCGAATCCCCCGTTTGCCGCCCCTAGCCGCCTCATGGACTACCAGCCGCCGCCGTTTTTCAGTCGCGGCCCCGCGCCGCTGGTTCGCCTGGTTTTTTTCGTTTCCCTTGCCGTCCTGCTCATGGTTCTGGACGCCCGCTTCCGCTACGCGGAGTCGCTGCGGCAAGGGCTCGCTCTGATCGTGTATCCGCTGCAGCGCCTGGCGCTCGCGCCGGTGCAGCTGCTCGGCGCCGCCGGCGGATATTTCGCCACCCAGGTCTCCCTCACGCGGGAAAACGAGGCGCTCAGGACGAGGCAGCTGCGCGCCGCAAACGACCTGCTCACCCTCGAAGCGGTCCGCGCCGAGAACGCACAGTTGAGGCGCCTGCTGGAGGCGCGCGAGCGCGTGCCGCGTCAATCGACGCTCGCCGAAATCCTCTACGAGGCGCGCGACCCCTTTTCGCGCAAGGTGATCATCGACAAGGGCAGCCAGCAGGGCCTGCAGGCGGGCCAGGCCGTCATGGACGACGTCGGCGTCATCGGCCAGGTGACCCGCGTGCATCCCCTGCTTGCCGAAGTCACCCTGGTCACGGACAAGGACCAGAGAACTCCCGTGCAGGTGCTCAGGAACGGCCTGCGCGCCATCCTCTACGGCGGCGGGGACAAGGGCACGCTCGAATTGAGCTACATGACCGCGAACGCCGACATCCAGGCCGACGACGTTCTCGTCACCTCCGGCATCGACGCCACTTATCCTCCCGGCCTTCCGGTCGCGCGCGTGTCCCGCATCGAGCGCGACGCCGCCTACTCGTTCGCGAAGATCACCTGCGTGCCCAGCGCGGGCACCGACCTGAATCGGCAGGTCATGGTGCTGTCGCGGGACAGCGCCTTGCCGGCGCCGTCGGCGGAAACGGAAACCGCGGCGGCCAAGGCCCGGAAGCTGAAACGCGCCAGGAAACGCCAGTGAGCGCGAGGACGAGCTGATGTCCTTCTATCCGCAGCCGCAGCGCATCCTGCTCCCGGCGAAGGTGAGCTACATCGCGCTCTCGCTCCTGCTCGCGCTGGTCCTCGAGCTGATGCCCTGGCGAGCGATCGTCTGGCTGCCCGATTGGGTGGCGCTGGTGCTCGCCTTCTGGTGCATCCACCAGCCGCGCAGAATAGGCATAGGAATCGCCTGGACCATGGGGCTGCTGGTCGACGCAGGCAACGGCTCGCTGCTGGGCCAGCACGCCCTGGGCTACGCCGTTCTCGCCTTCGCGGCGATCGGCCTGCACCGGCGCATCCAGTGGTTCTCGCTGTGGCAGCAGGCCGCCCATGTGCTGCTGCTGCTGCTGGCCAGCCGGCTGATCATGCTCGCGACAGGAATGATCGCGGGCGGTTCTTTCCCCGGCGTCGCCTACTTCGCGGGAAGCCTCGTTGCCGCGGCGCTGTGGCCGGTGGTGAGCTTCCTCCTTCTCCTGCCGCAGCGCCGGCCGGAGAGGGTCGACGAGAACCGGCCCATCTAGCGGCATGCGCGCGGCCGAGCTCCGAGACACCCGGCGCGAGCTGCACTATTTCCAGTTGCGCCTGGGGGTCGCGGGCGTGGTCGTGCTCGCGGCGTTCACCGTGCTGTTCGCGCGCTTTTTCTACCTGCAGGTCATCCAGCACCAGTACTACGAGACCAAGGCCGAGGACAACCGCATCTCGATCGTGCCGGTCCAGCCCAATCGCGGGCTCATACTCGACCGCAACGGCGTGGTGCTCGCCCGCAACTATTCGGGTTATACGCTGGAACTGACGTTGAGCAAGATCGACGACCTCCAGGCCACGATCGACGAGCTGGCGACCGTCGTCGACATCCAGCCGAGGGACCGCAGGCGTTTCCAGCGCCTGCGGGAAGAGAGCAAGGGGCTCGACACCCTGCCGATCCGCACCCGGCTCAGCGACGAGGAAGTCGCCCGCCTCGCCGTCAATCGCTACCGTTTTCCGGGCGTGGATATCCGGGGTCGGCTGTTCCGCCAGTATCCCCTCGGGGAACTCGCCTCGCACGTCGTGGGCTACATCAGCCGGATCGACGACCGCGACATCGAGCGGCTCGAGGGTCTCGATCAGTCAGCCAACTACAAGGGCGCCGACCATATCGGCAAGACCGGCCTGGAGCAGAGCTACGAGCGCGCCCTGCACGGAACCACCGGTTTCGAGCAGGTCGAGACGGACGCCGGCGGGCGTATCGTGCGCACGCTCTCGCGGACCACACCGGCGGTATCCGGCGACAATCTGAGTCTCACGCTCGACATCGGTCTGCAGGAGGAGGCGGAACGCGCGTTCGGCGAGAACCGCGGCGCCCTGGTCGCGATCGAACCGGCGACCGGCGCCATACTGGCCTTCGTCTCGAAGCCCGGTTACGACCCGAACCTCTTCATCGACGGCATCGATCCAGTGAGCTGGGACGCCCTCAATACCTCGCCGGAGCACCCGCTCAACAATCGCGCGCTGACCGGGCTCTACCCTCCGGGTTCGACCTTCAAACCGTACATGGCGCTCGCGGGGCTCGAGCTGGGCGTGAGAACCCCGACTCAGCTCATTTTCGATCCCGGTTACTTTATCCTGGGCAGCACCCGTTTCCGCGATTTCAAGGCGGACGGCCACGGCTACGTCGACCTTTACAAGTCGATCGTCATGTCCTGCGACACTTACTACTACATGCTCGCCAACGACCTCGGCATCGACAACATCGCGCGCTTCATGGCCCAGTTCGGCTTCGGCGCGCGCACCGGGATCGACATCGAGGGCGAGGCCGCGGGAGTGCTGCCCTCCCCGGAATGGAAGATGAAGCGCTTCCGGACGCCGGAGCAGCAGAAATGGTATGCCGGCGAAACCATCAGCATCGGCATCGGGCAGGGGTATAACTCCTATACGCCGCTGCAGCTCGCCCAGGCGCTGGCGACGCTCGCAAACGACGGAGCGATGTACCGCCCGCGCCTCGTCAACTACATCGAGGACCCCAGGACGCACGAGCGCAGCTACGTGCAGCCCCGGCCCCTCAGGACCATCCCCCTCAAGGAGCGCAATCTGGAACTGGTCAAACGCGCCCTGGTCGGAGTGAACAAGGAGGGCACCGGTGCGGGCGCCTTCGCGCGCGCGGGCTACGTGAGCGCGGGCAAGACCGGCACCGCCCAGGTGATCGCGCTCAAGCAGAACGAAAAATACTCCGAAGCCAACGTGGCCGAGCAATTCCGCGACCACGCGCTTTTCATCGCGTATGCGCCCGCCGACAACCCGCGGATCGCGCTCGCGGTCGTGGTCGAGAATGCCGGTTTCGGGGCCCGCGCGGCGGCTCCCGTCGCGCGCAAGGTGCTCGACTTCTATCTGCTCGGCAAGCGGGCCGGCCCGCCGGCGAAGCGCGCGCCCGCGCCCAGGAAGGACGACGGCGATGATTAGGCGCATCGTGGAACGGCTCGCGGAAAAGATCGACGGCCCGCTGCTCGCGATCGTCTGCTGCCTGCTCGCGATCGGTCTCGCCACGCTTTACAGCGCCGCCTACCAGGCGCCCGCGCGGGTCGCCGCGCAGGCGCTCAACGTGCTCCTCGCCCTCGCGCTGATGTGGGCCGCGGCGCAGGTTCCGCCGCAGGTTTTCATGCGCTACGCAATCCCGGTCTTTGCCGCGGTCCTGCTGATGCTGGTCGGCGTCGCTCTCTTCGGCGATGTAAGGAACAACGCCCGCCGCTGGCTGCCGCTCGGTTTCACCAGCATCCAGCCCTCCGAGCTCATGAAAGTCGCGATGCCGCTGATGCTCGCGCGCTACTTCCACCGGCACGAGCGAACCCTGCGCTTCAGGGAATTCGCGGTCGCCCTGCTGCTGCTCGCGGTGCCCACCGCGATGATCGCCCGCCAGCCCGATCTGGGAACGGCGCTGCTGGTCGCCGCCGCCGGCTTCTACGTCATTTTTCTCGCCGGCCTGCCGTGGAAGCTCATTGCCGGCGGATCGGTCGCGGTGCTGGCGAGCCTGCCGGTGCTATGGGGCGTGCTGCACGACTACCAGCGCAGGCGCTTCCTCACTTTGCTCGATCCCTCGTCGGATCCCCTGGGCGCCGGCTACCACATCATCCAGTCGACGATAGCGGTGGGCTCGGGCGGCATCATCGGAAAGGGCTGGCTCTCGGGCACGCAGGCGCATCTCGAGTTCATTCCGGAGCGCGCCACGGATTTCGTGTTTGCCGTGTACTCGGAGGAGTTCGGGCTGATCGGCAACACCATCCTCCTGGTCCTGTACCTCGCGCTCATCATGCGCGGGCTGATGATCGCCGCGAACGCCCCGACCTTCTTCACCCGCCTGCTCGCGGGCTCGATTACCCTCACTTTCTTCACCTACGCGGTGGTCAATATGGGCATGGTGAGCGGTTTGCTCCCGGTCGTCGGCGTGCCGCTGCCGCTGATCAGCTATGGAGGGACCGCCCTGGTGACGCTGCTCGTCGGGACCGGCATCCTGATGAGCATTCACTATCACCGGGCCCTGGTCCAGACATGAGCGCGAAGGACAGCAAGCGACGTCTCCGCGCGACGC
>JBATEB010000348.1:0-4267 GCA_049663805.1 Burkholderiales bacterium | reverse complement strand
CATGGCCGATCCCCCTACTCTTAAGCTGCCTGCCTTCAGGAAAAAGCTCGACGCGCGCCACTCCCGGCTGCGCGTTGGATCGGAACGTTACGCCCGGGATCGGGCGTGCGGAAGTTGGCAGAATGTCGCGCGGCGTCTTGTCGCACCCTCCTCGGGGTCGCTCTGCGGCATTTGGTCGCAGGGGCGGCCTCAACGGCTGGCTTGTCACCGGAATGTCACTAGAATAGGGTGGTCGCAGCCGAGCCGGCGCGAATCTGCTTCGATTCCCTCGCGGCGAAAGCGGCCCCCGGTTGTTTCCGGGCACGGCGCCATCCGAAGCGCCGAGTCTTCACATTCGAATCATTCGATTCATCTGGAGGATCTCGCGTGGAGGCCCAAAACCATTCCCCGACGACCGCGGAGCGCGAGCGGCGGCTGCTGATCGTCGATGACAGCGAGGAATTCTGCTTGGTCATGCAGCGCGCCTTCGAGCGGCGCGGCTACGCTGTGCGCGCCGCGCAATCGGCGATTCAGGCCCGCGAGATGGCGCAGGATTGGCCGCCCGAGTTCGCGGTGGTCGACCTGCGCCTGCCGGGGGCGGTGGGCCTGTCGCTGATTTCCCACATCAAGGCGGCAAACCCGGCCGTGCGGCTGATCGTGCTGACGGGCTACGCCAGCATCGCGACGGCGATCGAGGCGATCAAGCTCGGGGCGACGCACTACCTCACCAAGCCGGTGGAGGTCGAAGCAATCGAAGTCGCGTTCGGACTGACGGAGGGCGACGAGTCGGTCGCGCCCGCGGAATTGCACCCGTCGGTGGACCGGCTGGCCTGGGAGTACATCCAGCGCGTGCTCGCCGAGAACGGCGGGAATATCTCCGCCACGGCGCGGGCGCTCAGGATGCATCGACGCACGCTGCAGCGCAAGCTGGGCAAGTTCCCCTCGCGGCGCTGATGCCGCGTCCGCGTCCGCGCCGTGCCCATGCCTTGCCCGCGCCACGATCGCATCCGCGGCGGCGGCGGTGAAGCGCGCTTGAGGCCGTCTTCCGCTTTCCGGCGCCACGGCCCGCGCCGCCCGCATGGAATCCGCTAGCCTTCAGGCCGAGCCCCGGACGCGAGGCGACGACAAGCGCCCCAAGTGGTACCGGGTCTATTACCTGCTCGCGGCGCTCAACGTCTTCGCGATCCTGGCGAACCTCGCGCTCAGCGGCCTCATGATGCAGAACCACGTCGAGTCGGTCACCACCAGTCAGGAGTGGGGAAGGCGGGAAGACCAGTACGCGCAGCTGTCCGAGCTCGCGCGCGCCGTCAATGCGCCGGGAAACGACGTCTTCAACTCGCGCGATATTCACGCGGAGTCCGAGCGGCTGCATGGGGCGCTCGCCGCGTTCGACGCGCACCTGGGCGCGACCCGGGACGAAGTCGCGCGCAACGCGAGCGCGGACGACGCGGCCCTGGTGCTGGAGGCTCTCGACCGGATCGAGCACGCGATGCGGGAGATGGTCGGCGAGGCGGAGCTGATTTTCGGCTACTTGAGCGCCCATCGGACCGACCGGGCGGGCGAGCGCATGGCGACGATGGATCGCCGCTACGCGAGGGTCACTCGGGCGCTTGCGCGGCTTTCGAGCGTCGTCAGGACCATCCGGCATTTGCATCTCGACAGGAAGATCGAGGCAGCGGGCCTGCTCGCCCGACTGGAGTACCTGATCGTCGCGCTCCTGATCCCGATGGTCGCCGGCGTGCTCTATTACGGGTCGACGATCTACCGCACCGTGCGCGTCGCCGAGGCCGAGCGCGCGCAGTACGTCGAAGCGCTCAGGCGCGCGCGCGCCGAAGCGGATTCCGCCAATCGCGCCAAGTCGAAGTTCCTCGCCATCATGGGTCACGAGATCCGCACGCCCCTGAACACCATTTTCCTGACCCTGGACTTGATGGAGTATCCGGACCCGGGGGGCGACAGGCAGAGCTACCTCGCCCTGGCGCGCTCCTCGGGTCGCTCGCTGAAACGGCTGATCGACGAGTTGCTCGCTCTTTCGAGGATCGAGTCGGGCAAGCTCGAGCTCGAGTCGGTTCGGTTCGAGTTGCGCGGTCTCCTGCACGGGCTTCTCGCCCCCCTCGCCCGCGGCGCGGCGCTGAAGGGCGTGCCGCTCGCGATCGCGGTCGCGCCGGAAGTCCCTGCCGAGGTGCAGGGGGACCCGACGCGTTTCGGCGAGATCGTCGGCAACCTCGTGGACAACGCCGTCAAGTTCACGGCCGAGGGATCGATCGAAGTGTCGGTCTCGCTGCGATCGCAGGAACCCCGCAGCCGCGGCGAGGCCGGCGGCCAAATCATCCCGCTGCACATCGCCGTTCGCGATACCGGCATCGGCCTCGTGCCCGGGCAGGAGGGGCGGATATTCGAGGATTTCGTGCAGGCGGACGAATCGACCCGCAGAAAATACGGCGGGACCGGACTGGGGCTTGCGATCGTGCGGCGGCTGGTCGGGCTGATGGAAGGCGAGCTGGGCGTGTTCCCCACGCCCGGCGGCGGATCGACATTCTGGGTCGACCTGGACCTCGCCGCGAGCGACCCGGATTCGCTCGCTTCGCTACCGCAGAGCGCCCTCGGCGTGGGGAAAGAAGTCTTCGCGGGGCGGCGCATCCTCCTCGTCGAGGACGCCGCCGAGAGCCGCGCGCTCACCGCCGCGATCCTGAGGGGAGTGGGAGCGAGCGTGGATCTCGCGGCCAACGGACGGGATGCGGTCTCGGCGGCCGCGGCCAACGGCTACGATGCCATCCTGATGGACATCGCCATGCCGGTGATGGACGGCTTCGAGGCGACGCACCGCATTCGCGAGCGCGAGGGCGGCGGCGACGAGGTGCCGATCATCGCGCTCAGCGCGCAAGTCATGGACGGAATTTTCGAGCGATGCCTCGACGCCGGCATGGACGACCACCTGGCCAAGCCGGTCACCCGGGACGCCATCGTGGCCGCGCTCCAGCGCTGGATCGGGCCTTGACGGGCGATAGGAGGGCTCGGGACCGATGCGGGGCGAGGACGCGCCCCGCAACCTGGTGCCGGCACGGGATGGGCGGTGGACAACGGTTCCGCGTTAAGCGTAGATTTGATCCAGATTTGATCTGGATCAGAGCACCCCATTGAAGGGCAGGTAGGCTGCATTCGATGGTTCCAGGCGGGCCTGGAGCGCTTCATGCGGGTGCGTGACTTCAGGGAGACGGGCAGTGATTGCCAAGGTTGAGACCCGAAACGGTTTGCGCCGACTCGCCCGGATTCGCGCGATCGCGGCCGGGGCCCTGGCCGCGGGAATTGCGTACGACGCAGGAGTTTCGGTTCCGCTGGTGCCCCTGGCGGGCGCGGTCCTGTTCCTGCTCTCGACCGCGACGCTGGCTTTCCTGCGGCTGCGGCATCCCCAGCCGGTCAGCGAGCGGGAGATTTTCGGCCAGCTCCTGGCCGATGCCGCGACGCTCACCTGGATTCTGTACTTCACCGGGGGCGGCGCCCATCCGCTTGCGATCGGCTACGCGCTCCTGGTTCTTTACGCCTGTCCGATGCTCCCTTCGCGGCTCGTGTGGGCGTTCGCCGGGGTCTGTATCTCCGGCCTTCTGGCGCTGGAGTTTTTCACGGCCCCGCCGGCAGCGGCCGATCCGACGCTGGAATTGCTGGCGCCACGCATGACGTTCGTGCTGCTCGTCGCGCTGGCCGCCTGGTTCGGAGTTCGCCTCAACGACGATCTGCGGCGGCAGCAACGGGCCCGCGCGTCGAGCGATGCGGAAAAGGAGGCGCGCGAGCGTTACCTGCGCGGCCTCGCCGAACTGTACGCGGAAACCGCGCACGAAATGAGCACCCCGCTGACGACGGTCGCGCTCGTTCTCGAGGATCTTCGCCGCAGCGAGACCCCGCCGCCGGACTGGAAACAGAACATCGATCTGCTCTCCGGCGAGATCCAGATCTGCAAGCGCGCGCTCCTGGAGCTGTCGCTCGCCGCGAATATCGAGCGCGTCGGGAAACCTCACAGCGTATCCGGCAAGCGGCTCCTGCTCGAGGTCGAGCGCCGTTTCCGGCTGCAGCGGCCGACGGTGCAGTTCACGCCGAGTCGCACCCGGATAGACGATTCGCTCGCACTGGAGGGCGACGACACGCTCTCTCTGGCTCTCCTCAATCTTCTCGACAGCGCCGCCGATGCGTCGCCGCATTCCGTGGAGCTGCGCGCCGAGAGCAGCAACGGCGCGCTCGTGATTCACATTCTCGCCGGCTCCCGCGCCACGGCGGCGCGGGAGCGCATCGGCAC
>JBATEB010000347.1:0-31543 GCA_049663805.1 Burkholderiales bacterium | reverse complement strand
CCGACCGCGTATTCAGGTCGGTGAGCGTCGAGGCGATCTGATTGATGCGTTCGGCTTCCATGAGGGGTTCGCTCGGGAAACGCGCATTATAGGGCAGGCGGCTCGCCTCGGGGGCGTCCGGCGGTTCACCTCGGGCGACAAGCTCCGACAGGCCGTCGCCGGGCGGGCTGAAGCCGGCGGGCGCTTTCTCCGGAGCTCCGGGTTCGCTTCCCGGTAAGTCATTTTCGATAAATGGCCGTCTCGGAATAGCCGTAAGGCAGAAGATTCCCCTGCGCGAATCCCTTCTCCAGAAATCGGGCGGCCAGGGCCGCGGTATTGGAAAGCAGACGATGCACAGGGGAGCGGTCGATAAGAATGCTCCGGCAACGATAACCGACCGCGCTCTTCAGCGCTTCCAGAATCAACACCTGCGAGTACCAGCGCTTCTCCGTATCCGGCAGGCGATCATGGCGAATCTCCACGAGCTGGATCCCAAAGAGTTCGGCAATGTTTCTCAGGCACCGATCGGTCCACCAGCTCGCATGGTGCGGCGGCAGGTTCAATGCCACATTTCTGGCGACGGTCATGTAAGACTCCGCGCTCGGGACCGAGTAGATCAGGAGTCCGCCGGGCTTCAGGCATTCGAGACTGCTCCGGATGAAGGAACGGATGCCGACGATATGCTCGAGAACCTGAAATGCGCACACGACGTCATAGAGGCCCGGGTGAGCCGCCGCATGCTCCTCGATAGACTCGGTCAGAACGGGGATGCCGTCAACTGCCGCCGCCTCCTTGGCCTTGCGGCTCAGTTCGAGGCCGACATAGCGCGGAGACGTTATTTTTTGTGCGAAACGTCCGGTACCGCAGCCGATCTCCAGCACGTTGCTGGTCTCGGCAATCCATCGGCTCGCGAACCCGTGCTCCTGCTTCTCATTGTCGTAGTACCAGTCGATCTTCTGGAGATCCTCGTAGAATTTCTCCGAGCCGGCGGGCATGGGATGGAAAAAGCGAAGATCCGATGCGGGACAATGGTAGAAGCCGATTTCCCCGAACCCCGCGGTTTCGCCGGAAATGTCCACACCGATTGTCCTCTGGTAGAGCCTGTTCAAATCCGACGATCGGACGGTCTCGAGAAGGACCACCTCCGGGCTGAGACTTAGGGGACAGAGGACTTCCTGCTTGATAGCGGCTTGGGCGCTCATCTGATTCCCATCCATGGCGCAATGTGGCAGCCGGCGGCACCCCGGATCAGGCGGGTGACACCAGTATACAGACGAGGCGGGTGCCCGATCGGATCGATCAGCTCTCGAAAGTTCCCGGCAATCCGCCGGCGCGCCGGGCCGCGGCGAGATAGCCCCGGCGCGCGATCAGGTCCTCGATCGCCGCAAGCACGGCGGCGAGTGCCTCGCGCCGCCACGCGGGGCTGGTGGGATGGAACAGCTCGCGAAACGACGCCTTCACGGCCAGCTCGATCGCCGGGGTGCGCGGCCGGGTGCAGCTGGTTCTCGCGCACCAGGGTCCCGAGGTCGTGCAGTTGCGACCACATCGAAAGCCCGCTCGTGCCGACCTCGACGACGATCCCCTCGAAAACCCCGCGAGGTTTGATGCGCCCGGCCGTGCGGCGGCAAAAGGCCACGAGGTCCCCCGTCACGGAGTAGCCTTGCGCGTTCGGGCCGCCCGCGTATGCGGTCGCCGGGCCGATCCGCTCCCGCGGGCCGGCGACACCCCGCAGGAGCTGCACCCGGCCGCGTGCCCCGTAGCCGGTGTGCAGGTCGATGAGCAGAATCTCGTCGTAGCGCGCGCAGCAGGGTTCGAACAAGTCCGCGAAGACGCGCGTCTCGCGCTGCCGTCCGGCGCCGCCGTAGAAAAGCCCCTCGGGCGCGTCGTACTGCCCCGCGAGCAGCGCCTGCCTGAGCGTCGCGTAGCCGTTGAGGAGAGCTGCCGCGGACAGCCCGCCGAGAAGCCGCGCCCGCGACGCAAGCGCGCCGGCGCAGGGTCCGGGCGGGGCGAGAGCCTCGGCGATCAGCCGGTAACCCGGGTTTCGCGTCCGGTAGAGCGCGTCGCCCGCCGCGGCGAAGTTGCGGTTGAGGTCGACGTTGTTCGGGTTGACGCGCCGGAAATGCGCCATGCCCCAGGGATTCACGGCGTGCACGAGCATGACGCCGCAGTCACCGGCGAGCCGTGCGAGCGGCCCGCCGAGCAGCGCGCGCTGGATCGCGTTTCCCGCGTAGCCCTCGATGCCGTGCACGCCGCTCGTGACGAGGAGGAGCCGCCGTCTTTCCCGCGGCTCGAAGTGCGCGACATCGACCGTGAGGTCCTCGGTGCCGCCGACCGCGTGTCGCGCGCGCGCGCAGCTGCGGCCGGTGCCGGCCTCGAAGGCATCGACGGCCTCGAAGAAGCGCCCGCGGGCCACGGGGTAGCTCTCCGCGAAATCGGTCATGGCGCGCGAGGCTAGCACGGCGGCCCCCGGGCGGCGAGGGGGCGGTTTACCTCAGGCGCGTCGAAGGAAAGCCCTCGTCGATCTTGTCCTCGAAGAAGCTGCCCGGCGACGGCGCCGCCATGAACTGGCGGTGCACCTCGGGCGATACGCCGCGATAGACGAGAATCCTGCCGTCGCTGAACTCGATCTCCAGCACCTGCGCCTTGGGGTCGTAACCCGCGGAGCGGATCTTGCTCGAATTGACGCGTTTGCGATCCATGCGACCTCCCGTACCGTTGTCGAGCTACGGCGCCAGCTCGACGGTGATTGCGTCTCCCGATCGAACGGCCGAAAGCTGCCCGGGATCGCCTTCGATCTTCCCGAGGACGTTGCAGCGGGTGACCAGTTTCGGCTGGTCCCCTTGCGAGATCGGGGTCCGCCCCCAGGGGAGCGCGAGCGAGCCGCCCTCGACCCAGAAGCAGACCGTGCCCGGCGGCACCACCTGCTTCGCGTCGCGCTCGAGCGCCGCCTCGATGGGGATCTCGAAATAGACTTCCTCGCCCCAGGTCTGCGCCTTCGCCTCGATGGGAAGGGCGGCGAGCAGGGCGCGCGCGCTCGGCGTGTCGCCCAGGACGGCCGTGACCGAGCCGCGCGGCCAGGCGATCCGGATTCGGGTCGGGGTCATATTCCTGCCTCCGTCGGCCGGGCGTGCCGGGTCACGGCTTCCCAGTGTTCTATGATCAGCTGAAGGTTTTGAACGCCGTTGAATTCGTTGACGGCAAGGCGGTACGCGGCGCGCACGATCGGGGCCAGGGGATCGAGCGAATTGAATCGCATCGCCTCGACGCTGCGTCCCTTGCGCTCGAGCTTGAGCTTCAGGTGCTTTTCCCCGACCACGCGCTGGCCCAGCACCGCGAACTCGTCTTCGAACAGCGGCGGCGGAAATCCCTGGCCCCAGATCTGCTCCTCGATCATTCGCGCCATGCCGAGTTCGAGATAGGCCGGCTCGAGCGATCCGTCGGTTTCCACCGCCCGCGCGAGCTGCGCCGGGGAGAGCAGTTCGCGCGTGATGTCCTCGAAGATCGCGGCGAACCGGGGGAAATCATCCGCCCGAAGGGTCGCGCCCGCGGCCGCCGCGTGGCCCCCGAAACGCAGCAGCAGCCCCGGGGCGCGCTTGGCCACGAGGTCGAGGGCGTCGCGCAGGTGCAGGCCGCCGATGGAACGGCCCGAACCCCGGATTTCGCCTTGCCCGGCGGGCGCGAAGGCGAAGGTCGGCCGGTGATGCCGGTCTTTGAGGCGCCCGGCGAGAATGCCGACCACGCCCTGATGCCAGGACGAATCGTAAAGAGCGATGCTGCTCGAGTCGCCCACGGCGAGCCGGGAAACGAGCGCTTCGGCCTGTGCCTGCATGCCGGCTTCGATGGCGCGGCGCTCGCGGTTGAGCTCATCGAGTTGCCGCGCGATTCCCAGCGCGCGAGCGCGATCGTTCGTGGCGAGGCACTCGATCCCCAGGCTCATGTCGGCGAGGCGTCCTGCCGCGTTCAGCCGCGGCGCGAGCAGGAAGCCCAGTTCGAAGGTGCTCGCACGCGACGGGTCGCGCCCGGCGACGGCGAACAGCGCGCGCACGCCTTCCTGCGTTCTCCCCGAGCGTATGCGCTTCAGGCCCTGCGATACCAACACGCGATTGTTGAAATCGAGCGGGACGACGTCGGCGACCGTGCCGAGCGCGACCAGATCGAGCAGGTCGGCGAGAACCGGCTCACGCGAGTCCGCGAACGAACCCCGATTGCGAAGCTCCGCCCGCAGCGCCAGCATCACGTAGAACATGACCCCGACCCCGGGCAGGCTCTTGCTCGGGAAATCGCAGCCCGGCTGGTTGGGATTGACGATGACCGCGGCGCGCGGAAGCTCCGTCCCCGGCAGGTGGTGGTCGGTGACGATCACCTCGATGCCGAGCGTGCGCGCGGCCTCCACGCCCTCGACGCTCGCGATGCCGTTGTCCACCGTGATGAGCAGCTCGGGTTTCGAGCGTGCGGCGAGCTGCACGATCTCCGGAGTGAGGCCGTAGCCGTACTCGAAACGGTTGGGAACGAGATAGCCGACGTTCGCGCCGAAGGCGGACAGCGCGCGCAAGCCGACGGCGCAGGCGGTGGCGCCGTCGCAGTCGTAGTCGGCGACGATCAGCATGCGTTTGTCCGCCGCGATCGCGTCCGCGAGCAGCACTGCGGCACGCCCGGCATTCAGCAGCCGGGACGGGGGGAACAGGCCGGTCAATGCGTCCTCGAGCTCGCCGCGCGTGCGTATGCCGCGCGCGGCGCAAATCCGCGCGAGCACCGGGTGCAGGCCCTCGCGCACGAGTTGATCCTGCTGGCGCAGCGGAACGGCGCGGGTGACGATGCGGGCGGATGCGCTCATGCGGCGTAGCGGGCGAGGGGCTTCCTCAGTCGCCAGAAACGGCGCAGGTCCGATCGCACGGTTTCGCTCTGCAGCAGGAAATCCGCGCCCGCGAGCGTCAGGGTCAACATGCCGATTCTGCCGGAGCGAAGCGCGGCGAGGAGCGGCGCGAGCCAGTCGCGCTCCAGCGACTCGCGTTGCTCGGGCATCCGGCCGCCGGAATCGCCGGCAGGCTCGTCGAGGACGACGAGCACGATCCCCCGCGGATCATTCGCGCTCGCGAGCATCGCTTGCGCGTTTTCGGGCAAGGCGCGGGCCGGCAGCCCGGCGGCGAGCGCGAGGCCGCGGGGGAGGGGATGGTTGCTGACTACGGTAGAGACGGAGGAGGTCATCACCCGGTCGATGACGCCGCCCCCCCAGAACCACACGCTGTTCAACTCAGGCGCCCCGCGCGCCTCCCGCGCCTGGTTCACGGGATGCTCGTGAAGGAGCATCTGCGCCTCGTTCATCAGCGCGTGAAAGCGCAGCGCGTCCGGCCCGGAGGGAAGATGGTTCGCGACCCCTTCCTTGCAGGCGGCGGACGGCGCGTTGGTTTGTACCTCGGCCGGTTTCTCGAGGCGTGCGTACCAGCGCCCGGGCTGCAACGGATAGAAGAGCAGCGCCGGGCCGAAATGTCCGTTGAGCGTCTCGACCAGCGCCTCGGCTTCTTCGCGCGATATCTCGAGCCCGGAGCTGTCGGCCAAGGCGAGGCTGTTGCGCGTCGGGCTGAGGTGCACCGGGTCGGCGCGCATCCAGAAGTGTCCCTCGGGTGTCCCGCCGTCGGCGAGCAGGGTGTACGGGGCGACCGGCCAGTCGCGTTGCCGGGAAATCGCAAAGCGCTCGAACAGCCACGCCTCCGGCGATCTTGCAGGGAGCCGCTCGCGGCGCCCCCTGGCGAGCAGAAGTTCCGCGGAAACGAGCCGCTGAATTTCTTCGCCGGTCTGGAGGAAATCGGGAACGAACAGGTGACAGTGCATTTGATTTCGAGTTTATCACCGCTTATGGCACACTTTGGCCGTGCAATACGAACTCCTGGTCGGCCTGCGTTTCACCCGGGCGGAACGCCGCAACCATTTCATCTCCTTCATTTCCCTGAGCTCGATGCTCGGCATCGCGCTCGGGGTCGCCGCGCTGATCGTGGTCCTGTCGGTCATGAACGGCTTCCAGAAGGAGGTGCGTGCGCGCATCCTCGGCGTGGCCTCGCACGTGCAGATCACAGGGGCGGACAATCGTCTCGCCGACTGGCAGACGATCGCCAGGGAGGCCGCCGCCCACCCGCAGGTGGAGGCGGCGGCGCCTTTCGTCAACGCGCAGGGGATGCTCACTTTCGACTCGGGCGTCCGGGGCGCGATCATCCGCGGGATCCTGCCGCAACTGGAAGAGAAGGTGGCCGACGTCGGCAAGCACATGATCGCGGGCCGGCTCGATGCGCTCGTTCCCGGAGAATTCAACATCGTTCTCGGGGCGGAACTCGCGCGCGCCCTGGGTGCGGCGCCCGGAGACAAGATCACGCTGATCGCCCCGCAGGGCCTGGTGACGCCCGCCGGAATACTTCCGCGGCTCAAGCAATTCACGGTCGCGGGCATTTTCGAGGTGGGAATGTTCGAGTACGACTCGGGCCTCGCCCTGATCAACATCGAGGATGCGCAGAAGCTCTACAGCATGACCGGCGTGGTGTCGGGCGTGCGGCTGAAGCTGCACGACCTGTTCCAGTCGCGCGAGGTGGCACGCGACCTGATCACGCGTATCCGCGGCGACATCTACATCAGCGACTGGACCCGCAGTCACGCCAATTTCTTTCGCGCGGTGCAGATCGAGAAGACCATGATGTTCATCATCCTTCTCCTGATCGTCGCGGTGGCGGCCTTCAACATCGTCTCGACCCTGGTGATGGCGGTGACCGACAAGCAGCCCGACATCGCGATCTTGCGCACGCTCGGGGCGAGTCCGGGCGGGATCATGAAGATCTTCATGATCCAGGGGGCCCTGATCGGCGTGATCGGCACCCTGATCGGCGTCGCGGCCGGCATCGCGCTCGCGCTCAACATCGACGTCGTCGTGCCCTTCATCGAGCGCCTGCTCAACGTCCGGTTCCTGTCGCGCGAGGTCTACTACATCACCGAGCTGCCCTCCGACCTGCAGCGCTCCGACGTCGTCACCATAGCGCTGGTGTCTCTCGCCCTGTCTTTCGTCGCGACGATCTATCCGAGCTGGCGCGCCTCGCGGATCAATCCGGCCGAGGCCTTGCGCTATGAGTGAGGTGCTTTCCTGCAGGGACCTGCACAAGACCTTCCGCGAGGGCGCGGACGCCGTGCGCGTGCTGCGGGGCGTGCGGCTCGAGGTCGGTGAAGGCGAGATCGTTTCCGTCGTCGGCGCTTCGGGCTCGGGCAAGAGCACCCTGCTGCACCTGCTGGGCGGCCTGGACGAGCCGACCTCGGGGGAAGTGGAGGTCATGGGGCGGCCGATGCACAGTCTCTCGGACGCCGAGCGCGGCCTCGCGCGCAACCGCTCGCTCGGCTTTGTCTACCAGTTCCATCACCTGCTGATGGAATTCACGGCGCTGGAGAACGTCGCGATGCCGCTCTTCATCCGCCGCCTGCCGCCCGCCGAGGCGCGCAGGTCCGCGGCGGAAATTCTCGGAGAAGTGGGACTGAAGGACCGCCTGGATCACACCCCGGGCGAGCTCTCGGGCGGGGAGCGCCAGCGCGCGGCCCTGGCGCGGGCGCTGGTGACCCGGCCCGCCTGCGTGCTCGCCGACGAGCCCACCGGGAATCTCGACCGCCATACCGCGGCCAGCGTTTTCGAGCTGATGCTGGCGCTCAACCGTTCGCATCGCACCAGCTTCGTCATCGTCACCCACGAGCCCGCGCTCGCCGCGCGGGCGCACCGCACGTTGCGGCTTCAGGACGGAGTCCTGGTCGCGGCGGGTTGACCCGCCTCGCAGGGCTACCCGGTCCTGCGCCTGGCCCCGCGACGCCGCCAGGCGGCGATGACATAGGCGCGCCAGGCGAGCTGCGCGATCACGTAGCCCGAGATCGCGAGCACGCTCGCCAGCACCACCAAGCCGACGGCCAAGGGCTTGCCGAGCGAGAGCATCCACTCGAGAAGGGCGCGTATCCAGTCCCCGAAGTTCTCCCAGTCGAAGCCCGGAGGAGGGCTGAGCGCGGTGTGGCCGTGGGGCACGAACAGCGTGCCGATCCCGTAGGCGATTACGTACAGGGGGCCGATCGTCAGGGGGTTGGTGTAGAGCGTCGTGATCAGGGCCACGGGCAGATTGACGCGCAGGGGAATCGCGAGGATCGCCGCGGTGAGCATTTGCAACGGCCCGGGCACCAGGCCGGAGAACAGGCCGACCGCCAGGCCGCCCGACACCGAATGGCGGTTCAGGTGCCAGAGATTCGGGTGCTGCAGGAGACTTCCGAAGAGCGCGATAGTCCGGTTTCGCCGGACCGACTCGTGGCTCGGAAGGTATTTTCGAAAGAACTTGCGCGGCATCAGGCGGGCGAAAACGCGTCTTGCACGTGATCTAGCATATCAACCTTCCGGCGTCCCGGCCGTTAAGCGATGGATGAACCCGGGCGCAGGTCGCCGATGAGAGGGGCCGCGCTGGGCTTTGCGCTCGGCGTATGGCTGCTGCAGCGGCAGCCGTCGCTCCCGGGGCTGGGCTGGGTCGCGCTGCTTGTTGCGATTTCGGCGATCGCCGCGGTGGGGTTTTCGAGGCGTGTTGTGCCGGCCGCCGCGGCGGCCGCGATGCTCGCGGGGTTTCTTTCCCTGGGGTTTGCCTGGGCGGCAGCGCTGGCGCACCTGCGGCTCGCCGACCGCCTCGATCCCGGACTCGAGGGGCGTGACCTGGTGGTAACCGGCGTGGTCGCCGGGCTGCCGCAGGCGTTCGAACGCGGCGTGCGTTTCGACTTCGACCTCGAATCGCCGCAAAGCGGCGTTCCGCGCCGCGTCGTGCTCTCCTCGTATGAGGGCGCCGGCCGGGAGGAATTCCGCGAGACGCTGCGCGTGCGGGCCGGAGAGCGCTGGCGCTTCACCGTGAGACTGCGCCGGCCTCACGGCGGCGCGAACCCGCGAGGGTTCGACTACGAAGCCTGGCTTTTCGAGCGGGGCCTGCGCGCCACCGGTTACGTGAGACTGGAAGGGGAGCGCGAGCGCTTGGCCGAAGGCGTGCCGCGGTACTGGATCGAGCGGCTGCGGGAGTCGGTGCGCGACAAGTTCCGCGATTCGCTCCCCGGCCGCCGCTTCACGGGCGTGCTCGTCGCCCTCGCGATCGGGGACCAGCGCGCGATCGATCCCGATGAGTGGCAACTGTTCGCGCGTACCGGCGTAAGCCATCTGATGAGCATCTCGGGTCTGCACGTCACCATGGTGGCCGGCCTGTTCGCGATGCTCGCCTCCCGCGGCTGGCGGCGCAGCGAGGCGCTGGTCCGGATGCTGCCCACGCAGAAGGCCGCCGCGCTCGCGGGTTTTCTGGCCGCGTTTGCCTACTGCCTCATCGCGGGTTTTGCCGTTCCCGCGCAGCGCACCCTGTACATGGTCGGCGTCGCCGCCGCCGCGCTGTGGCTGGGCCGTGCGGCCAGCGCCTCGCGCGTGCTTGCCGCGGCGCTGCTCCTGGTCCTGGTCCTCGATCCCTGGGCGGTCCTTTCGCCGGGGTTCTGGCTTTCCTTCGCGGCGGTCGGCGTAATTTTTTATGTGGGCTCGGGGCGAACCGCGCCGCCGGGCACGCTCGCTCAATGGGGACGGATGCAGTGGGCGGTCACCGTGGGTCTCACTCCGCTGCTGCTGGTGCTGTTCCAGCAGGTATCGTTCATTTCTCCGCTCGCCAACGCGATCGCGATACCGCTCGTCAGCCTGGTGGTCACGCCTCTGGCGCTGGCCGGCGCCGTGCTGCCCTGGGTGTGGCCGCTCGAGCTGGCGCACGTACTGCTCGAGCCGCTCATGGCGGTGCTGGCATGGCTCGCCGCGCTTCCGGGTGCGGTCTGGCATCAGCATGCCCCCCTTGCCTGGACGGTCCCGCTGGCCCTCGCCGGGATCGCATGGATGCTGCTTCCGCGGGGATTCCCGGCAAGGGAACTCGGTGCGCTGCTGCTGCTGCCGATGTTCGCGGCGACCCCGCCCGGCCCCGCGACAGGCGAGCTCTGGGTCACGGTGCTCGACGTCGGCCAGGGGCTGTCGGTGCTCGCGCGCACGCAAAGGCACACGCTGCTGTACGACGCCGGGCCGGCGTTCAATGCCTTTTCGGACAGCGGGAGCCGCGTCGTTCTTCCCTACCTTCGCAGCCAGGGCGTCGGCGCTCTCGATGCGCTGGTGGTTTCCCACGACGACCGGGACCATTCGGGCGGCGCGGGCTCGGTCCTCGCCGCCGTGCCGGTGGGCCTGCTGTGGTCCTCGCTTTCCAGCGGCCACCCGCTGCTCGCGGCGCCGACCTGGCGTCTGCCCTGCGCCGCGGGGCGGCGCTGGTCCTGGGACGGGGTGGCTTTCGAGTTTCTGCACCCGCGTGCGGAGGCGGGCGCCCGGCGCGCGGGGCGCGTCAACGACCGGAGCTGCGTGTTGCGTATCGCGGCGCCCGCGGGACGGGTGCTGCTCACCGGCGATATCGAGCGCGCGGCCGAGCGCGAACTGCTGCGGCGAGCGCCTGCGCTGCTGCCGGCCGAAGCGCTGCTGGTACCGCATCACGGGAGCGCCACTTCGTCTTCGCCGGAGTTCGTCGAACGGGTGGCCCCGCGCTATGCAATCGTCGCGTCAGGCTACCGCAACCGCTTCGGGCATCCGCGCGAGGACGTGCTCGGGCGCTACCACCGGCTCGGGAGCGAGCTGCTGCGCACCGATCGGGGTGGCGCCGTCGAACTGCGCATCGCGAACGGGCACGTGGCGGCGGAAATGGAACGCGATCGCGCCCGGCGCTACTGGCACCAGCGATAGGGGCGCCGGTTATACTTCTCGAGCGGAGGCGACTTGAAACTCACTGCGACCATCACGCTCAAGGGCGATCCGGAACGTCTTCCCGAGTACCGCGGCTACGTCAATCGCCTGCTCGACGAAGAGGAGGACGGCGTCTCCTACACCGAGCTGCATACGTCGGCGCAGCTCGAGTACCGTCTCAAGCTCCGCGGCGGCATCCCGTTTCCCCCTTTCGTGACGACCTCGCAGGCGTTCCCCGAGCTGATCGTCGAGGTGGACTGGAGCGAAGCGCACGAGGGGAGAAGCGGACGGGCGATCATCCAGAACGGGGCGTTGCGCGAGCAGGCGGCGCGGACGCACGAGCCGGCGCGATCGAGCCTGCAGGACGTTCGCGCCGATTCCGACGGCGGACTTCGGATCGCGGTGACTTGCGCGCGCCGGCGCGAGGCGTGGCACGGCTACGTGATCGCCGCCGATCAGCACGCTTTTTTCCGCATCCTCGGAACCGCCGGGTCCTGCGAGCTTTGGTCTTCCGACGGCGTCGAGGCCGAATGGGCGGAGCGCTGGACGCTCGAACGCGGCGAGACGGGCTACGCCGAGATCGATCCGCGCGAACCGATCGAGGAAGACGAGCTGCGCGAGCTCGACGCGATCGCGCGGGAATTTTCGCGGGAGTGGATCTGGTTCGACGAAAGCCCACAGGAGGAAACCGCGGTCGAGCGCCAGCGTTTCGCTGCGTACGGCTACCCCGTGCGCGCTGCGAACCTCCGCTCGGAGATGCTCCGCCGGGTGCTGCGCGAGGAGAGTGGCGGCCTGGGCCTGAGCTCCTTCGGGCAAGAAACGCGCTGGATTGCGGAATTGCTGCGGCGCTGCTGGCTGCGGCCCGCGGCCTGAAAGGGCGGGCTTGAGCGCGGTCTTCCGGCGCGGCAGGGTGCAATGCGCGAGCGCCGGCGGCTTGCACCGCATGGCCTACCTCGATTGGGGCGATCCTCGCAGCGCGCGCGCGCTCATCTGCGTGCACGGTCTCACCCGCTGCGCGCGCGACTTCGACCGGCTCGCCGGGGAGATGGCCGGCCGGGGATACCGGGTGGTGTGCCCCGACGTCGCCGGCCGTGGGGATTCCGACTGGCTGAAGAATCCGATGGAATACTCGGTGCCTGCCTACGCGAACGACATGGTCACGCTGATCGCGCGGCTTGACGTGGATTCGGTGGAGTGGCTGGGAACGTCCCTCGGCGGCCTGATCGGGATGACGCTCGCCGCGCTGCCCGATTCACCGGTGAAGAAGCTGGTCCTGAACGACGCCGGGCCGGTGCTGGCGGCGGCCGCGCTCGAGCGCATCGGTTCCTACGTGGGCAAGTGGCCGGCGCTGCCGACGATCGAGGCTGCCGAACAGTATGTCCGTGCCGTAAGTGCGCCTTTCGGGCCGCACAGCGACGCCGAGTGGCGCTTTCTCACCGAGCACGTCGTGCGAAAGAACGCGGACGGGTCGCTGCGCATGCACTACGATCCGGCGATCGCGGTGCCGTTCAACGTCGCGCCGCCGCATCAGGATCTCGAGCTGTGGAGCTTCTACGACGCGATCCGCTGCCCCACGCTGGTTCTGCGCGGCGAGCGGTCGGACCTGCTCAGGCGCGACACCGCAAAGGAGATGGCCTTGCGCGGCCCGCGCGCGCGGGTAGTCGAGATCCCGGGAGTCGGCCACGCGCCGACGCTGCTGCACGACGACCAGATCGGGATAGTCAGGGACTTTCTGCTTGGCGGCGATCAGCCTCGCCCCGCCGGATCCTGCCTGTAGAAAAGCGCGAGCTGCCGGTACAGATCGGGCCAGTCGCGCGCCAGCACCGCGGATTCGGTGAAGAACGCTTCGCTCATGACGGCGAAGAACTCGGCCGGGTGCTCGGCGGCGTACGGATCGATGAAAGTCGGCCGGCCGGCATCGACTTCGGCGCAGAAGCGCTCGTAGGATGCTTCGAGGGTCCCGCGCCATTTTTCAGGGGACATGCCCGGCTGCTCGGCCGGAAAGTCCGCGTCTCCGCCGCCGTCCATATGGATCTTGTGAGCGAACTCGTGGATGACCACGTTATAGCCGCGCTCGGCGAGACCGACGTCCTCCCATGAGAGAATCACCGGCCCCCCGGGCCAGGCTTCACCGGCGAGGTCCTCGTCGATGGCGTGCACGACGCCGTTCTCGTCCACTTCTTCCTTGCGAACACGGAATTCCCCGGGGTATACGATCACGCCGACCCAGCCGTTGTAGACGTCCAGACCCAGATTGAGGACCGGCAGGCAGGCCTGCGCCGCGATCGACAGGCGCGCTTCGTCCGTCAGCGTGAGTCCGTTGGCTCCGTGCATCTCCTTTTCAGAGAGAAAAAGGAGAACTGACTCCCGCAACCGCGCCTTTTCCCCTTCCGAGAGTCCGCGCAAGAACGAAAGGGTCGAAATGACTTTCGACCACAACGCCTCGTCGAGACGAGCGCTCTTGAGCACGCGCCTGCGTCGCCAGTCTCGGAAGAAACCCATTCTCAGCGGCGAGGAACTCGTGGGAAAAGCGGATTATCCGCGAGAGGCCTCGCCGATGCCAGAGCGTGAGCTACACTTCGGGCATGGTGACGCCTTCTCGAATTCATGCCGGAGGGGTCGGCGAATCCGATCCCCTCAGTACAGGACTCGCCGAAGAGGAGCGGCGGGTGCTCGCGCGCGCTCGAGAATTCGCCGCCGGCCTCTACGACGAGAAGCTTCTCGGCACCGGCGAACCCGCATTCGAGCACGCGGTCGGTCTCGCCCGCATTGTTGCGGAACTGAGGCTCGACGCCGAGGCGCGCGTTGCCGGTCTGCTGTTCGCCGCTCCCGCGTATCTTCCCGGGGCCGGGGAGAAGCTCGCCGCGGACTTCGGTCCGGCGGTCGCGGGGCTGGTCGCGGGGATAGGCAGGCTGAATCAGTTGCGGGTGGTCACCCGCACCGCGGCGCTGGGCAAGGCGCCCGGCGCGCAGGCCGAGGTCCTGAGCAAGATGCTCCTCGCCATGGTCGAGGACATCCGCGTGGTGCTGCTGCGGCTCGCGAGCCGCACGCAGACGCTGCGCTGGATCGCGCGCGCCCCGGGGGCGGAGCGAAAGCAACTCGCCCGCGAGACGCTCGATATCTACGCGCCGCTCGCCAATCGCCTGGGCGTGTGGCAGCTCAAATGGGAGCTGGAGGATCTGTCGTTCCGTTACCTCGAGCCCGCTCTCTACAAGCGCATCGCCGGCCTGCTCGATGACCGGCGCAGCGGACGCGAGGGCTTCGTGGAGCGGGCGATCGCCGAGCTCGTCGACGAGGTCGCCCGGGCAGGAATCCGCGGCGAGATCACCGGCAGGCCGAAGCATATCTACAGCATCTACGGCAAAATGCGCTCGAAGTCGCTCGACTTCGCGGAGATCCACGACGCGAGCGGCCTGCGGGTGCTGGTCGATGACGTCAAGGACTGCTATGCGGTGCTCGGCGTCGTGCACAACCTCTGGGCGCCGATCCCGAGGGAATTCGACGATTACATCTCGCGGCCCAAGACCAACGGCTACCGGTCGCTGCACACCGCGGTGATCGGCCCGGAAGGAAAGGCGCTCGAGGTGCAGATCCGCACGCGCGACATGCACCGCGATGCGGAGCTCGGCGTCGCCGCGCACTGGCGCTACAAGGAAGGCGCGGGCCGTTCCGGCCGCAAGGGCGACCCGTTCGACCTCAAGATTGCCTGGCTGCGGCAGATGCTCGCGTGGCGCGACGAGATCGTCGACGGCTCGGACTGGATCGAACAATCGAAGCACGCAGCTCTCGACGATACGGTCTACGTGCTCACGCCGCAGGGCAGGGTCATCGACCTGCCGCAGGGAGCGACCCCGGTGGACTTCGCCTACGCCCTGCACACCGACATCGGGCACCGCTGCCGCGGCGCCAGGGTGAACGGCGCGATGGTCCCGCTCGACCGGCGGCTGAGGAACGCGGAAGCGGTGGAGATCATTACCGCCAAGGCCGGAGGACCCAGTCGCGACTGGCTCAATCCCGCGCTCGGCTACATCAGGACTTCGCGGGCCCGCAGCAAGGTGCGCCAGTGGTTCAACAGCCGCGAGATTGCGGAGGTCGTCGCGGCGGGGCGGAGCGTCGTCGAGCGCGAATCGCATCGCGGAGGCAAACGCGCCCCGGGCCTGGACGCCCTGGCGAAGCGCCTCGGGTTCGACCAGCCCGACGAGCTCTTCGCCGCCGTGGGAAGGGAGGAAGTCGGCCCGGCGCAGTTGCGCGCCGCCTTGCGAGGCGACGCGCAACGGGGGGACGCTGCGCCGGTCTCGGTCCCCCCTCGTCGGGCCGCGCGGCCGGGGCGGGCGGACGGCGGAATCCTGGTGGTCGGCGTGGAGCGCCTGCTCACGCAGCTCGCGCGCTGCTGCAAGCCGGCGCCGCCCGACCGGATTTCCGGATTCATCACCAAGGGTCGCGGCATCTCGGTGCACCGGCGCGGCTGCTCGAGTCTCGCGCGCCTGATCGAGCGCCACCCCGAGCGCATCATCGGCGCCGAATGGGGCGACCGCAGGGGCGAAACCTACCCGGTGGACGTCATGGTGCGCGGAACCGACCGGCAGGGGCTGCTGCGGGACGTGACCGAGACCCTAGTGCGCGAGAAGGCCAATCTCATTGCGGCAAGAACCCAGACGCGTAACAGCCTCGCTTCGATGCAGCTTACCGTCGAGGTCGAGGACATCGACCAGCTGCAGCGGGTTCTTTCAGCGATAGAGGGAGTGCGCGGCGTTATTGCTGCAGTGCGGCGTTAGTGAAGCCGTGGAACAGGGTCGAACCGCCGGCGGTCGCCGACCGCCGAAGCGCCCCCGCATGCCCGCCTTCTCGGCCCGAAACTTGCTGCGCCTCCCTGACCGGAACTCGCAGCGGGGTTTCTCAATCTGAAGTTGGAGGGAGGGAGCATGAAGCTTGCGTCCAGCGAGGAACTCAGGGGTTTGGCGGCAAAAAACGGCTGGTCCCGCGATTTTGCGGAAGGCTACGTCGATGGCAAGGCGGCACGCCAGCGCGGCACCCAATCGCCGAAATTTCCCCTGGGCAACCTGGAAGAGTATCGCCAGGGATTTCTTGCCGGATATTCCCTGGTCCGCGAGAGGAGATGCCGGGGCGGCCACTGACGAGCCGGCGCTGGCACGGCCTTTGCTCAAAAGGAGATGGGAACGTTCTTTTCAGGGAGGCAGTATGGGAACACTGGTTGAATTCAAAGTCCCGGCCAAAGAGCGCGCCTCGCTCGCGTTCAGCAATGGACTCTCGGACGGGCGCACGGCGCGATCGGCGAATAGCGAGCTGACGCCCTACCTCGAAATCGGTATCGACGACTACGCCCGGGGGTTCCGTGCGGGATTTTTCGGGTGCGGGAATTTCCCTTCACGCTCGCTAGACGGCGGTTAGACCGGGTATACCCTGTCGACTTGCCGTCGGATGCTCCTGAATGCTGCCGGCAAGTTGACTAAGGTGTGCTGAACTCGACGCCTTGAGGCGCTCCAGTCGAAATATCGTCATCGCGCGTACCGACGGGTCCAAGCAGCCCATCACCCGGATCCCCCCTTTCCCCGAAGTCCCTGACGATCACGGCCCGCCGGTACGGGTGGGGGTGAGCGTCACCGGTATCCGTTGTGGCGCCGGGATCGAACGTGATCGTCAAGTTGAAATTCGTGAGCCGCCCGAAGGGGTTTCCGTGTGCGCCGGAATCCCTGCCGCTTGGCGTGATCGTGATCACCGGGGGTGCGCGTGCGCAAGCGAGTTGCGACGCGTTCCCGGCGCCTCCGCTCTACCGGCAGCGCGATTGCCCCTAGAATTCGCACATGGCGCGCGTTCGCTCCCGGCAGTCCATCCGTCACCAGGCCCGCTGCTGCTCGACCCGCGCCTTGCTCCTCACCGGGATCGCCGGGGCGGTTTTCCTGGTCGCTTCCGCACACGCGCAAACGGATCTGCTCGCTACCCGGCCGGGCCTGGAGCTGGGCGGTCAGGTCGCGCGTTATCGGTACCATGAGCCCGGAATGCAGCTGACGGGAAATCGGGCCGGTGCCATCGGTGCCTACGCGCTCGTCGGTTCCGAAACCCGGCTGTTCGCCAGGGTGGAGGCGCGGGGATCCTACGGTTCGCTGAAGTACACGGGCTCCGGAACGCTGCACGCAGTTCCCGACTGGATCCTGGAGGCGCGCTTCGTCGGCGGCAGGGATTTTTTCCCGGGCGGGGGTATTTCCCTCTCGCCGTACCTCGGACTGGGGTACCGCCACCTCTACAACGACCTTAGGGGCTATTCTTCCACCGGCGCGGTCGGGTACCGGCGCTACTCGAGCTACCTTTACGCGCCGCTCGGGCTCACCTCGCGAATCAGAACGGGCAATCGATGGGTCCTCGCCCCCGGCATCGAATACGACGCCTTCCTGCGCGGAAAGCAGGTCTCGAAACTCTCGGACGCCGGTCTGGGGGACAACGACGTGAGCAACACGCAGGACGGCGGCGTCGGATACCGCGTCTCGCTCATGGCCGAGACCGAGCGCTGGGTATTCGGCGTATGGATGCATTATTGGCACATCAAGGACTCGGATCTCCAGCCCAGCAGCCCGGGCACGCTCGCGTACGAGCCGGAAAACTGGACGAGGGAAGGGGGATTCGAACTCAGGTACCGCTTCTGACTCCGGGGATATCGGCGCGCGCAACCTGTTCCCGCGCGTCACGGCGAAAGGACATTGCGCAGGCGGAGCGCGCGCTGCGAGAGTTTCTGGATTAAGATTTGAAACGGTCGCGAGGAACAAGAGTGCGCATTCTCCTGAGCAATGACGACGGGTACTTCGCGCCCGGCATCGCCATCCTCGCGGAAGCGCTGGCGGGACTCGCGAGCGTTACGGTGGTGGCGCCGGAACGCGATCGCAGCGGCTCCTCCAACTCGCTGACCCTCGACCGGCCGCTTTCGGTGCGCAGGTCGGGCAACGGCTTTCAGTTCGTGAACGGGACGCCGACCGATTGCGTCCACCTGGCCGTGACCGGGCTGCTCGAAGAGCTTCCGGACATGATCATCTCGGGCATCAATCTGGGCGCCAACATGGGAGACGACACCATCTACTCCGGTACCGTGGCGGCGGCTACCGAAGGCTATCTGCTCGGAATCCCGTCGTTCGCGGTATCGCTCGCGAGCAAGGCGGGAAATCACTATGAAACCGCGGCTCGCGTGGCGCGAGACCTGGTCGAGCGTTTCCAGAAAAAGCCGCTGCGGGAGCCCGTCCTGCTCAACGTAAACGTTCCGGATGTCGCCTACGCAGCGTTGGCCGGATTCGAAGTCACGCGCCTGGGCAGGCGCCACAAGGCCGAACCCGTGATCAAAACGACCACCCCTCGCAACGAAACGGTCTATTGGGTGGGCGCCGCCGGCAGCGCGCAGGACGCCGGCCCGGGGACCGACTTCCACGCGGTCGCCGCGGACCGTGTGTCGCTGACCCCGCTCCAGATGGACCTGACGCACCAGCAGCAGATTCCCACGGTCCGGGCGTGGTTTTCGGCATGATGCTGTCGAAAACCCGCGGCATCGGAATGACCTCGCAGCGGACCCGCGACCGCATGGTCCTCCGCCTGCGGGAAAAAGGCATCCGCGACGAGGCCGTGCTGTCCGCGATGGCCGCCGTTCCGCGTCACATTTTCATCGAGGAAGCCCTCGCCAGCCGCGCCTATGAGGATACCGCCCTGCCGATCGGATTCGAGCAAACCATCTCTCAGCCCTTCGTCGTTGCGCGCATGATCGAGGCCTTGCGTGACCAGAAACCGCTGCGGAACGTTCTCGAGATCGGCACCGGGTGCGGCTACCAGGCGGCCTTGCTCGCGCGGCTCGCCGGGGACGTCTATTCGGTGGAACGCATCGCCGGGCTGCTCGAACTGGCGCGACGCAACCTGCGGGCGTTGCGGCTGTCAAACCTGCGGCTGGTGCATGGCGATGGAAGCGAAGGGCTGCTCGCGGCGGCGCCTTTCGACGCCATCATTGTTGCCGCGGCCGCGCCTGAAATTCCCGGCGCGCTTTTGCAGCAGCTCGCTCCGGGTGGCAGAATGATCGTGCCGGTCGGGTCCGCCGATCAGGTCCTGCACTTGGTAGAAAGAACGCCCGCCGGACTCAGCGAAAGGCGGCTCGAGGCCGTGCGGTTCGTCCCTTTGAGAGGAGGCAAGCAGTGAATCTCCCCGCCATTTTCATTCTCGCGATACTCGCCGCGGCGGCGCTTGCGGGGTGCGCTGGACCCTACCAGGCGCCGGTTGTCGAGCGGACGGTGACGCGGCCTTCGCCCGCAGCGGCCGCGCCTTCCGCCCGGCCGGCCGCACCGACCTATACGGTCAAGCGCGGCGACACCCTCTACAGTATCGCGCTCGACAACGGGCTCGATTACCAGGAGCTGGCCGCCTGGAACAACATCGGCGATCCCTCGGCGATCAAGCCCGGGGCCGTGCTGCGCATGCGCCCGCCGGCACCGGCGGTGGTGGCGGCACTGCCCCCGCCCGGCGAGCACGCGGCCCCGCCCTCAGGGGGCGTTCAGGTACAGCCGGCGATCGTTCCCGGCGCCGTGGAGGCACGGCCTCTCGGCGGCGAAGCGCGGGCGGGCGCGGAGCCCGCGCGACCCGCGGGAGAGGTTCGCAAGACCGAACCCAGGACGGCAAAGCCTCCGTATTCGGATGAAAACGTCGCAATGCTGCCGCGCCCGCCGACGCCGAAGACGGAAATCGGGCCCGAGCTCGCGCCCTCCCCCCCGGCGTCGGGCGCCGACGGCCCCGATAGCGTCGCCTGGATGTGGCCGGCGACGGGCCGGGTTCTCGCCGGCTTCTCGGAGGCCGTCAACAAGGGTGTCGATATCGTCGGCAAGATCGGCGACCCGGTCGTCGCCTCCGCGTCGGGCCGCGTCGTCTATAGCGGGACGGGGCTCCGCGGTTACGGCAAGCTCGTCATCATCAAGCACAATCAGACCTACCTGTCCGCGTACGCCCACAACAGCAATCTGCTCGTGAAGGAGGGGCAAAACGTCGTGCGCGGCCAGAAAATCGCCGAGATCGGCGATACCGATTCTTCCCAATCCAAGCTCCACTTCGAAATCCGGCGCCTCGGCAAACCGGTCGATCCCCTGAAATTCCTCCCGGACCGGCCGTCGTGAATTCCCACCCGCCTGAGCCGGAGCTCAAGGCGGACCGGACCGCGAGCGAAGACCCGGCAGACCCCGTCGCTCCGACCCTCATGCCCGCCGGAGGAAGCGAGGACGACCCTCCTCAAGGGGCGGCGCGCGAACCTGCGGCGGCGCCGCCCGGAGAGGCGGCCGAGGCCGACAGCCTGAACGATGCGACGCAGCTCTACCTGCACGAGATCGGCCTCAATCGCCTGCTGACCCCGGAGGAAGAGCTGCGTTTCGCGCGGGGTGCCGCCGCCGGGGATTTCTCGGCGCGCCAGAAGATGATCGAGCACAACCTGCGCCTGGTCGTCAACGTCGCCAAAGGCTATCTCAACCGGGGAATGCCGCTTCTCGACCTCGTCGAGGAGGGCAACCTCGGCCTGATGCATGCGCTGGGGAAATTCGAGCCGGAACGGGGCTTCCGCTTTTCCACCTACGCCACCTGGTGGATTCGCCAGAACATCGAGCGGGCGATCATGAACCAGTCGCGCACCATCCGGCTCCCGGTGCACGTGATCAAGGAACTGAACACGGTGCTTCGGGCAAAGCGCCACATCGAGGCGCACGCGGAACGCGAGCCGACCTCTGAGGATATCGCGCATCTCCTGGGCAAGGACCCGGCCGAAGTGCGCGAAATCCTGGTTCACGGCGAGCACACCGCCTCGCTCGATGCCCCGCTCGAGGTGGATCCGATGCTCTCGATCGGAGAGTCGATCGCAGACGAGGGCGGCGTCAGCCCGGAGCTGCAGCTCCACGCGAGCGAGGTCGAGTCTCTGGTCCGGGAATGGCTCGCACAGCTCAACGGGAAACAGCGCGTGGTGATCGAGTGCCGCTTCGGCCTGAACGGGCGGGAACTGCTCACGCTCGAGCAGCTGGCGTCGCAGCTGGAGCTGACACGCGAGCGCGTGCGCCAGATTCAGCTCGAAGCGCTTGCGCAACTGCGGCGCATCCTGCGCCAGCGCGGCCTGTCGAAAGAGGTGCTGCTCTGACCCCGTGTTACCTCTCGGCGGAGCCTTCCCGGATGGTTTTCGGAGGCACGCGATTCAGCGCGCCGTCGCTTTCCTCACCGATGGCCCGGGCAAACGCGATGTTTTTCGTGAGTTCTTCGAGGTACAGGTGCTGTCCGCCGAAGTGCTCGCGCGCGTACTTGTGGGCGCCGCCCAGGTCCGAGTCGAGGCGTCGGGCGGCGCCTTGATAGAAGGCCGGTGTCCTCCTGACCAGTTCATCGCCGGATCCGTACACGATTTCCTCCTCGCCGGTCGGGAGGCGCCTGCGCGCGAGGCCGCCGGCGACGAATTCGGGATAGAGCCGGTCGCGGCACTTTTCCAGGTAGCAGCGGTCCGACATCTGCGCGATGATGTCCGCGGAGCCCAGAAGGCTGCCGAGCAGCCTGTAGCGCAACGACGGCACGCGGATTTCGGCCACCGGTATCTCGTAGCCGGTGAAGTGGATGAGATGTGCGGCGACATGCGCGACATCGGCCATGCCGATCTTGGGCAAATAGTTCCAGAGGTAGAGCGCACCGCGGGAGACGTGCGTCCGCGTCAATTCGCCCCCGTTCTTGTGCCGCGTGTCGTCGAGCTCGCGTATATAGCCGCAGTCGTGGAACAGGGCCGTGATGACTCCCAGCCTGAAGGTCACTTCATCCAGCGGTTCCAGGCCGACCCGGGCGCGCTCGTACCCGTCGATCAGCCTCGCCATCGCCAGGGTGACGTCGAGCACGTGCTGGAGGTCGTGATAGGCGGTGTCGCAGGCATGGTAGCCGGGAAGCTCGCCCCGATAGAGTGCCGTCAGGTCGCGAAACGCCCGGTCGATCCCGGCGGTCGAGGCGGTCGGGTAAAGCTCGTGAAAGATCCGGTTGACCTCGGCGTTGACCACCGCCGGTTCGGTCGTGTTGACCAAACAGGACACGTCGTACTCGCTGCCGCGACGGTTCACCGGCTCATCCCCTCGTAGGCGCTCGATATTCTATCGCTGATTTGGCGGGGCCATGAGCCGGGAAGCTCCTCGCGGCGTTCCCCGGTCCGTCCCCGGGGATCGGCTGGCTAGGTCTTGAGAGTGAAGGGGTTGAAGTTCGTCTGCGTGTCGTAGTAGTCCTCTCCTTCGGCGCGCTTGAGCCAGCCGACGACCGCGTATGTCGCCGGCGTGAACAACACTTCGACCCCTACTTTGAAAACGAACTGCACCAGCATGATCTGGGGCAGTCTGTCGTCCGGAATCAAGCCGCTCCCCCAGAAGGCCAGCGGGTAGAAGATCAGCGAATCGACGCCCTCGCCGAAGATCGTGGAACCGATGGTGCGCGTCCACAGCCATCGGCCTTGGGTCAGTATCTTCATCTTCGCGAGGACGAACGAATTCACGAACTCCCCGCACAGAAAGCCGATCAGGGAGGCGGCGGCGACGCGCCAGGTCGAGCCAAAGGCGATTTCGTAAGCGGCCTGGTTGTTCCAGAAAGGCGCCGGCGGCAGCGAGACGACCGTCCATGCCATGCCCGCGGCGAACGCAAGGCCGGCGAACCCCGCCCAGATCACCCGCCGCGACCGGGCGTAGCCGTAGACTTCGGTGAGGATGTCGCCGAAGACATAGGAAATCGGGAAGAAGAGCACGCCCGCGCCGGGTGTGACCTCTCCGATCAGCGGCAGTTCGAACTGCCAGATCTTCCCGGGGCCGATGAGGTTCGAGCAGATCAGCACGGTGACGAACGCCGCCATCACGAATTCGTAATGGCGGTATTGCCGCGCCGGCGGATTCACGGGTATTCCTTTGCTGCGCTCCGGGGTTCGGGCGCGGGCGATCCCGCCTGCGCGCGCGCGAGCTCCGATGCCAGGTCGAGAACGGCGGCGGCGTAGAGGTTGGAGCGGTTGTACCGGGTGAGCACGAAGAAATTCTGGAAGGTCACGCGGAACTCGGACCGCTGCCCGGTCGTTTCCAGCTCGATCAGGGCGCAGCGGGTTTCGGCGGGCAACGGAACCGCGGGCTTGACGCCCAGACCCGCGAGATCGCCGGCGCGAATCGACGGAGCGACTCCCGCATCGGCGAGGGCGCGCCAGAGCGCGCCGCTCGCCTCCGCGGCGACGGCGACCGGTTCGCCGCGCACCCAGCCGTGCGCCTTGAGAAAATTTCCTATGCTGCCGATCGCATCGGCGGGGCTGGTGGCGAGATCGCTCAGCCCGTCGCCGTCGTAGTCGACGGCGAAGCGCCGGTACGACCCGGGCATGAACTGGGGAATGCCGATCGCCCCCGCATAGGAGCCCTTGATGCGCAGGGGATCGATCCCGGCATCGCGGCTCAGGATGAGGTAGTTCTCCAGCTCGCCGAGGAAGAATTGCGCCCGCTTCGGATAGTCGAATGCCAGCGTGGCGAGCGCATCGATGACCCGGTAGGTGCCGACGTTGCGCCCATAGGTCGTTTCGATGCCGATAATGCCCACGATGATCTCCTTGGGCACGCCGAACTCCGCGGCGGCGCGCTCGAGCGGCTCGGCATGACGATTCCAGAACTCCCGGCCCGCCTCGATGCGCTGCGGGTTGATGAATATCGCCCGGTAGGCCTGCCACGAGGCGAGCGCGGTCTCTGCGGGCTGGTCCATCGCCTTGACGATCGCGGGCTGAAACTGGGCCTTGCCGAGAACGCGATTGAGTTCCCTGCGGGCGAAGCCGTGCCGCTCCACCATGTGAGTGATGAACTGTTTCACGTCCTTGCGTTGCACGTAGGCGGTGGACTCCGCGACGGCGGGGGCGAGGTGCAGTGCGAGAGACACGGCGGCAAGCAGGCGATTGACCGCGATCAAGGTCTGAACTCCCGAACGAGATGCCTGAGACGGGCGATCGAGGAGGCCTCGGCGCGCGGGCCGTAGCGCAGATCGACATAGAGTCCCGTGATCGCACGTACCTCGGCGTTGCGGGCCGGGAGCCGCCCGCCGACGCGGTCGGCGTAATCGAGCGGGCCTTCGGTGCCGTCTCGCGTCAGCCCGGCGCGGGCGAGTTTGGCGCAGAAGCGCAGCCACGCGCGATGCACCTCGTCCTCCCGGCGAATATTGCGCAGCAGCCACAGCGCAATCAGCAGCACCACCCCGGCCACGCTCCAGAACAGCATCACGGCGAGAGTCTGCCAGCTCGGCTGGTGGACGCCGAGCCTCGAAAGCATTTCGCGTTGCCGGTCCGGGTTGTAACCCAGCACCCACTGGTTCCAGTGGTTGGTGAGCGCCTCCCAGTTGTTGCGAAGCGACTTGAGAAGGCTGCTGCCGCTTCGCATGAACAGAGGCAGCAGCGCTCCGCGCGGCGCGGCCGCGATGATGCCCAGCTCGACGCGCACCGGGACCGCGGCGGCGGTGGGATCGACCCGCGTCCAGCCGGCATCGGCCAGCCAGATCTCCGCCCAGGCGTGGGCATCGGCCTGGCGGACGATCATGTAATCGTCCACCGGGTTGGTGTCGCCGCCCTGGTATCCGGTCACGACGCGAGCGGGCACGCCGGCAGCGCGCATCAGAAAAACGAAGCTCGAGGCGAAGTGTTCGCAGAATCCCTGCCGGGTGCCGAACAGGAACTCGTCCACCGAGTCCCGGCCGAGAGTCGGAGGGAGCAGCGTGTACTCGAAGCGGTTCGTGCGAAAGAACTCGATCGCCCGGCGCGCGATCGCCCGATGATCCGTCACCGACTCGCGCCACTCGTTTGCGAGCGCGCGCGCGCGGGGATTAACGTCCCGGGGAAGCCTGAGCAGGTGGGTCAGCTCCTCCGGAGCGGATCCGCCGCTTGCCTGGAAATCCGTGTGCGAGCGCATCTGGTAGCGGATCCGGCTTCGGACCGGCGGCAGGGAGATCGCCAGGTATTCGGTGGTGAGGCGGGCCGTCGGCGGAATGCGCGAGGGCATTTCCAGCGCGAACAGCCAGTTGCGATTGTGCGGCTCCAGGGTCACTTCGTAGTCGAGCGGCTCGCCGCGCACTTCGAGGGGCATGTTCCGCCGCAACTGGGGCGAGCCGATGCGCCAGGTAAACCCGTCGAACTCGGAGAGGACCGGGCCGCGCCAGTAGAGCCGGGCGCGCGGCGGCGGGGCACCCGCGAACTTGACGCGGAAGGCGATCGCGTCCGAGGTGGAAAGCGCGCTGATCGATCCCGGCGACATGGTATCGGACAGGCCGGTGACTCCCGTATAGGCGTCCTGCGGCAATCCCCACAGGGGTCCCTGGACCCGCGGAAACAGGAAAAACAGCAGCAGCATGACCGGGCCCGCCTGCAGCAGCATGCGACCGGCCGTCTTCAGGTTGTCGGTCAAAGGACGCTCCGGTGCGCTGAAACCGACCAGCGCAGCGGTGGTGAGGATGACGATGACCAGTATCAGCCCGGCGGTCTGGATCGACTGGGAATAGAAGAAATTCGCCAGGGCGACGAAGAACACCAGAAAGGCGACGACGAAGACGTCGCGGCGGGCCCGGGTCTCCAGCAGCTTGAGGAACAGCAGCAGCACCAGCAGCGTCACCCCCGGGTCCCGCCCCATGATCGTGCGGTATGCGAAAAACACGCCGATCCCACCGGCGAGAGTGAGCAGGACCAGCAGCCAGCGCGGGGGGAGGGTGCCCGAGCGAAGCGCGAGCAACACGCGCCACGACAGCAATATTCCCGCGGAAACGTCCACCCACCACGGCAGCCAGAAGGTATGCGGGGCCACGGTCACCGTCGCCGCCGCGACGAGAACCGCGAGCGGCAGCCGCGGCAGGACCTCCGGCGAGCGCGGATCAGCCATGGTAGAGCGCGAGTTCCCTGAGGCAGCGGTCGCGCTGCAAGGTGCCTTCGCCGAGCGGCACGACCGTGCCGGGAATCCTCAAGCCGTAGCGCAGGCCGTGCTCCTCGGCGAGCATGACCCAGCGCGCCAGTCGCGACAGCCTTGCCTCGTCGGGCATCTGCGCGGGCAGCCGCTCCCATTCGAACCAGAGCTCGGAGGAGACCTGCCCCGCGAACAGCTTGGTGAGCAGGAATTCGCTTCGGGCCGAGGCTTTCCAGGCGACATGGCGGGGCGAATCGCTTGCCTGGTACGGGCGCAGGCCCGAGAAGTCGTCGGCGCCGGCGCCGGCGGAGACCGCGTCTCCGGTGTCCGCATCCGACTGTGTCGGGGGCAGCGGCGCGGTGTCGGGTCGCGGGTACACGAGCGCGCGTACATCCGGCTGCACATAGCTCCAGGCGCGCATCAATCCGAGCGGGTAGCGGGTGTCGATCGTGACCCGCTGCAGGGGCAGCCAGCCTCGCCTCTCGGCCTTGAGGGGCAGCTCGACCCAGCGCTGCTGGCGCGCCGGCACGCCGCAGCTCGCGCGCGCTTGGCCGCAGGCGAGGTCGATCGAATGGCGATCGAAGTCACTCCGGTTTTCCAGGGCGAGCTGGAACCGCGCCGAATCTCCCGCGAACACGGGCGCCACCCGGCCGGCGCTCACGTAGAGGTGCGCGAGGTTGCGGAAAGTGTGCAGGATGGAAACGATGCCCAGCCCGGCGAGCAGGAAGGTGAGCACGTAGCCGAGGCTGAGGTTGTAGTTGATCGAACCGATCAGCAGGAGCAGGACGACCGCGCCGAAGCTCAGACCGTGGCGCGTGGGAAGAATGTAGACGCGTCGCTGGTCGAGGAACACCACGCCCGGCTCGGGCGCATGCCGCCTCGATACCCACCGGTAGAAATTGTAGGCCTGCGAGTACTGCAATACCCGGTCGAGTTTCACGGAATCGGCACGGCGGAGATCAGGGCATTGGCCTTGTCGATACTCGAGACGCGCATTCCGTCGTGCACCGGGCGCAGGCGGTGGCCGGCAACCCCGGGAAGAACGGCCTGGACGTCTTCGGGGACGACCTTGTCGCGGTCCTCGATCAGCGCCCAGGCCCTGGACGCGTGCAGCAGGGCGAGCGCGGCCCGCGGGCTCAGGCCGGTGGCGTAGTCCGGCGAGCGGCGCGAGTGCTCGACCAGCGACTGAACGTAGTCGAGCAGTGGCCCGGCCGCGTGCACGGTCTTGACCATCGCCTGCAGGTCCATCAGGTCCCCCGGGGCGAGGCAGGCATCGAGCCCGGCGATCATTTCGCGGCGCTCGGCGCCCTGCAGCAGGGTGCGCTCGGCTTCGTGGTCCGGATAGCCGAGCTCGATGCGCATGAGAAAGCGGTCGAGCTGCGATTCGGGCAGCGGGAAAGTGCCGACGAGGTGGGAGGGATTCTGCGTCGCCACGACGAAGAAGGGTTCCGGCAGCCTTCGGGTCGCGCCCTCGGTCGTGACCTGATGCTCTTCCATGGCTTCGAGCAGGGCCGACTGGGTCTTGGGGGTGGCGCGGTTGACTTCGTCGGCGAGGATCAATTGGGAAAAAATCGGGCCCGGGTGGAACTTGAAGGTCGAGCTCTCGCGTTCGAACACCGACACCCCGATGATGTCGGCCGGCAGCATGTCGCTGGTGAATTGTATGCGGTGGAAATCAAGACCCAGCAGCTTCGCCAGGACGTGCGCGAGCGTGGTCTTGCCGACGCCGGGCAGGTCCTCGATGAGCAGGTGCCCGCGCGCGAGCAGGCACGCAAGCGCGAGGCGAATCTGGTGTTCCTTCCCGAGGATGATCTTTCCTGCCTGTTGGACGACACCCCGTATCAGCGGATTGGACATGCTCCCGGCCACGCGGCGAATTTCTCCTTGAAGGTCGTCAGTTTAAAGGAAAGCCGCTATGATTGGACGCTGGAAATCAACCTGATGACCACGGCGTTTATCGCCCATGCCGACTGTGCGCGGCACGACATGGGTCGGACCCACCCGGAGAGCCCGGCACGGCTCGCCGCGATCGAGGATCACCTCATCGCCTCGGGGATCGCCGGGCTGGTGGAGCGCCACGAAGCGCCCGCGGTCAGGGTGAGCGAGCTCCAGCGCGTGCACCCGCTCGAATACATCGAAGCCGTGCGCGATGCGTCGCCTCGAGAGGGGATCGTGCATCTCGATCCCGATACGGCGATGTGCCCGCACACCTGGGACGCGGCGTTACGCGCGGCGGGCGCGGCGGTGCTGGCGACCGATCTGGTGATCGCTGGCCGCGCGGACAACGCCTTCTGCGCGGTGCGCCCGCCCGGCCATCACGCGACCCGGACCCGGGCGATGGGCTTTTGCCTTTTCAACAACGTCGCCGTCGCGGCGATGCACGCCCTCGAGCGGCACGGGCTGGAGCGCGTCGCCATCGTCGATTTCGACGTGCACCACGGCAACGGCACCGAGGACATCTTCAGCGACGACGAGCGGGTGGTGATGGCGAGCATTTTCCAGCATCCGTTCTATCCCTACAGCGGCACCGAGCACGTCGCGCCCAACATGGCGAACGTGCCTTTGCCGGCGGGATCGGACGGCAGGGCACTGCGCGCCGCGGTCGAAAAAATCTGGATGCCGGCGCTCGAGGAGCTCGAGCCTCAGATGATTTTCGTTTCGGCGGGGTTCGACGCCCACGTCGAGGACGAGATGGCGATGTTGCGCTTCACCGAGAGCGACTACGCCTGGGTCACGCAGCGCATCAAGGAAGTCGCGGACAAGTTCGCGCAGGGAAGGATCGTCTCGGTACTCGAGGGCGGGTACGCGCTCTCGGCGCTCGGGCGGAGCGTCGTGGCGCATCTGAAGGTGCTCGGCGGGCCGTAGCCAGCGCGATGCCTATCCGGCGTTTTCTCGCAGGCGACCCGACCTAGCGACGCTCGGTGTTATTCGCGGGGGCGGCGCGGGTTTCGAGTATTCCGATTTCGGCGCAGGCATTCAGAAAATCCGCCGCGTCTCCGGCAGCCACCTCGCACTCGGTCGCCAGAGCACCGGCGAGGGCGGCGCGAACCGTCAGAATGGCCGCCATCTTCAGGTGGCACTGCCGGTAGGGAAGGGAGGCAAAGTTCGGCCAGCGTTTGAGCCGAACGGGCTCGCGCGCATCCCAGCCGCCGAGCGACTCGCCGGCACCGGCGACCAGGCCCATGAGCCACAGCAGCTCCTCGAGCGGGCGCGGCATGATCCCCCATCTCGCGAGGCGGCCGGCCAATTTGCGCGCGTCGGGGACGACGACGACCTTTCCGTCCAGGCGGCGACGGTTGCGCAGCAGCGCAACCAGCTCGTCGGTGATCCTCGAAGAGTAGAAGACCTGCCCGGGAGAATCGATCACCAGGGCGGAGCCCGTCGTGAGCACGACATCCGCGGGATACGACTGATTGCACGCCTTGCGCACCAGATGGGCGAACGGTCTCCATCCGGAGGCGGGCCCGGATCGCGCGGGAGCGGACAGCCGGACCTTCCCCGCGACTTCGGACAGGACCTCCGTCAGGCTGTGCGTACCGCCGGGGCGGATCGGCCTGAGCAGGGTCCACTGTGCGCTCAGCACCCGGTCGCGACTCAGGGCGATGCGCGGAGTGCCGCCGAAATCCACGCTCTCCCAGACGTGGCGTCCTTCCTCGCTGTCCATATCCACGAGGATCGCGTCCGGCAGATCGCCCAGGCGCGCGGCGACACACCAGGAGGGCTCGAGGTAGGACTTGAGCAGCGCGAGCAGCGAGCGCAGGAACCGCTCCTCCTCGGTGCTGACGCCGACCAAGGCCATGACCATCGGCAGCGGCTTGTCTTCGGAAGGCGTCACTGGTGGTTTTTCGCCGTGGCGGCCGTTTCCGCGGCGTTCGCCGCGCCGCCGACCAGATCGGCGGCAGCGTGCCTCAGTCCCGCGTCGTCGAGTCGTTCAATACGCAGCGGCAGTGCGCCGTCATAATGCGGGTAATTCCGGGTACTCGCGCGCAGATAAGACGGATCGTAGTGCGTCACCAGGAGGTCCTCGACCAGATCGGTCCAGGCCTGCGCGCCGATCTGCGCGATCCAGCGCGCGACGATCGCGCGGCCATGGCGTGGAGTCAGGCAGCGGAGTTTTTCCTCGAGAGGCCCGGGCTCGGCGAGAAAGTGGCCGTACTCCCCGATCAGGAAGCGCACCCGCTCGGCGACCGGCACTTCGAGCCGCAGGCATTCGCCCTCGCGCATGCGCTCCAGGAGTTTCGCCGGCGCCTGCAGCTGGCCGATCTTCTTGCTCTCCGCCTCGACGAAGACGGGTCTCTCCGGGTCGAAGCGTCTCAGGGCGCTCCATACCCGGCTGTCGAAGCGCTTCTGCGAAGGCTGCGGCTCCCCGGGAAGCTCGCCCAGGAGCGAGCCGCGGTGCGAGGCGAGGCGCTCGAGATCGAGGACCTGGGCGCCTTGTGCCGCGAGCGCCGCGAGCAGCCGGCTCTTGCCGCTGCCGGTCGCGCCGCACACCACGCGGAAGCGGAAGCGGGAGGGCAGCGCGTCGAGCTGCGCCACCACCTCTCGCCGGTACGCGCGGTAGCCGCCCGCGAGCGTCACCGCCTCCCAGCCCACCTCGCGCAGCACGTGCGCCATCGCCGCGGAGCGCTTTCCGCCGCGCCAGCAGTAGACCAGGGGCCGCCAGTCGCGGCCGCGGCCGCGGAAGCGCTCCTCGATGTGCCGCGCGATGTTCTTCGAGACGAGCGCCGCGCCGAGCTTCTTCGCGTCGAAGGGCGAGACCTGCGTGTAGATCGTGCCCACCCGCGCCCGCTCGGCGTCGTCCAGCACCGGGCAATTCACCGCGCCCGGGACGTGATCGAGCGCGAACTCGGCGGGCGAGCGCACGTCGATGACTTCGTCGAAGGCATCGAGTTGCGCCGGCGAGACGGCATTCGAGCGCTTGGCATCCACGGTCCGATTTTATCCGTGAATGCCCTTGCCGATTGCATCGATATCACCGCTTCTCGCATCAGGGCAAATCGCTTCGGTTTGGCTGATCGTGCGGTAATATCGCTCCCCGGTGCCCCAAAAGTGATATAGGAATTGCAGATGCCTGGCCTCGATGGGAGGGTTGAGAAATGACCGCTCACCACGGAATGGAGCGCGTGGTATCACTGATTCGAAGCGCGGTCGTATTGACCGTGCTGACAGGCATCTGCGCCTGTTCCACCACCACACCCGAACCTTCGTTAGTCCTGCGCCCGATCGACATCAACCAGCGGGCTTTCGTCCCGACGGCGCGCGTGTCCTGGCACGAGAAACCCGCCGAATCTCAGCGGGCGGTCTCGTTTACCGGGGGCGTCGAGCTTCAATACTCTCGCGGCCGCGCGGAGGCGACCCAGTCCCTGGGCGCGCTGGATTTCATCTCTTACGGCGGGCAATCGATATTCGGGCCGCAGGTGGTGCGCCATTTCGCCGAGTTGCGTTACGGGCATCTGGTCTACGACGCGACAATCCGTTTTCGCAGGTTGCCGCGCCTGGAGTTGGAGGTGGTCGCGGGGGTCGCGGAGGCCGATCTCCGCCTGCGCTCGGAAACCGAGCCGCCCGGTGGCGGCGAGCTCGCCCGGAAATACGCATTCTCGGGGATTGTGGTGGGTGTCGGGCCTCGCTGGAATTTCACCAGGGAGCTCGCCGTCGAAGGCCGCTTGATGCTGGCGTCCAACCGACCCTTCGCGCTGTTCTCCGGCGGTGGCGGTTACCACGATTACGTGCGCTATCCGGAGATTGCTTTTCGCTTTCGCCCCGCCGAGAACGTCGCGTTGCGGGCGGGTCTGTCCAGGGTCGAGTATGAACCGACGGAGCCCGGCGGCGACTCGTCGATTTATGTCGTGATGCGCGGCCCGTTCCTCGG
>JBATEB010000346.1:0-14717 GCA_049663805.1 Burkholderiales bacterium | reverse complement strand
TGGCGGCCGGGGACGGTGTGACGATACCGGGCGGCGGGTCCGAGGGTGCAGGGGCAATACCCGGTCGTGCCGGAGGCGGCTTGCCCCGCTTGCCGCGGAGCTTGCGACGTTCCTGCTCAGGCAGGCGGTTATATTCCTCCCATTTCTGCTTAAGCGACCGCTTCTTGTCCGGAGGTAACGTTTCGATCTTTCTATAGCGCTCGCGTGCTGCCTGACGTTCCTTGGGACTGAGATTGGCCCATGCCTGCATACGGCGCTGAACCCGCACTTGCTGATCCGGTTTCATTTTCGGATAGCGCTTGGCTATCCCGAGCCACTTGCGTCTGCGCGCCGGCTCGAGAGTGTCCCAATCCGACGCCAGCGGGGCGAGTATCTGCTTTTGCTCCGCGCTCAGCTCACCCCACGTCGGGGGTTTCTTCGGCGGTGTGGCGGCGAAGGCGCTGAGCGAGATGCAGAACCAGAGTGCTAGTGCGAGGGACGCTTTAGCCATGCATCGAATTCCTTGTCGAGGTAGGCATCAAGCGGCAGGTCGCCGGTAAGAACCGCGGAATCGATTTCCTCAATTTCCGCGGCGAGCTGGGAGTCCCGCCAGTGGTTGACGGCGACCAGACCCAGGATCAGCACCGCCATCGGAAGCAGCAGGCGCCACAGGAGCGATGAAGGGGAGTCCGACCGGCCGAGGACATTGTCGGCCCAAGCCCAACGGGCGAAGCGGGACTCGAGGGGCTGGCGCGCCAAGGCGTGCTCGCGTGCCTCCTTCAGACGCGCAAGCTTGACCGGGTCCAGATCGAGCCCCCGGTTGAGGTGCTGCCTTATGCGGTAGGCGATCTGCTGTTCGTTCATAGCTGAACCCCCTTTGCTCTCAAAGCTTCTGCCAGGACATGCGTCGCGCGGGAGCAATGGGTCTTTACGCTGCCTTGCGAACAGCCCATGACGGCTGCTGTCTCGGCAACGTCCAATTCCTCCCAATAACGCAGCAAAAACGCCTGCCGTTGACGCGCGGGCAAGCACTGCAGCTCTTTCTCAATTAATTCAAGTAGTTGAGACTGCTGCAAATGTTCTGCCGGACCCGACTTGGAGGCATCCTCGATCTCCAAAGTTTCAAGGGGGTCAGCGTCCGGGTCATCCCGTCCCGGCGACAGCGCGGAAAATAGCGTAACCCATAAAGATCGGACCCGCTGCCTGCGATAGAAGTCGCGGATGGTGTTCTGCAGAATGCGCTGAAACAGCATCGGCAGTTCTGCAGCGGGTTTTGACGCGTACTTTTCCGCGAGCTTGAGCATCGAGTCCTGGACGATGTCGAGCGCATTCTCCGCGTTGCGGAGCGCAAACAGCGCCTGCTTGTACGCGCGTCGTTCAACGCCTGCAAGAAACTCGGAAAGCTCGCCTGGGGAAGCCAGAGAAGTGTCCTTTGTCGGCCCAAAGAGCCGACCACTGAGTGGACCGATGGTATCAAAAAGGACCATTCCAATGCAGGCTAGCATCGGGGAAAAAGCTTGACCAATCAGGCGTCAGCAATTACGCTCTAAGGCTTTCTCCCAATCGCGTTTCACGGGCGTCCGCATGGAATTGACCGGCGCAGAAATTGTGGTCAGATGCCTCCAGGCGGAGGGAGTCGAATACGTGTTTGGCTATCCCGGCGGCGCGGTCCTGTTCATCTACGACGAGCTGTTCAAGCAGGATCGGGTCAAGCATATTCTCGTCCGCCATGAACAGGGCGCAACGCACGCCGCGGATGGCTATTCGCGCTCGAGCAACAAGGTCGGCGTGGCTTTGGTGACCTCCGGCCCAGGCGTTACCAATGCGGTAACCGGGATTGCGACCGCATACATGGATTCGATTCCGATGGTGATCATCACCGGTCAGGTGCCCACCCACGCCATCGGCCAGGACGCATTTCAGGAATGCGACGCGGTGGGCATCACGCGGCCGTGCGTGAAGCACAATTTCCTCGTCAAGGACGTACGTGACCTGGCCCTCACGATCAAGAAGGCATTCTATCTCGCGACGACCGGTCGTCCCGGCCCCGTCCTGGTGGACATCCCCAAGGATGTGACCGCGGCTCGCTGTGTTTTCGATTACCCTGAATCGGTCGCAATGCGTTCCTACAATCCGGTCGTGAAGGGGCACCCTGGTCAGATCAAGAAGGCGGTGCAGCTGCTCGCCGGGGCCAAGCGTCCCATGGTGTATGCAGGTGGCGGCGTTATTCTCGCGGACGCATCGAAGCAGCTGACCCGGCTCGTGAAGTTGCTCGGGTTCCCCTGTACCAACACGCTCATGGGTCTGGGGGGGTACCCGGCGACCGATCCGCAGTTCCTGGGCATGCTGGGCATGCATGGGACCTATGAAGCCAACATGGCGATGCAGAATTGCGACGTCCTGCTCGCTGTCGGCGCTCGTTTCGACGATCGCGTGATCGGCGACCCGGCGCACTTCGGGCAGGTACAGCGCAGGATTGTTCACATCGACATCGACCCCTCATCGATCTCCAAGCGCGTGAAGGTCGATGTTCCCATCGTCGGCGATGTGGTCGAAGTGCTGGAGGAGATGCTCCGCCAGCTCGAGGCCATGAGCTACACACCGGACCAGAAAGCCCTCAGCGCATGGTGGTCGCAGATCGGTTTGTGGAAGTCGAAGGACTGCCTTAAATACGACAAGAAGAGCAAGATCATCAAGCCGCAATTCGTACTCGAGCGCCTCTATGAAATTACCAAAGGAGATGCGTTCATCACATCCGACGTCGGCCAGCACCAGATGTGGGCGGCTCAGTTCTACAAGTTCGACAAACCGCGGCGCTGGATCAATTCGGGTGGCCTGGGCACGATGGGATTCGGCCTTCCTGCGGCAATGGGCGTGCAGCTCGCCAATCCCGGCGCGACGGTCGCGTGCGTCACGGGCGAGGCGAGTTTCCAGATGTGCATCCAGGAGCTTTCGACCTGCAAGCAATACCGTCTGCCGGTCAAGATCGTCAACCTCAATAACCGGTACATGGGCATGGTGCGCCAGTGGCAGCAATTCTTCCACGGCAACCGCTATTCGGAGTCTTACATGGATGCGCTTCCGGATTTCGTGAAGCTTGCCGAGAGCTATGGCCACGTCGGCATGCGGATCGAGCGGCCGGGCGACGTGGAGCCCGCGTTACGCGAGGCGTTCAGGCGCAAGGATGACTTGGTGCTGATGGATTTCGTGACCGATCAGACCGAAAACGTCTACCCGATGGTTCAGGGCGGCAAGGGGCTAACCGAAATGATCCTGGCCGAGGAGCTGTGAGCGGTGCGCCCGACGCGCGGTCGGGATTGATCAACGTGTGCTGAAGGGAGCCTGGCTCGGTGGCGCCACGAGCGCCGCGTCGAAGGGGCGTCGCAGACGCCCGGAGTCGGGCCTCAGCAAGGGGGCGATGTGAGGCATATCATTTCGATCATGCTCGAGAACGAGCCAGGTGCTCTTTCGAGGGTTGCAGGGTTGTTTTCCGCGCGAGGCTACAACATCGAAACACTCACCGTCGCACCCACCGAAGACGCGTCGCTGTCGCGAATGACCATCGTGACGGTGGGTTCGGACGATGTCGTCGAGCAGATTACCAAGCATTTGAACAAGCTCGTCGACGTCGTCAAGGTGGTGGATCTCTCCGAAGCCGCGCACATTGAGCGCGAGCTCATGCTCATCAAGGTTCGGGCAACCGGCAAGGAACGCGAGGAAATGAAGCGCATGTCCGAAATTTTTCGCGGCCGTATCCTCGACGTGACGGAAAATACGTACACCATAGAGCTGACGGGCACAGGGGCGAAGCTCGACGCCTTCATCGCGGCTATTGAAACGAACGTGATTCTGGAAACGGTTCGAACCGGCGCGTCGGGAATGGCGCGCGGGGAGCGAATACTAAAAGTGTAGCAACGCGGGGACTCGAGGCCGGGACTCGGGCAATCGATTCGAAGCGCGAATCAAGGTCCTTTCCGCGGCAATTTCAGTTTCAGGTTTGGGAGTCAAGCAATGAAAGTCTACTACGACAAAGACGCCGATCTGTCGCTCGTCAAGGGCAAGAAAATCACGGTTGTGGGGTATGGATCGCAAGGCCATGCACACGCCCTCAACCTCAACGACTCCGGCGTGAAGGTCGCCGTGGGATTACGCCGAGAAGGCGCCTCCTGGGAAAAGGCCAAGAAGGCCGGGCTGAGTGTCGACGAGATATCGGAGGCGGTCAAGGGGGCCGATTTCGTCATGATGCTGATGCCCGACGAGCACATCGCCGCCGTCTACAAGACCGAGGTCGAACCGCACATTCGCAAAGGTGCGACCCTGGGATTCGCGCATGGGTTCAACATTCACTACGGGCAAGTCATTCCTCGTGACGATCTCGATGTCGTGATGATCGCTCCCAAGGCGCCTGGTCATACGGTGCGCTCGACCTACACGCAAGGGGGAGGGACCCCGATGCTGATCGCAGTCCACCGCGACCGGAGCGGGAAGGCGCGCGATCTCGCGCTTTCCTATGCGGCGGCGATCGGCGGAGCGCGGGCGGGCGTGATCGAAACCACTTTCAGGGAGGAAACCGAAACCGATTTGTTCGGCGAGCAGACCGTGCTTTGCGGGGGATGCGTGGAGCTTGTCAAAGCGGGTTATGAAGTGCTCACCGAGGCAGGGTACGCGCCCGAAATGGCGTATTTCGAGTGCTTGCACGAACTGAAGCTGATCGTCGATCTCATGTACGAGGGCGGAATCGGGACCATGAACTACTCGATTTCGAACAATGCGGAGTACGGCGAGTACGTTACGGGGCCGAAGATCATCACCGAGGAAACGCGGGAAGAAATGCGCGCGGCGCTGGCCCGCATTCAGTCGGGCGAGTACGCCAAGGACTTCATACTGGAAAACCGCGCCGGCGCGCCCACCCTGTTATCCCGCCGCCGGCTCACCGCCGAGCACCCCATCGAGCTGGTGGGCGAGAAACTGAGAGCGATGATGCCCTGGATCAAGAAGAACAAGCTGGTTGATACGAGCCGAAATTGATCCGGGTGCCGTCGCGTCCTGCGGAGGCGGATGACGCCGGCTCGGGGGCCGTGACGCGCTTTCTTGCTATGCGCACGGCGGTTCACACCCGCACCGCATGATGGCAGGCCCGTGACGCGCACCCGCTATCCTCATCCGATCATCGCCCGCGAAGGGTGGCCTTTTCTTGGTGTTTCCGTGCTCGCGTCGGGCGTCGCGACCTGGTGGGTGGGCTGGTGGTCTGCGCCGTTCTGGATTGCCGCATTGTTCGTGCTCCAGTTTTTTCGCGATCCGCCGCGACAGGTTCCTGAGGAAATGGATTCCGTCCTGGCGCCGGCCGACGGGCGGGTCGTCGCAGTCGAGCCGGCGCGCGATCCTTACCTGGAGCGCGATGCGACCAAGGTCAGCATCTTCATGAACGTCTTCAACGTGCACTCCAACCGTTCGCCCGTGGAGGGGCAGATAAGGAAGCGCTGGTACAATCCGGGAAAGTTCCTGAACGCAGCGCTGGACAAGGCCTCCCTGGAAAACGAGCGCAACGCGCTCTGGCTGCGCACACCGGGAGGCGAGGACGTAACCTGCGTGCAGGTGGCGGGCCTCATTGCGAGGCGGATAATCTGTCATGTTGGCGAAGGCGACCAGCTTGCCCGGGGCCAACGCTTTGGATTCATCCGATTCGGGTCGCGGGTCGATGTTTACATTCCGCGGGGTGCAACCCTTAGAACGGCACTGGGCGACAAGGTTTACGCAACGAGTACCGTGATCGCGACGCTTCCCCGACATGCTTGAGCCAGGACTTCGCAAGCCGCTGCTGAACACCGAGATCCGCCGCCGCGGCATTTACCTGCTGCCCAACCTGTTCACCACCGCAGCCCTGTTCGCGGGCTTCTACGCGATTGTCATGGCCATGAACCAGCGCTTCGACAACGCTGCCGTGGCGATCTTCATCGCGATGATCCTCGATACGCTCGATGGGCGGGTGGCGCGACTGACCCGCACGCAGAGCGCGTTCGGTGCCGAGTACGATTCGCTCTCCGACATGGTTTGTTTCGGTGCGGCGCCGGCTCTGGTCATCTACGAGTGGGCGCTGAAGGATTTGGGGCGCTTCGGCTGGATTGCGGCATTTGTCTATTGCGCAGGTGCGGCGCTGCGCCTGGCGCGCTTCAAGACGAACATCGAAGTCGTCGACAAGCGCTACTTTCAGGGCCTGCCCAGCCCGGCGGCGGCGGCGCTCGTGGCGGGATTTCTCTGGATTGCCAGCGACAACAAGATCCCGGTCGATGCATACGGAACGCCCTGGGTAGCCGCTTTTCTGACTCTGTACGCGGGGATCACCATGGTAAGCAACGTGCCTTTCTACAGCTTCAAGGACATCAACCTGCGCCGATCCGTTCCCTTTGCCGTCGTTCTTCTGCTCGTTCTCGGGTTCGTTCTCATTTCCTCCGACCCGCCCATCGTCCTTTTCCTCCTGTTCGTGGCCTACGGACTTTCGGGCTACCTGCACTGGCTGTGGAAGAAGCGTCTCCCGCGGAAACCGGTGGCTTCCTAGTTGCGGCTGCCGGGGAAAACCGATATATTCGGCGCCATGCGGCTTGGTATCACCGTGTTGAAGCTCCCCTCCGGCAGCCTGCGTCCAGCGGGTCTGCTGCTGCGCCTCGCGCGCTAAATACTCCATCCCAGACAAGAGTAGTACCCAGGCGTGGCGCGGCGAGCGCCACGGAGAGAATTGCGTTCAGCGGAGCGGCGACATGAAAGAGCGATTGATCATATTCGATACCACAATGCGCGACGGGGAGCAAAGTCCCGGTGCGTCAATGACCAAGGAAGAAAAGCTTCGCATCGCGCGCCAGCTGGAGCGCATGCGCGTCGATGTAATCGAAGCGGGTTTCGCCGCCTCCAGTCCCGGCGATTTCGATGCGGTGCAGGCGGTCGCCGGCATCATCAAGGACAGCATCGTGTGCTCGCTTGCCCGGGCGAATGACCGCGACATCACCCGTGCCGCGGAGGCGATCAAACCCGCAAGACAGGGGAGGATTCACACGTTCATTGCAACTTCATCGATCCACATGGAGAAGAAGCTGCGCATGACGCCCGAGCAGGTGCTCATCGAGGCGGCCAACGCGGTTCGCTTCGCGCGCAAGTTTACGGACGATGTTGAGTTTTCCCCGGAAGATGCCGGACGGTCGGACGTCGACTTTCTCTGCAGGATTCTCGAGGCCGTGATCAGGGAGGGCGCCAGAACCGTCAATATTCCGGATACCGTCGGTTACACCATGCCCGAGCAATTCGGAGGGCTTATACGCGCGTTGCGCGAACGGATCCCCAATGCGGACAAGGCCGTCTGGTCCGTACACTGCCACAATGACCTGGGCCTCGCGGTGGCGAACTCTCTGGCCGCGGTAATGAACGGCGCCCGCCAGGTCGAGTGCACGGTGAACGGGCTGGGCGAGCGCGCCGGGAATGCATCGCTCGAGGAAGTTGTGATGGCGATACGCACGCGTCAGGACGTGTTTCCATGCGATACCAACCTGGACGCGACCCATATCGTGCCGGCGAGCCGGCTGGTCTCCGGGATTACCGGATTCCCGGTGCAGCCGAACAAGGCGATCGTCGGCGCGAACGCGTTTGCGCACGAAGCCGGAATCCATCAGGACGGTGTTCTGAAGAGCCGGGAAACCTACGAAATCATGCGCGCCCAGGACGTGGGCTGGGCGGCGAACAAGCTGGTGCTCGGCAAGCATTCCGGCCGAAGCGCGTTCAGGCAGCGCCTGGGCGAACTTGGCATCGAACTCGAATCCGTAGACGCCTACAACAAGGCATTCCAGCGGTTCAAGGACCTTGCCGACAAGAAGCACGAGATTTTCGACGAGGATCTGCAGGCTCTCGTTTCGGACGAGGCCGACGCAACCGCGGCCGAACGCTGGCGGCTGGTTTCCCTGCAGCAGGAAAGCGGGACGAGCAAGCGACCTCTCGCCAGGATTGTTCTTTCCGAAGCGGGGGCGGAGCGTCCGGCGGCTTCGGAGGGGGATGGGCCGGTCGATGCTACCTTCAAGGCGATTGAAAACGTGGCAGGCAGCGGTGCCGAGCTGCTGCTTTACTCCGTCAATGCGGTGACCCAGGGCACCGAGTCGCAGGGCGAGGTGACCGTTCGCCTTGCCAAAGGTGGCAGGATCGTCAACGGGGTCGGCGCCGACACCGATATCATCGTTGCTTCCGCCAAGGCCTACGTCAGCGCGCTCAACAAGCTGCAGAGCAAGATGGTGCGAATCAATCCGCAGGTATGAGAGTTGAAGAGGTCGTCTCCCGCGGCAGGATCTTGATCCCGAGCCGCGGGTCGAAGGCGTGACCGCGGGGGTCGCCCATGCGCGAGAGGACTGCGATCTATCGCGACAGTTTGAGTGCCGTCGCCGCGAGCCTGCGACCCAGGGCGCGGCACAGATTGCGCTCGGATTCGTCAAAGGCGCGGTCGGACGCCGGGCCTGACACATGGCTCGCCCCGTAAGGCGTACCGCCCGATCGCGTTTCCATGAGCTCGCGCTCGGTATAGGGCAGGCCGACGATCAACATGCCGTGGTGAAGGAGCGGCAGCATCATCGAAGTCAGGGTGGTCTCCTGGCCGCCGTGCTGGCTCGCCGTCGAGGTGAACAGGGCGGCGGGCTTGCCGGCCAGCCCGCCGCTGAGCCACAGATCCGAGGTGCCGTCCCAGAAGTGCTTCATCGCCGCCGCCATGTTGCCGAAGCGGGTAGGGCTGCCCAGCGCAAGGCCAATACATTCTTCCAGATCGCACAGCTCGCAGTAGGGCGGGCCCGAAGGAGGTACGGACGGCTCCACTTCTCCGGTGACGCTCGCGACCCGCGGCACGGTCCGGAGTCTCGCGCTTGCGCCGTCGATTTCCTCGACGCCTCGCGCAATCCATTGAGCCATGTCGCGCACCGAGCCGCGGCGACTGTAGTAGAGAACCAGAATATCGCTCATCAGGATCGCTGGATGCGGCTGGTATTATAGGCGACGTTTAGCTCTGCGATCGGTACGATTTCATGCTGGAAATTCCGCGACAGCTGGGCCGCTTCCTCGTGCACCTCGTCAGGCGGTTCAACCAGGATCGCTGCCTTCAGATCGCGTCGACCCTCACCTTCACGACCTTGCTGGCGCTCGTTCCCCTGGTGACGATCGCGCTGACGCTGATTTCGGCGTTCCCTATTTTTTCCGGAATCGGCGAGCATATTCGCTCGTTCCTGCTTGCAAACATGCTTCCGGAAGCGGCGGGAAAGGTCGTGGCGACCTATGTAGAGCAGTTTTCGGCGCGCGCGGGCCGCTTGACCGCCCTTGGGACGGTGGTGCTGGTTCTGACCGCGCTGATGATGATGTTTACGATCGAACGGGCGTTCAATTCGATCTGGCGCGTTTTGCGCGGACGCTCGATGGCGCAGCGCATCCTGATCTACTGGGCGGTGCTCACCCTCGGACCGATTCTGATCGGAGCGAGCCTGACGATGACCTCCTACTTCGTGGGCGCATCGCTCGGCCTGGCGCGGCGAATTTCCTTCGGAGGGGTCGCCGTTCTGGGTTTCGTTCCGTTCGTACTCACCTGCACTGCCTTCACCCTGCTGTACCTTGTCGTTCCGAATCGAGTCGTGAAGCCGCGCCATGCACTGCTCGGAGGAGTCGTCGCCGCGCTTGCTTTCGAATTGATGAAGCGTGGCTTTGCGTTTTATGTTGCACAGATTCCAACCTACACGTTCGTCTATGGAGCATTTGCGGTAGTCCCCATTTTCCTCCTGTGGATCTACTTTTCGTGGGTCGTGATCGTGGTGGGGGCCCTGATCACCGCCCTTGCCCCCGATTTCTTCGTGCTGCGGGAAGCCGCCGGTCCAAGGCCCGGAGCGGAGTTCGGCGAGGCGCTCGCCTTGCTTCTCGTGTTGGGTCGGGCCCAGCAGACTCCGGAGTTGCTCGATCTCAGGCAGATCGCCCGCCGGGCATCGTTGACGGGGGATCGCGCCGAATTGTTGCTCGAGCGCATGGCCACACGAGGCTGGGTCTCGAGGACGCCCAGGGACCGTTTTGGACTGGCTTGCGATACCGGCCGGCTGATGTTGGCCGATGTCTACCGGGAATTTGTCGCGGACGTCACGAAACAGCCGGCGAGCGAGCAAAGCGAGTTGTTGAAGAAGTTCCTGGAACGTTTTTCGGTGCGGGCAAACGAGACCCTGAATCAACCGTTGCGCCGGCTGCTTGAGGCTGAGGAAGGCTGATGCGCGGTCGTATCCCTGAATGATGGTTCCGGAAAGGTGCCGATGAAGACCATTCCACGCGGTGAACGTCTGATCTTGGCGCTCGATGTTCCCGATCCCGAGAGCGCGAAGGACCTGGTGCGGCGTCTAGGGACCTGCGTGACTTTCTACAAGGTAGGTCTCGAGCTGTTCATGGCCGGCGGATATTTCGAGTTGATCGCCTGGCTCACGAACCAGGAAAAGAAGGTATTCGTCGATCTGAAGTTCTTCGATGTTCCCGAGACCGTTCGCGCTGCGGTTCGAGGGCTGCGCGGGCGGGGTGTCACTTTCGCTACGGTGCACGGCAATCAGCCGATTCTCGAGGCGGCGGGAGAAGAAAAAGGAGAGGTTCGTATCCTGGCCGTAACCGCGCTCACCAGCCTCGACCAAGGCGATATCAATGACCTAGGCTTCCGCTGCGACATCGAAGATCTCGTTTTGTCGCGCGCCCGGCGCGCCCTCGAGGCCGGCTGCGACGGGGTCATTTCTTCGGGGCTCGAGGCGCCGGCTTTGAGGCGCGAGCTGGGCGAGCGTCTGCTGGTTGTTACGCCGGGAATCCGGCCGGTAATCAATCGTGTTGCCGACGATCAGAAGCGTGCGGTCGACGTCGCACAGGCGTTCGCGAACGGCGCCGACTACATCGTCGTCGGCAGACCGATCCGGCGGGCGCCGGACCCGCTGGCCGCCGCGGAAGCGATCCAGGATTCGATTTCGAGGCTCTTTCCGAAGTGAGACGCCGCCCATTCCGGATCTTCCGGCAGGGTCGTGGCCAGTTTGCCGTCGTAGCGCCACATGGCGCGCATCGCCTTGAGCACCAAATTGGCATATCTGGGCTTGCCCAGCGAGCCGTTATAGCGGCTCAATGCGCGGAACAGATCGCCTTTCTCGCGCACCAGGTAGTATTTGAGAATGACGCATCCATAGCGAAGATTCGTTCGAAGGTTGAACAAGTTATGCGTGCTTCGGCCGAGGAGATCCATCCAGAACGGCATCACCTGCATATAGCCCCGGGCACCCGAGCGCGAAACGGCGTACTTGCGAAAGTTGCTCTCCACCTGGATCACTGCGAGAACGAGCTGCGGATCCAGCCCCGCTCGGGTCGACTCGTAATGAACCGTCCGAAGGAAGTCCAGCCGCGACTGAAAATTCGGCATTCTCGGCTGGAGGCGCTGTGACATCTCCGTAAGCCAGTTCACGGCTGCCGTGGTGCTGTCGAAGCCATGGCGCGGCGCCGGTTTGTCGGCGATCGAGGCCTTGAGCCCTGCCTGTACCTCGATGGCAAGCGGTTCGTAGATCTGGGTCCCGGCTACGGCGCTGCCGGAGAGCGCCAGCGTGAACCCCTGCAGTAAAAAGGCGAGTTTCAACAGAGCTTGGCGGTGAGCAGGGACACGATCTCTGCTCGGGGGATTTTTCCAGCCTCCCGATCGCGCCGGTGCTGATATTCGATCACCCCGTCCTTGAGACTGCGTTCGCCGACGACAATACGGTGAGGAATACCGATAAGTTCGATATCGGCGAACATCACGCCCGGGCGCTCATCCCGGTCATCGAGCAATACCTCGATGCCGGAATCGGAGAGCTCGCGGTACAGTGCCTCGGAAGCTTCACGAACCGAGTCGCTCTTGCGGTAGCCGATGGCTATCAGGGCGACCTGGAACGGCGCAATCGGGTCCGGAAAGATAATGCCACTCTCATCGTGATTCTGCTCGATAGCGGCACCGACGATGCGCGTCACGCCTATACCGTAACAACCCATCTCGAAAGGGCGGGTGCTGCCCTTTTGGTCAAGAAACGTTGCGTTCATCGCTTCGGAGTACCTGGTGCGAAGCTGAAAGATATGGCCCACCTCTATGCCGCGTGCGATCCGGATCGGACCCTTTCCGTCGGGGCTGGCGTCGCCGGCGACGACCTTGCGGATATCGACAACAAATCGGGGTTCGAGTTCAGGCAGATCTCGGCCCCAGTTGACGCCGGTAAGGTGATAATCCGCCTGATTTGCACCGCAGACGAAATCGCTCATTTTCGTTACCGAGCGATCCGCGTAAAGCGTGAACCTCGCGTCGCTGACCGGTCCGATGTATCCGGGGGGCCCCCCCAATATCCGCTCGATCTCTTCGTTCATGGCGAAACGGAAATTCCCGATGATCTTTTGAGTCTTGATCTCGTTCAGATCGTGATCGCCGCGGACAAGCAGCATCACGAATGATGTCGATGTGCCCTCCGGGCTCTCCTCCCGCACGACGGCGATCGCTTTAACCATTCGCTCGAGACCGATCCCCAGCATTTCTGCAACGTCCTGGCACCGGGTCCTGCCCGGGGTCTTGACCCTTTTCATCGGGACAGTGGGCGGCACTCGCTCGACCTGCGGAGCCAGGGCTTCGGCCAGTTCCACGTTCGCCGCGTAGTCGGACCCAGGGCAGTACGCGATCGCATCCTCGCCGGAGTCGGCAAGAACGTGAAACTCCTCCGAGCCGGTGCCGCCGATCGCCCCCGGGTCGGCGGCGACGGCGCGAAATTTCAGACCGAGACGCGTAAAGATGCGCGTATAGGTCTCGTGCATGTTCTTGTATTCTCTTTGGAGGTCGGCGTAGTCGACATGGAAGGAATAGCCGTCCTTCATCGTAAATTCTCGTCCGCGCATGACTCCGAAGCGCGGCCGGATCTCGTCGCGGAACTTTGTCTGAATCTGATAGAAATGCACCGGCAGTTGGCGGTAACTGCGAATCTCGCGCCGTGCGATGTCGGTGATCACTTCCTCATGGGTGGGGCCGATGCAATAGTCGCGCTCATGCCGGTCTCTCAGGCGCAGCAATTCCGGGCCGTATTTCCGCCAGCGCCCGGACTCCTGCCATAGCTCCGCGGGCTGGACCGCCGGCATGAAAAGTTCGATGGCGCCGGCGCGGTTCATCTCCTGACGCACGATCGCCTCGACCTTCCGCACAACACGGAGTCCGAGCGGCATCCAGGTATAGATTCCGCCGGCGAGTCGCCGGATCAGACCTGCTCGAACCATCAGTTTGTGACTGATCAGTTCCGCGTCGGCAGGGGCTTCCTTGAGGGTCGCTAGAAAATATCGGGAAACACGCATGGCGGGGGAGACGAGATCAAGCGCAACATTCTACTTTAACTTGCGCGCGCAACCCGGTTGCGGGGCCCGCCTTCAAAACGCGGGCGATTTGTGGAAGAATGGGCGTGGACAGACTTTGAGCTGGATGGGGGTATGCTCGATCGAGACGGCTATCGGCCTAACGTCGGCATCATTCTCTGCAACTCGCGCAACGAGGTTTTCTGGGGAAAACGCGTCAGGGAGCACTCTTGGCAGTTTCCGCAGGGCGGGATCAAGCTTGGGGAAACCCCGGTGCAGGCGATGTACCGCGAATTGCTGGAGGAAGTGGGCCTGTCGCCCTGCCACGTTAAGATCCTGGGGCGAACGCGCAACTGGTTGCGCTACGAGGTGCCGGCCCAGTGGCTCAAGCGGGATTGGCGCGGCAACTACCGAGGGCAGAAGCAGATCTGGTTCCTGCTGCGTCTGATCGGTCGCGACTGCGACGTTCGTCTGCGCGCATCGGAAAAGCCGGAATTCGACGCCTGGCGCTGGAACGGCTACTGGGTCCCTCTGGACTCTGTTATCGACTTCAAGCGCGATGTGTATCAGCAGGCGCTGACCGAACTCGCGCGGCACCTGTTTCGCGGCCAGGGCCGCAGTCTTCCTGCCGAGTCCGTATCCCGCTGACGGGCTTCGGCGCAGAGTGGGTCATCGTTCCGGCAGCCGCTCACGCGCGTCGTCTTGACATCGGCCTCGACCTGCTACTAAACTTGGTCTATTATTTAGAGTAAGTCTAATTACACGGAGGCATCATGCAACTCAAAGGCTCCAAGACCCACGAAAATCTCAAGGCGGCATTTGCAGGCGAGTCGCAAGCCAACAGGCGCTATCTCTATTTTGCAGCCAAGGCCGACGTAGAAGGGCAGAACGATGTTGCGGCGGTGTTCCGGTCAACGGCCGAGGGCGAAACCGGCCATGCGCATGGCCACCTTGAATATCTGGAGCAATGCGGTGACCCGGCGACCGACCTTCCGTTTGGGAACTCGCGCGCGAACCTGAAGGCTGCCATTGCCGGGGAAACGCACGAGTACACGGACATGTACCCCGGCATGGCGAAGGCGGCGCGACAGGAGGGCTTCTCCGAGATCGCCGACTGGTTCGAGACGCTCGCGAAAGCAGAACGTTCGCACGCGAACCGCTTCCAGAAGGCGCTCGACGCGCTTGCCGACTGAGTCGCATTGGTCCGGACACCGCGCGCCGGACTGACTTCGCGGGTTGGGGAAAGCTTCTCCGGTTCCTCGACCCGCGGATATTGCGCTCATTCCTCCCAGTGTCGCCGAGATGACCGTTCGCGAAGGCAATCTAGAGGCGCCGACTCGCCACCCGATCGAGTGGCGGGCCCCGGAGTTCTACGA
>JBATEB010000345.1:0-13052 GCA_049663805.1 Burkholderiales bacterium | reverse complement strand
TTTCCCCTGAGAGCGGGGAATGTCGCCCGGCTGCTTCCTGACCACCTCGGTGGTGACGCGGTCCGGTGGAACCTGGAGCGCTTCCCCGCCGAGGTCCGGGTCGCCGGATCGGAAGCGCGAGCGGTCGTCCGCTTCGCGCAGCGCCCTAATCCGCATCGCGCATCAGGCGGCGCAGGGCTTTCGTGGGCTTGGCGGTACGGGTCTTTTGGAGGATCGCGTCGCCCGACTTGCGCGTCACGACGAGCTTCGGCTGGACGATCACGTCGGCGGGCAACTGCTCCAGGGCGACCAGGTAATGCTGCAGCGCCTGCTCGACGAGGTGGCCCTTCTTCACGCCGGTGGCGCGCACGCGCCGCTCGAGCAGCTCCCGGGTCGTGCGGGAGACGAGCGCCGAGATCTGGGTTTCCTTGTCCATGTCGTTACCTCGTAGGAAACTCTACAGTTTTGTAGAACGCCGTCAAGCCGTCCGCCGGCGGGGCCTTTGGGACGTTTCAGGGCCACGGGAGCACGTTGATGCTCACGCCCAGTTCTCGACCTTCAATCCTTCGACGCGGCGGAAGTGCTTCTCGTTGTTCGTCACCAGCACCGCGCCGGCGCTGCGCGCGTGGGCGGCGATCATCAAATCCATGTTGCCGATCGGCGTCCCTGCCGACTCCAGCTTCGCCCGGATGTCGGCGTAGTGCTGGGCGGCGGCGCGCGACCAGTCGAGCACCGTCAACCGGCGCAGGAAATCCGCGACCATCGACGCCAGTGCGCGCGGCGAGCCCTTCGCCTTCACGCCATAGAGCAGTTCGGCCTCGGACACCACGGAGATGCACAACTGCCCGCTGCCCAGCTCCTGAAATCGCGTCCGCACCGACTCCGGGCGCTTGCGAATGACGTAGCTCGAGATGTCCGTGTCGAGCAGGTAGCGTTTCACCGGAACAGCCTCCGCTTCTGCGGCGGCCGGTCGTTGCGGCGGCCGAGGAAACCCTGCGCGCCCTCCGGCTTCGCGTCGAAGAAGTCATCCCATGACGACGGCTTGGCCGACAGCACCACCTTGTCGCCGACCTTGGAGACGAACACCTCGTCGGCGCCCTCGAAGCGGAACTTCGCGGGCAAGCGCACGGCCTGGCTGCGGCCGTTGCGGAACAGTTTTGCAGTGGCGGGACGGTCCATGGGCGGTCCTCCGGAGAACGATACCGCATTCTAGGCCGCCCGCTGGTATAGATCAAGGCATATGCCTGGCGGCCCGTTTCGCGTAGAGGTCGCCGGAGCGGGAAGCGCGGCTACTCGATCCCCACCGCGGCGAACGTCGCCTTGGCCGCCGGGGTCCCGAGAAAGCGAAGAAAATCCCGGGCGACGTCCTCGATGGGCGCTTCGGTCATCAATCCCGCGATATACGCGGTCCGGTGCTGGATCTGCTCGGGCAGCGGCCCGACGAACTTCAGGCCGCCCCTGGTCTCGAAGAGCCTGATCGCGGTGATCGCACCGAAGCCGATCTCGTTGCTTCTGCCGTTGATCGTATGCTCGAGCACCTCTTCGCCGGTGGCGAAACGGGTCGTCCGCGGCTTCAACTGCTCGCCGATCCCCAGGAGCTCGAACAGCTTCTCGAGATACAAACCGGTCGATGCCTGGTTGTAGACGATCGAATCGGCGCCGAGCAGCGACTGCTTGAAGCGCTCGAGGTTGCTGAGGTCCGGTTCGGAGTTTCCCAGGCGCACGACCACCCCGACGCCGACGCGCCCGATGACGAAATGGCTCTCGGGGTCGACCCGGCTCCGCCTGAGCTGCTCGTTCATCACCCCCGGGGGGGCGATCAGGACGTCGGCCAGCTCGCCCCCGGCAAGGCGCCGGTTGAGCTGCGGCGCGGTGGCGTATTGAACCCTGACTTTATGGTGCGTGTCGCGCGTGAACTGCTCGGCGAGCTTCGCCAGGCCGGGCTCGACCGCGCCGGCGCTCAGGACCTTGAGATCAGCGGCTGCGGCCATTCCGGCGGCGGTGCACAGCAGCAATGTCGCGAGGGTTTTCACCATGGTTTCCCCAAAAGGCGCCGCCGCGGGCAGCATGTTCCACCTCGATCCTCCCACGGCCGCATGATACTCAAAAATCGTCCGCGTGCCGCGAACCCTCTCGCTTGGAGTCGTAGGGGAGTATGAGGGGATATGTCCCCTCATTTCGCAACCAGCGCTTAGAATCCGGGACGGAATGAAGCCGCACCCGAACGCTTCCGTTTCGCCGCTCATGCGGCGCCTGGGCGCTTATGCCGCCCGGGCGCCGCGGGCGCCGCTGCCCGCCCCGGTCGCCGAAAAAACCAAGCACCATCTCCTGGACACGCTAGCGGCCATGGTCTCCGGCTCCCGCCTGCCCCCGGGGAAGATCGCGATCTCGTTCGCAAAGACCCTGGGAGGCGCAAAGGAGGCCGCGGTGGTCGGCAGCGCCATCGTGACTTCGGCGGCGAACGCCGCGCTCGCCAACGGCATGCTCGCCCACGCGGACGAGACCGATGATTCGCACGCCGCCTCGCAGACCCATCCCGGCTGCGGTGTCGTCGCCGCGGCGCTCGCCATGGCCGAGCGCGAGCGGGCAGGAGGCACGGCGCTGCTGCGCGCGATCGCGCTCGGCTACGACCTCTGTTGCCGGTTGACGCAATCGCTCGGGGCGATGCGATTCCGCGCGGAGGGCCATTCGACCCACAGCTTCGGCCCGGCCTTCGGCGCCGCCGCCGCCGCCGGCGCGCTCGCGCGCCTGGACGAGCGCCGGATGCGCTACCTGTTCTCCTATGCGGCCCAGCAGGCCTCCGGCGTATCGTGCTGGATGCGCGACGAGGAGCACATCGAGAAAGCCTTCGATTTCGGCGGCATGCCCGCCCGCAACGGCGTCGCCGCGGCGGCGATGGTCGCGCACGGGTTCACCGGTGTCGAGGACGTCTTCTCCGGCGAGCGCAGTTTCTTCGCCGTTCACCGGGCCGCGGACCCGGACGAGCTCGCGCGGGAGCTCGGCGAGCGCTACGAGATCATGAATGCCGACATCAAGCGCTGGTCGGTGGGCTCGCCGATCCAGGCGCCCCTCGATTCGCTGCTGGAGCTGATGCGAGCGCACCGGATCCGGCCCGCGGACGTCGAGCGGCTCGTGGTGCGGGTCTCGCGCCAGGGCGCGAACACGACCCACGACCGCGACATGCCCGATATCTGCATGGAGCACCTGTGCGCGCTGATGCTCCTCGACGGCACGGTCAGCTTCAGGTCTTCTCACGATCGCAAGCGGATGCGGGACAGGGGGGTCCTCGCGCTGCGGCGCCGCATCGAGCTCCAGGCCGACGAGGCGCTGACCCGGGTCATGCCGCTCAGGCAGGGGATCGTCGAGATCCGGTTGAAAGACGGGTGCGAGCTCAGGCACCATACGCAGGCGGTCCGGGGGACCCCCGCGAACCCGATGACGCGTGCCGAGGTCGAGGGAAAGTGCCAGGACCTGATGGCGCCCGTCATCGGACGCACTCGCTCGCGCAAGGTCTGTGACGCGGTCTGGAACCTCGAGACGATCCGCGACGTCGGAAAGCTCTCGCCGCTGTTGCGCGCCTGAGCGGACCTTTTCACCGGAGGACTCATGAATCGCATCGTGCACATCGCGCTCAAGGTCGACGATCTCGAGCGTTCCGCCCAATTCTACGAGACGGTGTTCGGCTTCAAGGAGGCCAAGACCGAGAAAGTGCGCGACCACACGTCGCGCCACCTCTCGGACGGCACCATCGACCTGTCGATCATGCAGTACGACGCCGGCACCGAATCGGCGGAGTCGACGGCGGCGGGCGAGGGGCCCTGCATCCATCATTTCGCCGTGGAAGTGGACGATCTGGAGAAGGCGGAGAAGGCGATCCGCGAGCAGGGGTGCGTCATCATCAGCGACCCGGGTGTGATCCCCGTGAAATTCCGCGCGCCCGGCGGGACGGTGTGCGAGATCGTTCCCAAGGGCCGCTACCGGCCAGCGCGCGCCAAGTCCAGGTAGCGGGCTGTTCCCGGAGGGGGAGCATGGAGCGCCGCAAATGGGGTGACCTCGGGTCGGGGCTCGCGCTCGCCGCCCTCGGCCTCTATATCGTCGCGCAGGCGCGGCAATGGGTGTATCTCGGCCCCGAGGGGCCGGGCGCGGGTTTCTTCCCGATGTGGTACGGCATCGCGATACTCGCGCTTTCGGTGGCGCTGGTGGTCTCGAGCCTGCGGCGCAGATCCGATGAGGCGGGAAAAACCGACTGGAGAAAAACGGGGCGGGCGCTCTCGGCGTGGGCCGCCCTGGCGGTTTCCTTCGTGCTCTGCAAACCGCTCGGCTTCCTCGTCAGTTTCGCGCTGCTTGCCTTTTTCATCGTCGCCGTGCTGTATCGTCGCCCGCTGAAGGTCGCCGCCGTCGTGGCCGCGGCCGGCGCCGCCGCGTTCTACCTGCTGTTTCCGCTCGCGCTGGGAGTCGCTCTTCCCGTGGGCGTCCTGGGTTTCTAGCGGTGGAAATCATCACCGGGCTCGCCCAGGGCTTCGCGGTCGCGCTCGACCCGGGGAATCTCCTGTGGTGCTTCGTCGGCGTGCTGCTCGGCACGGTGGTCGGCATCATGCCCGGCCTGGGCCCCCCGGCGACCATCGCGATGCTGTTGCCGCTGACGTTCAATATGGCCCCCGCGGGCGCGATCATCATGCTCGCCGGCATCTACTACGGCGCCAAGTACGGCGGTTCCACCACCTCGATCCTGCTCAACCTGCCCGGCGAGTCGGCCTCCGTCGTGACCTGCCTCGACGGTTACCAGATGGCGCGCAAGGGCCGCGCGGGGGCGGCGCTCGGAATCGCCGCGATCGCCTCGTTCGTCGCGGGCACGGTCGGCGTGCTCGGGCTGATGCTGGTCGCGCCGCCGCTCGCCCAATTCGCGCTGTCGTTCAGCTCGCCCGAATATTTCGCCCTCATGACCCTCGGCCTGGCGATGGTGGTGCTGCTCGCGGGGCGTTCCATGGTCAAGGCGCTGCTCGCAGCGCTCGTCGGGCTGTGGGTCGCCAGCGTGGGAATCGACCTTTTCAGCGCCACGTCGCGCTTCACCTTCGGGCAGGTGGAGCTGCTCTCCGGCATCGACTTCGTCATCGTTGCGATCGGCGTGTTCGCGCTCGGCGAGGTTCTCGGGAACATGGAAACGCAGGACGGAGCATCGATGCTGCCCATGCCCAAGGGTCTGAGGAATCTGCTTCCGACCCTGCAGGACCTGAAGGACTGCCGCTTCGCCTTCCTCAACGGTTCGCTGATCGGTTTCATCGTCGGCGTCCTGCCCGGGGCGGGATCGACGATCGCGTCGTTCCTCTCCTATGGGGTCGAAAAGGCCGTCTCCCGCCGGCGCGAGCAGTTCGGCACGGGCGTGCCCGAAGGCGTCGCCGCGCCCGAAGGCGCCAACAATTCGGAGACCGGCGGCGCGCTGGTGCCCCTGCTCACCCTCGGCATCCCCGGATCGGCCACCACCGCCATCCTGCTCGCGGCGCTCATCCTCTGGGGATTCCGGCCCGGACCGCTCTTCATCCCGGACAACCCGGCGCTTTTCTGGGGCCTGGTGGCGAGCATGTACATCGGCAACGCGATGCTGCTGGTGCTCAACCTGCCGCTGGTGCCGATTTTCGCCCAGGTGCTGAAGACGCCGGCGTATGTCCTGTATCCGCTCATTTTCGGAGTGTCGATGGTCGGCGTGTACAGCGCCTCGGGAAGCCTGTTCGATCTCGGGCTTCTGATGGGGTTCGGGCTGCTCGGTTACCTCATGCGCAAGCTCGAATACCCGGCCGCGCCGCTGATCCTCGCGCTCGCCCTCGGTGACGGCATGGAGCAGGCGCTGCGCCAGTCGTTGATGATGTCCGAGGGCAGTCTTTCGATCCTGGTGACTAGGCCGATCTCGGTGTTGATGCTATCGTTGGCGGCGCTGGTCCTGTTGATCCCGGTTTTCGGCCGGGTCAACGCCTGGCGGCTGCGGGCCCTCGAACAAGGATAACAGGCCGTCACCAAACCGATTCTTCTTTCTTGAGGAGGTAGCGATGAGAACTCAGATTTGCATGATTGCGGCGGCTTCGCTCCTGGGCGCGCCGGCGGTCCTGGCCCAGGGCTTCAAGCCCACGCGCCCCGTCGAAACGGTTGTGCACACCGGGCCGGGCGGCGGCAGCGACGTGTTCGCCCGGGCGATCGCGGTCATGATCGAAAAGGAAGGACTGCTTCCGGTCCGGCTGCAGGTCGTGAACAAGACCGGCGGCAACGGCAACGTCGCGATCGCCTATGTCGCCGAGAAAAAGGGCGACCCCAACACCATCGCCTTTTTCACCGGCAACTGGCTCGCCAACTACCTGGTCGCCAAAGAGGCCAAGTTCACCATCCGCGACCTGACGCCGGTCGCGCGCCTGGTGCTCGAGCCCGCGCTGATCGCCGTCAAGGCCGACGCCCCCTACAAGTCGCTCGCGGAGTTCATCGACGCGGGAAAAAAGAACCCCGGGAAGCTCAAGCAATCGGGTGGGTCGATCACCAGCCGCGACAACGTCGTGCGCCAGCTCCTGCAGCAGGCGACCGGCGCGCGCTGGGTCTACATCTCCTATCCGGGGGGCGGCCAGCGGATCGCGGCGCTCCTGGGCGGGCACGTCGACATGATGGTGATCGAACCGGAGGAGGCGGGCGAGCATATTCGCGCCGGGAACATGCGGGTGCTCGCCCAGGTGACCGAGAAGCGCCTCGCCCGATTCGCCGATGTGCCGACGCTCAAGGAAGCGGGATTCGACGTGCCGGTCGTTCCGCAGGTCCGCGGTGTCGTGGCTCCTCCCGGAATTCCGAAGGAAAACGTCGAGTACTGGCAGGAGGTTTTCCGCAAGCTCACGCAAACGCCTTCGTGGAAGAAGTTCGTCGCGGACAACCAGTTCGAGGACGGATACCTGGGAAGCGCCGAGCTGGCGAGCTTCATGGACGACTTCAACGGCAAGATGCGCGGCATCCTCAAGGAAGCGGGCGTCAAGACGGTTCGTTGATCCCGTAGCGGTCGACGTTGGGTGGGCGCCCCGTCCGTCGCCGAGCGGCTCGTCGAAAAGCTCTCGGCGATAACGCCGGCGCGCATTCCCGAGCGGGTCAGGACCCGCTGCGAGGAGCTGCTGATCGACGTCGCCGGCCTGTGCGTGGCGGCGCGCCACAGCGACTACGTGCGCGCGCTGATCGCCAGCGTCGACCCGGGCGGCGCGAGCACGGCGATCGGCCACGGCGGGGGCTTTCGCGCCGAGGATGCGGCCATGATCAACGGCACCGCCGCCCATGGCGAGGATTTCGACGACACCTTCGAGGGCGGCCCGGTGCATTCCGGGGCGGTGATCGTGCCCGCGGTGTTCGCCGCCTGCGAACGTTTCGGCGGCGACGGGCGCGCGGCGCTGCTCGGCGTCGCCGCGGGGGTCGAGACCCTGTGCCGCCTGAGCCTGGTCGCGCCGAAGCTCATCCACAAGGCCGGATTCCACCCGACCAGCGTGCTCGGCGCCATGGCGGCGACGATCGGCGTGTCCTCGGCCCTCGGGCTCGAGAGGAAGCAGACCGTCGACGCCCTCGGCATCGCCGGCAGCATGGCCGGCGGCATCATCGAATACCTCGCCGAAGGCGCCTGGACCAAGCGCCTGCATGCGGGCTGGGCCGCGCGCGTGGGCTTGCACGCGGCGCGCATCGGCCGCGAAGGCTTTCTGGGGCCCCGCACGGTATTCGAGGGGGGGCACGGCCTGTTCAACGGCTTCGCCCGCACGGCGGAGGGGGATTTCGACGCGCTCACCGGCGGCCTCGGCGAGGAATGGCTGATGAACGGCATCACCTTCAAGCCCTACGCGACCGGCACCATGAATCAGCCCTACATCGATTGCGCGCTGCGCCTGGCGAAAAAGGGGTTTGCCGCCGGGGACGTCGCCGAAGTCCTGTGCGAGACCGCCGAGGGCTACGTGCACCGGCTGTGGGAGCCGCTCGCCTCCAAGCATCGCCCGGCGAACGACTACGCCGCCAAGTTCAGCGCGCCCTTCAACGTCGCGGTCGCCTTCGTCACCGGGAGCGCCGGCTTCGAGGCGTTCACCGAAAGCACCGTGCGCGACCCGGGAATCCTCGGGCTCGCGGCCAAGGTGCGCTACCTGGTCGACCCGAACAATCCCTATCCCAAAGCCTATACCGGCCACGTGAAGATGACGCTCAAGGACGGGCGCGTCTTCGAGGAGCGCCAGCCGCACATCCGCGGCGGCGTGCACGAACCGCTTTCGCGCGCGGACATCGAGCGCAAGTTCGCCGGCAACGCCCGCCACGGGGGCTGGAGCGAGGAGCAGATCGGCCGGTTTCTCGAATTCGCCGGGAACGCCTACGTGACACCGCCGGACCTGGGCGGATTCCGAGGCTAGATCGCGAGCGCGACCTCAGGCGCGATCCAGCCTGCGGTACTGGATCGCCTCCGCGACGTGGGGTGAGGAAACCCCGGCCGCACCCGCCAGGTCGGCGATGGTCCGCGCCACCGCCAGGATGCGGTGGTAGCCCCGGGCGGACAGGCCCAGCCTGCCGATCGCGTGCTTCAGCAGCGTCGCGCCGCCCTCATCGGGGAGGCAGTGTTTCTCGATCGCGCGCGGCGCAAGCCGCGCGTTTTCCTTTCCCTGGCGCGAGATCATCCGGGAGCGCGCCGCTTGCGCCCGAGCGCGAATCGCCTCCGATGACTCGCCCTCGCCCGCGCGCGGCAACTCCTCCGGCGGCACCGTCGGCACTTCGATCTGGATGTCGATTCGATCCAGGAGCGGCCCGGAAATCTTCCGCCGGTAGCGCAGGACCTGGTCGGGCGTGCAGTGGCATTTCCCGGAATAGTGCCCGAGGAATCCGCACGGACAGGGGTTCATCGCGGCGATCAACTGAAAGCACGCCGGATATTCGGCCTGGCGCGCCGCCCGCGAAATGGCGACGCGGCCGGATTCGAGCGGCTCCCGCAGGGCTTCCAGGACCTTGCGATCGAACTCCGGCAGCTCGTCGAGAAACAGCACGCCGTTGTGGGCGAGCGATATCTCCCCCGGACGGGGATCGCTGCCGCCCCCGACCAGCGCGACGCTCGAGGCCGAGTGGTGCGGCGCGCGGAAGGGACGCTGTTTCCAGTTTTCGGGGCGAAACCCCCTGGAGCCGAGCGAGGCGATTGCCGCCGATTCCAGCGTTTCCTCGTCGTTCATCGGCGGCAGCAAGCCCGGGAAGCGCGCGGCGAGCATCGATTTCCCGGTTCCCGGCGGCCCGGCCATGAGGACGCTGTGGCCGCCCGCCGCGGCCACCTCGAGGGCGCGCTTCGCCTGCGCCTGGCCTTTCACGTCCGCCAGATCCGGATAACGGGCGGGAATGATGATCGCCGGTCCTGTCGGCCGCGGCAGGGTCTGCCGCCCGGCCAGATGCGCGCAGACCTCGAGCAGCGAACCCGCCTGGTAGACGCTGGCGCCGCCGACCAGGGCCGCCTCGTCGGCGCTCGAAGGCGGAAGAACGAATACCCTGCCGTCGCGCACGGCGCGCCAGGTCATGGCGAGCGCACCGCGAACCGGACGCAGCTCCCCGGTCAGGGAGAGCTCTCCGGCGAATTCGTATTTGGAAAATTCGTCCGCCTGCAGCTGGCGCGAGGCGGCGAGGATCCCGAGCGCGATCGGGAGATCGAAGCGGCCGCTTTCCTTGGGAAGCTCGGCGGGGGCCAGGTTGACGGTGATGCGCCGCGCCGGGAAGTCGAAGCGGGAGTTGACCAGCGCCGCGCGCACCCGGTCCCGGCTTTCCTTCACCTCGGTGTCGGGCAGGCCGACGATGGTGAACGAGGGCAGGCCGTTCGCCAGGTGCACCTCGACCGTCACCTCGGGAGCATCGAAACCGCAGAGCGCCCGGCTGTGCAGCACTGCGAGGGACATCACGGCCTACTTCTGACCGAGACGTGCCTCGAGTTCGGCGACGCGGGCTTCCAGCCGGGTGAGATTTTCCCGGGTGCGGGCGAGCACCTTGATCTGGACGTCCAGTTCCTCGCGCGTCGCCAGGTCGAGCCTGGCGAACCCCGCCGAGAGCAGGGCCCGCAAGTTCTTTTCCACGTCCTTGGCGGGACTGGTCTCGAGGAACGCGCTGATCCGCGCGCTCAGATCTTCCAGTATCGGGGGCTGGGGCATCGCTTTTGCGTCGTCGATCGAGTCTAGCACCCTCGATTTAACGCGGCGCGCTTCATTTGGCCGACTGCACGAAATCAGTGCATGACGATTTCGCCGCGCATCGTCCTGGTGCTCGAAGGTTGGCCCATTACGCAAGCTGAAGAGTCAACCCACTGATAGGACTAGAGAAAAAATCTGGCACGCGCCGTGCTGAAGCCGTCTCGTCTCTTAACAACTGAAAAGGTCCAGCAATGAAAAAACTTCTTATCGCTTCTGCCGTTTCCGCGTTGTTCGCAGCTCCGGCCACGGTGCTTGCCCAGGCCAAGGCCCCGACTCTCGACAAGGTCCTCGAGGCTTCGGGTCTGTCGGTGAGCGGCTACATCGATGCCGGGTATACGTACTCGAACCGAAATATCGAGCCCGGGAATTTCTCGACCCGGGTGTTCGATTTGCAGAACAACTCTTTCGTTCTGCATCAAGCGGCAGTCACCATTGCCAAACAACCCAAAGAGGGATTCGGAGGCCTCGTCAACCTCACCATGGGCAAGGATGCCCAGGCGATTCATTCGGTCTCCGGCGCCGCGACGGACACGTCCATGTTCGACGTAACCCAGGCCTTTGCGCAATATGCAAGCGGGCCGCTGACCCTGATCGCCGGCAAGTTCGCCACGCTGCACGGTACCGAAGTGATCGCGAGCCCGGGCAACGTCAATATCTCCCGATCGATCCTGTTCGGTTCCGTGCCCTTCACGCACACGGGTGTGCGCGGAACCTTTGCGTTGAGCGACACGGTCAGCCTCATCGCGGGTGTCAACAACGGCTGGGATCAGCTCACGGACTCGAACCGTGCCAAAACCCTGGAGATCGGAGCGACGCTCGCCCCGATCAAGCCCCTGTCGATTGCGCTCTCCGCCTATAGCGGCAAGGAGCCGGTGGGGGGTGGAGAGGACGGTACAAAAACGAGTTTCGACGGTGTGGCGTCCTACACCGTCATCGATCCTCTTTCCGTCGGACTCGAAGTCCTGGTGGTAAACCAGGACAACGTGGGGGGCGGCGGCGGACCGAAGCAGAAATACAGCGGCGTCGCCGGCTACGTCACCTACATGTTCGCCTCGAATTATCGCGGTAGCGTGCGGGTGGAGCGGCTCGACGACAAAGATGGTTTCCGTTTCGGGACCGCCGGCAGGAAGTACGCCGAAGTGACTGTGACCGGAGCCTACCTCGCCTCGGACAGCTTCGAGCTGCGCGGCGAAGCTCGCATGGACCGGGCGAACACCGAGGTCTTCACCGATTTCAAGGGCGCGACCAGCAAGTCGCATATCACCGCCGCGCTGCAGGCCCTCTACAAGTTTTGATACCCAAGCCACCCACTCAACCTAGGGAGCACATTCATGAAACTCGTTACCGCAATCATCAAGCCGTTCAAGCTTGACGAGGTGCGGGAGGCCCTGTCCGCGATCGGCGTTCAGGGCATCACCGTCACCGAGGTCAAGGGCTTCGGCAGGCAGAAGGGCCACACCGAGCTGTACCGCGGCGCGGAATACGTGGTCGACTTCCTGCCGAAAGTCAAAGTCGAAGCCGCGATCAAGGACGACATGCTCGATCAGGCGATCGAGGCCATCGAGAAATCGGCCAATACGGGAAAAATCGGCGACGGCAAGATTTTCGTCCTCGACCTATCGCAAGTCATCCGCATCCGCACCGGCGAGACCGGGGCGGAAGCGCTCTGAGGGAGAACCACGATGAAAAAGCTTTTCGCAGTTTTCGCCCTGCTCGGTGCCGTGGGCTGGTGCGCGCCGGTCATGGCCCAGGACAAGCCGGCGACCCCGCCCGCCGCAACCGCGCCTGCCGCCGCGCCCAGCGCGACTGCGGCGCCGGCTCCCGCCCCCACGCCCAACAAGGGGGACGTGGCCTGGATGCTGACCTCGACCGCGCTGGTGCTGATGATGAGCGTTCCGGCACTGGCGCTCTTCTACGGCGGCCTGGTGCGCTCGAAGAACATGCTCTCGGTGCTGATGCAGGTGTTCGTGGTGTTCTCGTTGATCACGGTGCTGTGGTGCATCTACGGCTACAGCCTGGCCTTCACCGAAGGCAACGCGTACTTCGGGAGCCTGAGCGACCGGCTGTTCCTCAAGGGGACCTTCGATTCGGCGAAGGGCGAGTTCGCGATGGCCGGGACCTTCAGCAAGGGCACGCCGCTGTACGAGCTGGTGTTCGTGGCGTTCCAGGCGACCTTCGCGGCGATTACCTGCTGCCTGATCCTCGGCTCGATCGTCGAGCGCGTCAAGTTCTCCGCCGTTCTCCTCTTCATGGTGCTGTGGTTCACCTTCAGCTACGCTCCGGTCGCGCACATGGTGTGGTTCTGGATGGGACCGGATGCCTACACGGCGGCGAATCTGGTCGATGGGCTGAACGCCAAGGCGGGCCTGCTGTGGCAGTGGGGCGCGCTGGATTTCGCCGGCGGCACGGTGGTGCATATCAATGCCGGCGTCGCCGGCCTGGTGGGTGCCTACGTGCTCGGCAAGCGCATCGGCTACGGCAAGGAAGCGATGTCGCCGCACAACGTAACGATGACCATGATCGGCGCCGCGCTGCTGTGGGTGGGCTGGTTCGGCTTCAACGCCGGCTCCAACCTGGAAGCCAACGGCGTCGCGGCCCTGGCCTTCGTCAACACGCTGGTCGCCACTGCGGCGGCAACGCTGTCCTGGATCGCCGGTGAAGCGCTGGCCAAGGGCAAGGGCTCGATGCTGGGTGCCGCTTCGGGCGCCGTGTCCGGCCTAGTGGCGATCACCCCGGCCTGCGGCTTCGTCGGCCCGCTGGGCGCGATCGTCATCGGCCTGCTGGCCGGCCTGGTCTGCCTGTGGGGTGTCAATGGCCTGAAGCGCATGCTCGGCGCAGACGACTCGCTGGACGTGTTCGGCGTGCACGGCGTCGGCG
>JBATEB010000344.1:0-2626 GCA_049663805.1 Burkholderiales bacterium | reverse complement strand
GATCCGCGCCCGGAGCGCAGGAGCAGGCGGGAGGCGGTTTCGGCTGGACGCTGGCTCCGATCCGCTGGGGCGGCGACATCGGCCTGCAGTTCCGCTCCCAGACCTTCGGCGGGCAAACCCGCCGCCTGCAGCGGGTCGAGTTCGCCAATCTCAAGGCGGCCAGCTACCTGTGGCAGCCGTGGTTCGCGCAGATCGCGGGCGGGGTGGGCGTGGTGAGGAGCAGCGAGCGCGGGGGCGGCGATTCCGGCACCACCAGCATCGTGTCTCCCACCAGCAATTCCAGCACGCTGGTGGGCAACGCGACACTCGCCCTCCTTCCCATCAGCCGCTTTCCCTTCAACGCATACTTCGACCGGACCGACAGCCGCGCGACCAGCGAGACAGCGCGAAACGACTTCACCAACACGCGCTATGGCCTGCGGCAGCACTACCGGCCGGCCGACGGCATGTCCGACTACACGGCGAGCTACGACCGCAGCACCCTGGATTCGCCTTCGTTCGAGCGCGACCGCGTCGAAGCGCTGGCGGCGGGGATGAAGCGTCGCTCGGGGGCACAGGCGCTCGAGGTCGTCGGCAGCCAGACGCGCAGCGATCGCAGCTCGACCGGCGAGGGCTCGGTCCTGAACCGCATGGTCTCGCACCACAGCTACCGTCCCGGCCCGGACTTGTCGGTCGAAAGCCTGGCGAGCGCGAGCGGCAACAATTTCCGCCTGCGGAGCGGCGGCGCCCTGAGCGACAGCCGCTCGCGCTTCCTGCAGCTCAATACGTTCACCAACTGGCGGCCCTCGGACAACACGCCGCTCTACCTCACCGGCGGCGGGCGCCTGTTCCAGTCGGCGAGCGAGCTGGACGGCGCGCGGACCGAATCGCAATCGCTGGGGGGCGATGTCGCCGCGCAATACCGCCTGAACCGCAACGCGAGCCTGATCGGCAGCGCGAGCGTCACGCGCGTGTCGACGGACGGCTCGACCGATGTGCTCGCCAGCGAGAGCGCCGGAACGAGCTACGCGTCCGACGCGACTCTCATGGGCCCGTTTCTCTACCAGTGGAACGGGTCGCTCAATCTGACGAACCGGACAGGCGGGCAGGAAGGGACGCGGCAGAACGCGGCGGGCCAGTTCGGGCACAACCTGACGCGCAACCTCCCCTTGAGCGAGACCTCGACCCTCAATCTCAACCTGGGCCAGACCTACGGCAGGAACTACGATACCGTCACCGCGAGTTCCCAGACGGTCACGCACAGCGCGAGCACGTCCTGGCGCGTGGTTCCGGATGCGAGCACCATCGGCTACGTGAGCCTGCTCGGCTCGGATTCCCGCACGAGCGGTTACAACGAGAGCGAGTTTCAGCTCATCAACTTTCAGGCGAGCGGCCAGTTCCAGTTCGATCGCAACTCGGTCGGTTCGGCCAACCTGACGATGCAGGGTACGCGCCAGGGAACGCCGGGCACGCCGCCGGCGGGATTCAACCGCGTTTCCAGCGGCAACATCAACTATCAGCACCTGCGCGCCTTCGGGGTGCGGCAGCTGCGCTATTTCGCGAAGTACGCCGTCAACGACTCGCAATTCAAATCGCGGCTGCTCGGCGACCTGGACGCGCCGCGCGAGCAGGTCACTCAATCCCTTGAACAGCGGCTGGAGTATTTCATCGGGCGCGTCGAGTTGCGCCTCACCGTCCGGGAGGAGAGAATCGAGCGTGAGCGCGAGCGCCTCCTCTTCTTCAGCATCGTGCGCCGACTGGGAGACATCTGAGCGATGAAAGCGGAATTCGATTTGCGGGGCCGATGGGCCCGGGCGGCAGCAAGCCTGGTTCCGGCCGCGGTCGCGGGGGTGCTGCTCGCGCTGCCCGGGCAAGCGACAGCCGAGTACGGCGACGTCGTGATCAACAACTATTCGGACCCCGCCGGCGTGCGCCCGGTGGTGTTTCCGCACTGGTTCCACCGCATCCGCTTCCGCTGCAAGGTCTGCCACACCGACCTCGGTTTCAAGTTCAAGGCGGGCGGAAACGAGATCAACATGCTCAAGATCATCGACGGCCAGTTCTGCGGCGCATGCCACAACGGCAGCATCGCCTGGTCGGTCGAGAACTGCGATCTGTGCCACTCCGGCAAGCCGGGCACGCCGACCCAGGTGCACGAGAGCACGATCCAGAAGCTCATCGGCGGGAGCGGGCCGGCTCCGGCGAAAAGGTAGGGCGCGATGCGGCGAAGCTACTGCGCACTGGCGATCGCGGTCCTCGCGCTCCCCGCGCTGGCGCCGGCGGTGCTCGCCCAGGGAAAGGCCGCGGGAAAGGAGACCTACGGGAAGACCTGTGCCCTTTGCCACGGCCCCGGGCTGGCGGGCGCACCGAAGCTGGGAGACGCCGGTGCCTGGGAGCGGAGGCTGCGCGCCGGGGCGGCGTCGCTTTACCGCAGCGCGCTCGAGGGCACGCCGAACGGCATGCCCGCGAAGGGCGGCAACCTCACGCTGTCCGATGCCGAGGTACGCTCGGCGGTCGACTTCATGGTGGCCGCAGTGGGAGGAATGCCCAAGGCCGCGCGTCGCGCGAGCGCGCCGCAGAGGGAAGCACCGCCGCCGGCGGTCCCGAAGAGCGCGCCGCCCGCCGCGGTGGGCGCCCGGCCGAGCCC
>JBATEB010000343.1:0-4474 GCA_049663805.1 Burkholderiales bacterium | reverse complement strand
CCGGACATCAACGCGGCGGCGGCGCGCGTGCTCGACCGGATCGGCATCTCGCTCGTCGAGGCGAAGGGCGCCGGCTGCTGCGGCGCGCTGCGCTTTCACCTCGACTACCAGGCGGACGGTCTCGACGATGCGCGCGCGCTGATCGATGCCTGGTGGCCACAGGTCGAGCGGGGCGCCGAGGCGATCGTCATGACCGCGAGCGGCTGCGGGGCGATGGTGAAGGAATACGGGCATCTGCTCCAGCGCGACCCGCGCTACGCCGCCAGGGCCGCGAGAATCAGCGCGATGACGCGCGACCTCGGCGAAGTTCTGGAGGCGGAGTTCGATCGCCTGGAACCGCTCCTGGAAAGGACCGGGGGGCGAGTCGCCTTCCATCCGCCGTGCTCGCTGCAGCACGGGCAGAACATCAAAGGCGTGACCGAGCGGCTGCTCGCGCGCGCGGGTTTCGATCTGACGCCGGTGCCGGATGCGCACCTGTGCTGCGGGTCGGCCGGGACTTACTCCCTGCTGCAGCCGGCTCTGTCGCAGCAGCTGAAAAGGAACAAGATCTCGGCGCTCGCCTCGGGCGGTCCCGGGCTGATCGCCACCGCCAACATCGGTTGCCTCACGCACCTGCAGAGCGGCACCGAGCTGCCGGTCAGGCACTGGATCGTGGCGCTGGAGGAGCGGTTGAAGTAGGGGAGGCGTCACCGCGGGTCGGGTATGTGCTTATCGCGCCACCCCGAACCATAGCCGTAACTCCAACGCCTTGCGGACCGGAACCGCGCTATGCTTATGGCCGCCGGGCACCGTTGATTACTCGGACACCCACCACCCTATAACAGGCCGTCAGCCGTGCCTGCGGCGCAGCTTCCTCGCTGCGCAGCACCGGCGGGCTGTTGTAAGGAGCGCCGTGGATAAGTTCGATCGGATCTACAGGCTTCACCATATCCTGGTCGGGCGAAGGACGCCGATCGCCCTCAAAGACTTGGTGGACAGGCTCGAGTGCTCCAAAGCGACGGTCTACCGCTTAATCCACGTACTCGAGCACTATCTCGGCGCGCCGATCGAGCGCGACGCGGAACCAGACGGATTCCGCTATCGGCCGAGCCCGGACGGTCGCGCGTTCGAGCTCCCGGGGCTGTGGTTCAGCGCCCGGGAGCTTCAGGCGCTCGTGGTCTTCGAGCGGCTGTTGCAGACCTTGGAGCCCGGGCTGCTGGATGAGCACCTTTCTCCGCTCACGAAGCGGATCGACGAGCTTCTGCAACACCGGCGGCTGGGCCTGAGCGAAGCGGGGCGACGCATCCGGGTCCTCGGCATGGCCGCACGCCCCTTGGGCGAATGGTTTCGTATGGCCGCGAGCGGCGTGCTCCAGCGGCGGCGGTTGCGCATCCGCTACCACTCGCGAAGCCGCGACCAGCTCACCGAGCGGACCGTCTCCCCGCAACGCCTCACTCACTACCGCGACAACTGGTACCTGGATGCGTGGGACCATCTGCGAGAAGCGTTGAGAACGTACTCCGTGGATCACATCCGCCACGCCGCCGAGCTCGAAGAATCCGCCCGGGACATCCCGGAGCCCGAGCTCGACGAACACTACGCGAGCGCGTACGGCATCTTCGCCGGCAAGGCAAACAAAACCGCTGTCCTGCGCTTCTCCCGCGAGCGCGCCCGCTGGGTCGCCGATGAGCGCTGGCACCCGGACCAGAAGGGCCAATACTCGACCGACGGCCGCTACGAGCTGAGCATCCCCTACCGCGACCCGCGGGAGCTCGTCATGGACATCCTGCGCCATGGGGCGGAGGTGGAGGTGGTGGCGCCGGAGGGGTTGCGCGCGGAGGTGGCGGAGACTTTGCGGCGGGCGCTGGCGCAATATGACGCGTGAATGATCGACGCGGAGCTTGTCGCATGTTTTGAGACGGGCGGGTTCCAGAATGGCTGCACCGCTACTTATGTCGGCAAACCATACATCTCTGTTCCGGTACTGGGGCAAGGCCGATCCCAACTATCCGGGCGAGCCCAAGTGGCATCCGCTGGTGTATCACTGTTTGGATGTGGCGGCGGTGGCGGGTGCGTGGTGGGATACGAGTCCGGTAATTCCACGGAGTTTTCTTGCGGCCTTCGACCAGCCCGACTCCGCGACGCGTCGGCTTCGCGCGTGGATGTTGTTCTTTGTCGCTCTACATGACCTCGGCAAGTTCGACGTCCGGTTCCAGTTGAAAGCAGAAGATGCGCTGCGGCAGGCTTGGCCTGAACTGAACTTCAAGGATATTGACCCATCTTCGGCTCGCAGTTTCGATCACGGTCACTGGGGATTTTCATGGGCAATCCACGAATGTCCGGATTGGATCGGCACGAGAAACGCTCCTGAGATTAGGGACGAATGGAGATTCTTGCTTGCGGCGGTTACGGGCCACCATGGCGACCTGCCTCAAGGCGTCGACACCCTCACGGAATATGCGGAGGGTCACGTCATGGCGCATGACCACGATGCCCGGAGGGCGGCTGTTTCGGAGTTCGCCAAGCTGTTCCTTGCTCCCGAGGGCCTGAGCCTTTCCGCGGTGCCGCCTCGATGCACACCAGCATCCCAGGCATTGTTGGCCGGCTTCTGCGCGGTGTGCGACTGGGTCGGCTCCAACGTTGAGGTCGACGCGTTTCGTTATCGCACACTCGACGCAAACGCTCAATTGGCGGACTATTTTACCGAGCGGGTGCAAAACATTCAGTCGGAGCGTTTGCTGAATACCTTCGGCCTAATCGCCAAGGTGAATTCCTATGGCGGCGTTAATCGACTACTCGGGAAGAATGAATTGCCACGAGGCGTGCAGACGCTCGTGGACAAGCTTTCGCTCGTGCCGGGGTTGACGCTCATCGAAGCCCCCACCGGCAGCGGTAAGACCGAAGCCGCACTCGCATACGCATGGCGGCTTCTCGACGCAGGTCTCGCGGACTCCATCGTTTTTGCCTTGCCCACGCAGGCGACCGCGAATGCCATGCTAATTCGGGCCGAGGCATTCGCGAGTCGCGCATTTGGCGATGCAAACGTGGTACTTGCGCACGGGAAGAGCAGGCTCAATCCGGAATTCGATCGACTCGTGACCGCGGGGCGGCGACAAACGGTGCAGGGCAGGGAGGAAGCTGCTGTTCAATGCGCGGCGTGGCTTGCGAGTAGCCGCAAGCGCGTGTTCCTCGGCCAAGTGGGCGTATGCACGGTCGATCAAGTCTTGCTGTCGGTCCTGCCCGTGCGGCACAAGTTCGTGCGCGGCTTCGGCGTCAATAAGTCCGTGCTGATCGTGGACGAAATCCATGCTTACGACGCCTACATGCACGGGCTGCTTGGCGAGATTCTTCGGCGGCAGAAGGCGGCGGGGGGCAGCGCGGTTCTGCTATCGGCTACCCTGCCCGAAGGCGTGCGCTCGAAATTGTTTGAGGCGTGGCAAGCTGAAGAAACGGACACGCCGCCTTATCCCGCGCTGTGGCACGCTACCTCAGGCGCCGCTCGACCGCTGAGCGTTTCCGAGGACCAGCGCCCGAGAAAGCGGGAAGTAGAGGTCGAGTGCCGCAAACTGCCTGGAGCATTCCCGGATGATGTGGTGCTCGCAAGCGTAGTGGCGGCGGCCGAAGCGGGCGCCCGCGTGGCCGTCGTATTGAACCTTGTGGATGATGCCCAGCGCCTCGCCCGCGCTCTGCGGACCAAGACGACCCTTCCGATAGACCTGTTCCACGCACGCTACCGCTTTGTCGATCGCCAAGAGAAGGAACGCGCAGCCACCGATTTGTACGGCCGCCATGCATTGCGGGATGGCGGGCGAATTCTGATTGCCACACAAGTCGTGGAGCAGAGCCTTGACCTAGACTTCGACTGGATGGTGACTCAGATATGCCCGGTGGATCTGCTCTTCCAGCGCCTCGGGCGTCTTCATCGCCACGATCGGTCGCGTCCCGTCGGGTTCGAGTCGCCGCGTTGCACTGTGCTGTCGGTCGACGGTGACGACTATGGGCTACTGAGCAAGTTTATCTATGGCAACACGCGGGTACTGTGGCGTACGGAACAGATCCTCTCGGATGCTTCCCGGATTGAGTTTCCAGGGGCATATCGCGACTGGATCGACCATGTTTATCAGCGTGACGACTGGCCCGACGAGCCAGAAGCCATTGCGCTCGAATTCGACAAATTCAGTGCGATTCAACGAAGCCGCGAGGCCGACGCGCTTCGGCTGACGACCATAACGCTTAGCCAATTCCGTGACGAGGACGGGGTTGCAACGAGCCTGACTCGAGACGATGAAATGAGTCTGACTGTTCTGCCGATCCAGCCTGACGGCCGCTTGCTCGATGGGCGGGTGCTGGACCGATTGGACGAGCGCGCGTTATCTGAAGCCCTCAACCTCGACGCTGTGCCAGTGCCTGCCAGTTGGAAGCGCCGGCTCGCCGATCTCGGTCGTGATGAGGAGGGGCGTGTGCTGATGGTCGTGACGAGTGAAGGACATGGAAG
>JBATEB010000342.1:0-20303 GCA_049663805.1 Burkholderiales bacterium | reverse complement strand
AAACTACACCGCCTCCAACTATCTGGAGTCCGCGAACGGCGTCAACAACTCCGCGGTATCGGCCGTGGCGAACGCCGTCACCCGGTTCATCGCCGGCCAGTTCTCCAATACCTTCAACGACAGGCTGGTCTACATCACGCGCGACGAACTGTGGGCCGCGATCAAGAAGCTGCCGGATTCCACGGGTGCCTACGGCACCAGCCTGCTGCGGACGAAGCTCAACGCGCTGACGCAGAAAATGGCGCAGTGCGTCGCCAAGTACGGAACGCAAAACAACAGCGGCTCGGGCGACAAGCGGCTGCCGTGGGCCACGCTCCTGTCGCTGTCCAACCCCTCGTACGATCTTTCCTACAACGACAGGGACGGCGAGACCTCCGGCCACGTGCCCTACCGCGTCAACACCTCCGACTCTGCAACGACCAACAACATCTCCTCGCCCTACTATCTGTTCGCGACGGGATCGTACTGTTATCCGGGGCCACTGAACGACAACGATCTCAACTGGTATTCCAACTGGAAAGACCATTTGTTCTACGCCCTGTCGCAGGAATTCCGACCCGACACCGGCTCGTCCACCAACTCCTGCTCGGGCAGCACCTGTGTGAAGGTCAACAGCGGCACACGCGACGCGGCGATCGTGATGTTCGCCGGCGAGCGGCTGGCCGGGCAGGCGCGCGACACCCCCGCCGACCGCGCGAACATCGCCAACTACCTGGAAGGCGCCAACGCCGCCAATCACCCGAACTCGGGCGGCAACGGCAACTACCAGAGCAGCCCCGCCAGCGCGACCTTCAACGATCTGCTGTATTGCATACGGGACGATCTCTCGGTGGGGCTGTGTCCATGACCCGCGCAGGGCGCGAGGCAAGGCAGCGCGGTTTCACCCTTGCCGAGGTCGCCATCGTGGTGCTCATCGTCGGCCTGCTGCTCGGGGGGCTGCTCGGGACCTATTCGAGCCAGGTCGAGCTGAGCAGGATCGCCGAGACCCGCAGAACGCTGGAGACCGCGCGCGACGCCCTGATCGGGTTTGCCGCCGCCAACGGACGCCTGCCCTGTCCGGCCAATGCCGCCAGCAATGGTGCCGAGGCGGTGAGCGTCCTGCCGCCCCCAACCTGCAACGTTTCAGTTGCCCCGGAGCAGCAGGGGGTGGGTTTTCTGCCCGCCGCCACGCTCGGGTTGACCCCGATTGACAGCCAGGGCTTTCTGATCGACGCCTGGGGCAGCCGCGTGCGCTACGCCGTCACCAACGACAACGGGCTTTTCACTTTCACGACGCAGGGCCAGATGCGCGCCCAGCTGATCGACCTGAACCCCGGGACGCCACAACAGACCTTGTTGCGAATTTGCACGACCGCCGCCCCCCCCAACGCCATAGCCTTCCCCGGGACCAACAACGCGGCGTGCTCCGGCATCGGCACCACCCTGACCAACAGCGCGGTCGCGGTCATTTTCTCGGTGGGCAAGAACGGCGTGGTCGGCGGCACCGGTGTCGCCGGCGTCGGCCTCGACGAGCAGGCCAACCTCAACTCGGACCGTGTCTTCATCAGCCACGATTCGATCCCTCCGCCTTCAGCCAATGAGTTCGACGACATCGTCGTCTGGCTGTCGCCGTCGATCCTCTATAACCGGGTCCTGAGCGGCGGCCTGTAGGCCCGCAAGCGCCGGCGGCTACGGCTTCGCGCCGCGGCGCACCTCTCCCCGCAGGCTGAAGCAGACCCGCCCCGGATCGTTGTCGCGCAGCTGAAGGGAATATCCGGAAATCTCGGCGAGCCGGCTGGTCTGATACAGGCCGATGCCGAATCCCGTCTCCGACGGCACCGGCCCCCGCAGCAGGCCGCGCAGCACCTCCGCGGCCACCGGTGAACCCGTGTCGCACACCGAGAACTCGATGTCGCCGTTGCAGCGGAAGCTCGCGCGGACGGAGACGGATTCGTCGAGCTTGCGTTTTCGCAGCGCGTTCTGCAGGAGGTTGTCGCCCGCGGCGTCGAACAGTTCCTTGGGCAGCACCACGGCGTCCTCGGCGCCCTCGCCGGTGAATTCGATTCCACGCCCGGCATAGCTGCGCTGCAGTCCTTCCCACCACGTCCTCGCCGGGACGAAGCGGCCGTTGCTCTCAGCCGGTTTCTGGAATTTGTCCAGGGTCTGCTGCAGGCGTTGCGTGATCGCCGGGAGCTGGCGGCGCATGAGGGAGGACAGCTCGCCTTCGCCCGTTGCCGGTTCGCGCTCGGCGGCCGCGCACAGGACGTTGAGGGACTGCAGCAGGTTCTTCACATCGTGCGTCATGCGCGCGCCGGTTTCGTGAACCGCCTGCACGTAGGTCTGCTGCTGCAGCTTCTGCTCGCGCTGCTTGGCGACATAGAATTCGCCCAGCAGCTGCCCGAGCAGGTGGAAATGCCACACCAGCGAGGGGCTGAGCGGCAGCTTGGTGAACACCCGCAGATGGATTTCCTGGTTGGTGAATTCGACGGAGTTCTTGGAGACCTTGCCGAAATCGCCCGACTCGCTCGCGGTATGCCAGAAGCCGCCGGACACCCAGGGCAGGCGTGCGAGACCCGCGCAGGCCTCTTTCAGGAAACGCTCCGGCTTGGTCTCGAGCTGCGACAACTCCGCGAGGAAATAGAGCCAGCGCTCGAACGGCAAGCCGATCGACAGAAGGTAGCGCGAGAAATACATCGACAGCCCGCCGAATCCCGCGCGCGGATTCCATGCAAACGAAAGCAGCAGCATCGCCCCGGCGATGATCAGCATGCTGTAGGAAAGCGCCGGCAGGTAGTCGCTCCCGCCGACGGTCATGAACGCGAAGCTGCCCAGTATGAGCGCGACCAGCAGCAGCACGATCAGCGCGGCGTAGAAAAAGTCGACGATTTGCGGCGTCTCTGCCGTATCCGTCTCGGCCGGAACGGCGAGCATCACCGCGAACAACGCGGGCAGGCCGTACTGCGCGAGCAGCACGACCTCGCCGGGGAGGGCGACGGGGATGAAGCTCCTGGGAACGATCCAGACGAGCAGCAGCGAGACCAGGTAAAGCAGCACCACGAGGTAGAAGCGCCGCAACCACTTGGTCTGGAACAGGAAAACCTTCCCGCCCACGATTCCCGCCAGAACGCTCACCCAGAGCGCGAGCAGCCACCAGTTCAGAAAATACATGCAGCCGACCGCGACCACGACAATCGTCACGACCTGCGACGTGTTCAGGCGCTGCTCGCCGCGCATGAAAGGCTGCCACAGGATGAACAGCCCGAAGTGCGCGAGCATCAGGCCGCGCGCCCAGAAGTCTTCGGCACCCCGCATTGCCGCAAGGTGCAGCGAGATCAGCATCAGGACGAACAGTCCGCGCCAGAACTTCGCGACGAACCGCTGTGCCGCCTGGATCGGGCCCGAGGCCGCCACTATCGCGGGTTCAGCGGCCACTCGAAACCGCGGAACACCACGCGTTCAATGAGTTGCGATACATGTAGTTGCTCCTGACATCGCCGCAGGCCGGCACGAGACCGGGCGAAGTTGCGCTCCCCTCCCCGGCGAATTACCCTTCGGACAGGCACGTATTGTGCCAGATATCAAATCACCCACAGGCTGCCGCCACCCCCGCCCATGCCCATTGTCGCTTCGCTGGCGAGAGTCACCGTGCTCGAGGCGGTTCGTAATCGCCTGCTGTGGCTCGCCGCCGTCGTCATCGTGATCGCCTTCGGTCTGGCCCAGTTCCTGAATCAGGTCGCGATCACCGAATCGAGGGAGATCCAGACCGCGCTGCTCGCCGCCCCCTTGAGAGCGGCAGCGGTGTTCATCACCGCGGTGTTCGTCATCACCAGCGTGGTGCGGGAGCTGAACGACAAGGTCACCGAGCTGCTGCTGGCGCTGCCGGCGCCGCGGTCTTCGTATTTTCTCGGAAAATTCGCCGGCTACGCCGCGCTCGCCCTGATCCTCGCCTTGCTCAGCGCCGCGCCTCTGGCGCTGTTCGCCGACTCCGCGGGGCTGGCGCTGTGGACCGTGTCGCTTCTGTGCGAGCTTCTCATCGTCACGGCGATGAGCCTGTTCTGCGTGCTGTCCTTTGCCCAGGTCGTGCCGGCATTCGCGGCCGTGGCGGGCTTCTATCTGCTGTCGCGGTCGATGGCGGCGATACAGATTATCGCGGGCGCCTCGCTCCAGGCTCCGACCCTCACCGATCGCGCCGTCGGCCTCCTCGTCGATTCGATCGCGTTGGTGCTGCCCTCACTCGACGCCATGACTCAAACGAGCTGGCTGCTGGGGCCGGCCCCCGGAGTGAACGCGCTCGCGAGCACGCTCGCCCAGACCGTGATCTATCTCGCGCTGATCTGCGCCGCGGCCCTTTTCGACCTTTACCGCAAGAATTTCTGACCCCGATGCCCCAGCGTCCTATCGCGGAGGTTCCGCGCGCCGTCCTGGCGCTGGTCGCGCTGGGACTCGCCGCGCAAATCGGCATGCGGGCAAGCTTCCCGTCGCCCAGGGCCACCGCCGAGGACCTGCCGCCCGCCCCGAGCATCGCCGCGCTCAGGCTCGCGAGTTTCGGCGACCCGGTCGCGCTCGCCAAGGCCCTGATGCTTTACCTGCAGGCGTTCGACTATCAGTCGGGCAGCCGCGTGCCGTATCGCGACCTCGACTACGGCCGGCTCGAGGACTGGCTTGCGCGCATCCTGGAACTCGACCCGCGCGGACAATACCCGCTGCTCGCCGCGAGCCGGCTCTACGCCGAAGTGCCGGTGGAATCGAAGCAGCGCAGCATGCTCGAGTTCGTCTACCGGCAGTTCCTCCTCGACCCCGATCGCCGCTGGCCCTGGCTCGCCCATGCCACCGTGATCGCCAAGCACCGACTCAAGGACCCGCCGCTCGCGCTTCGCTACGCGCGGGCCATACAGCGCCACGCCGTCGGCAAGGACGTGCCGCTCTGGGCCAGGCAGATGGAGATCTTCATCCTGGAGGACATGAACGAGCTGGAGGCCGCCCGCCTGGTCATCGGCGCTTACCTCGAGAGCGGGGCGATCAAGGACCCCGCCGAGCTGCGCTTCCTGGACCAGCGCCTCAGGCAGCTGGAGGCTCGCACGCCACCTGGAAAGAACGCAGAGAAAGCCCGGTAAACTGTCAAAAACCCGTCGCAACTGTCCATAATCCAACAAAAGTGCTTGGATTTAGCCCCTAAACCGGCCGAAAAAGGCTAAATAGCGCGGCATGTTTCTTGCAGGAGTGGGCCAATCAAACTCCGGAAACGGCAGGGACAAAAATGAGCGCTTTCTCCAAGAAGAATTCGAAAGAGGCCGGCTTCACCCTGGTCGAAATCGCGATCGTCCTGGTCATCATCGGCTTGCTGCTCGGCGGCATCCTCAAGGGCCAGGAAATGATCACGCAGGCCAAGATCAAGAACGTGATCAACGATTTCAATGGCATCACCGCCGCGGTTGCCTCCTATCAGGACCGCTACCGCGCGCTCCCCGGGGACGAGCTGAACGCCAGCACCACGGGGCGTTGGGGTGCCGCCGCATTCGGAGGCGATGGCAACGGTGTGTTCTGCACTGGCGGCTGCGCTGGTACCCCGCCCCCCTACAATGGCTCACCGCAGGTTCCCACCTCCACTACCCCGGAACCCGGTCTATTCTGGCTGCACCTGCGTCTTTCCGGTTTCGTACCGGGTCCGACCGCCGGGATCGCATCCACACAGCAACCTCCCAATGCCGCCAACGGCATGATGGGCGTGCAGACCACCGGTCTGGGGTTCAATTCCAACATCATCTGCACCAGCAACTTACCCGACAAAATCGCCATCTCTGTCGATACCCAGATGGACGACGCCAACCCGGGAACCGGGCAGGTGCGCGGGCAGTTGCAGGCTGCGCCAAACCCCGCCACCGGCACCGCGGCCTCGGCCTATGCGGAGACCGGGACCAATCAGTATCTGCTCTGCAAGAACCTTTAAGTCGACTCTCGACACAAAAAAGGCCCGCTTGTGCGGGCCTTTTTATTTCCGGGATGCTTGATTGCATGAAGATTGGGGACATCCCGGCGATAGGCCTGCTGCTCGCGGGCAGCCTCTGTTTGCTGCCATTCCTGGTTCCGTATCACCAGGAGCCTTTCCTGAGTTTTTTCCCCGAGTGGCTCGCAGCGGCGTTGGGCATTTCGGCAGCGGCGGTCGTGCTCGCCGGGGACCGCGCTACGTCCGCGCGGCTGCCGACACCCGGACTCTGGCTGCTCGCTTTCGCCGCGTTTCTCACCGTGCAAGCGGCATTCGGCGGCCGCCCCTATCCCCAGCTTTCGCTCCTCGGTGCCCTCTATGTCCTGTATGCCGTCCTGATGATCTGGGTCGGGGCACAGCTCGCGGCCGAGTTCGGCGTCGAGCGCGTGGCCACTGTGCTCGCCGCGTTTCTCCTGGCCGGTGCGCTCGCAAATGCCGTGGCCGGGTCGATACAGTTCCATGGCCGGCCGGCGCTCCTCCAAGAGATCGTCGCCGAGCTGCGCGGCGGGCGCCCCTACGGCAATATTGCGCAGGCCAATCTCTACGCCGATTACCTGGCCCTGGGCGAAGGCGCGCTTCTCTTCCTGTGGCTTCGCGGGCGCGTGCGGTCGATCTTCGCGCTGGCCGGCCTCGCTCTCCTGGTCGTGGGCAGCGCGCTGACGAGCTCGCGCAGTGTGGTGCTCTATGCGCTCTCGTATGCGGCACTGGCGTTTTTCACCGTTCGCGCTCATGACCCCGTCGAAACGCGGCGATTGAGATTCGCCGCATGTTTCCTTGCCGGTGCGGCGCTGGCGGCGTATTTCGCCGTCCCCTGGGCGAACTCCGCGTTTCACTCCGGCCCGCACTTCGATCGCCCCCTTGCTATGCCCGGCGAGTATGCTGAACCGCGCATCGGCGCGTTCGTGCTCGGGCTGGGCTCGTTCGTCTCGGCGCCTCTCCTCGGAACGGGAATCGGCGGGTTTGCGGGCTCCGCGTACGAACGGGGGCTCGACGCGTCGCTGACGCGCTTTGGCGAGGTCTGGACGTCCCCCCACAACCTTGCGCTGCACCTTCTTGCCGAAACCGGACTGGTGGGCACCCTCCTCGGACTTGGCGGCCTGTTCGCCTGGGGAGCGCAGATCGTCCGGCGCTATCGGGCGGAGCCGCAGCTCGAGTTATGGTGGCTCGCGGCGGCGGTCGGCATAGTCCTGATTCACTCGGCGATCGAGTTTCCGCTGTGGAGCGCGCACTTTCTTGGCGTGACCGCACTCCTGATCGGCGCGAGCGCAAGCTCCAAACCCGCATTGGAATCGAGCGCTGGTCGAATCGGGGCCGCAGCAATCTGCATTGTGCTCACGGTGACCCTGGGTCTCCTGCTCCGGGACTATATGCGACTCGATGTCACGCGCATCACCGGAACCACCGTCACGCTCGCCCCTGCCGCGCAAACGCAAAGTGACGCCGCAACGATGCGCGAGCTGACGCGGGGTTTCCTGGCGCCGCTGGCGGAGCGTTGGATCGTCCTTGGTACGCCTCTAGACAAGGTCGATCTCGCCGACAAACTGGCGGTGAGCGAGCGAGTCAGCCGGTCCTGGCCCGCCGGGGCGATCATCGTGCGGCGCGCCGTATTCCTCGCCTTCGACGATAGGGCGGCAGAAGCGAGGACGGCTCTCGCTCGCGCTCTTCGAGCCTTTCCGCAGCGAAGGGAGGCCACGATCCTGATCCTGCGGCAAGCCCTGCCCGCGGACCCGGAGGCGATCGGGCCGCTGCTCGCCCTGGCGCAGGCCGGGGCTCCCCGGTAGAAGACGCCTCAGGCCTTCGACAACCGCAACTCCGCCGCCGCGAGCTGCTCCGGCGTCCCGAGCAGAACGATGACGTCGCCCTCCTGCAAGGCCGTCTGCCGGTCCGGCGAGATCATCCGCAGCTCGCGCCGCCGCAGCGCCGTCACCTGCACGCCGAGATCGTCCAGTCCGAGGTCCGCGAGACTGCGCCCCGACGCAGCGGCGCCGGGCGCGAGCGTCACCGAATGCAGGCGCGGCTCGCGCGCCTCGTCGGGGTCTTCGGGTTCGTCCGTGCCGCCGTGGAAGAAGCCGCGCATCAGGCTGTAGCGATGCTCGCGCACGTCGCGTATGCGGCGCACCACCCGCTTGAGAGGCACCCCGAGCAGCACCAGCGCGTGCGAGGCGAGCATCAGGCTCGACTCGAAGGTCTCGGGCACGACCTCCGCGGCGCCCGCGGCGATCAGCCGGTCCATGTCGGCGTCGTCGACGGTGCGCACGATCACCGGCAACGCGGGGTTGAGCTCGCGCGCATGGTGCAGGATGCGAAGCGCGAGCGGCGTGTCGGAAAAAGTGATGACCAGCACGCTCGCGCGCGCGATGCCCGCCGCCACCAGCATCTCGCGCCGCGACGCGTCGCCGAACACGACTCTTTCGCCCGCGGCGGCGGCCCCGCGCACGCGCTCGGGGTCGGTGTCGAGGGCGACGCATTCGATCTTCTCCTGCTCGAGCAGGTGCGCCAGGCGCTGCCCGGTGCGGCCGTAGCCGCAGAGGACGACGTGGCGCTCGGTTGCGAGGCTCTGGACGGCGACGCGATGCAATGCGAGCGACTGCTGCATCCATTCCGCGCTCGACCAGCGCAGGACGAGCCGGTCGCTCGCCTGGATCAGGAAGGGCGCGACGAGCATCGAGAGCAGCATCGCCGCGACGACGAGCTGGAACAGATCGCGCTCGAGCAAAGCGCCCGACTGCGCCTGACCGATGAGCACCAGGCCGAACTCGCCCCCTTGCGCGAGGGCCAGACCGGTGCGCAGGGCCGACCCGGATCCGGCGCCGAACGCTCGGGCGAGCGCGGCCACCAGGCCGAACTTGAATGCGATCAGCAGCGCGGTCAGCGCCAGCACGACCACGAGGTGGGCGGCGACCGTTCCGAGGTCGAGTCTCATCCCCATGGCGACGAAAAACAGGCCCAGCAGGACGTCCCTGAACGGCCGGATATCCTCCTCGACCTGGTGGCGGTACTCCGTTTCGGCGATGAGCATCCCGGCGAGGAATGCGCCCAGGGCCAGCGACAATCCGGCCCGCTGCGTCAGCCACGACAGCCCCAGCGTGATGAGCAATACGTTGAGAATGAACAACTCGTGCGAGCGGCGCCGCGCCACGACGTGGAACCAGCCGCGCATCAGCCGCTGTCCGACGAACAGCAGCACCAGCAGCACGACCGCCGCCTTCGCCAGCGCAAGCACCAGTTGCTGCGCCAGGTCGCCGCTCCCCTCGGCGATCGCGGGAACCACGATGAGCAGAGGAACGACGGCGAGGTCCTGGAAGAGCAGCACGCCGACGATATCGCGGCCGTGCGGGGTCTCGAGCTGCACGCGGTCGGCCACGATGCGAAGGACGATCGCCGTCGAAGACATGGCGAGCGCGCCTCCGACGGCGAGGGCAACCCGCCACGATGCACCCGCCATCGCCCCGAGCGCGAGGACCGCCGCGATGGTAAGCATCACCTGCGCGCCTCCCAGTCCGAACACGGCACGGCGCAACTGGAACAGCTTGGGCAGGCTGAATTCGAGCCCGATCGAAAACATCAGGAACACGACGCCGAATTCCGCGAGATGCCGCCCTTCATCGGTGTCCGGAATCCACGCCAGCGCGAACGGCCCGACTGCGACCCCGACGAGGAGGTAGCCGAGAAGCGGAGGCAGATGGAGCCAGCGAAATAGCCCCACTACCAGGACGCCGCTCGCCAGCAGGATCAGCACCGACTCCAGCGTGTCACCCATCCGGAAGTCCTTGTTTTTTTAGGGGCACAGTGGAAAAGATCGAAAGTCGGTCTGCTATACTGCACGCTATGATAAGGGCAGCCTCCGACATCGGCCAGCGGTGTTTCCGACGATGAACGATCGCTCGAAAAAGCCGGGTTCCGCGCTCGAACTGGCGCGCAAGGTGCTGGCGATCGAAGCTCAGGCCATCACCGGCCTCATTTCGCGGCTCGACGAGCGCTTTCTCGACGCCGTCGGGTTGATTCTTGCGAGCCGGGGCCGCGTGGTCGTCAGTGGTGTCGGCAAGTCGGGGCACATCGCGCGCAAGATCGCCTCCACTCTGGCGAGCACCGGAACGCCCGCGTTTTTCGTCCATGCCGCAGAGGCCGCGCACGGCGACCTGGGAATGATCACGCGGGATGACATCGTGCTCGCGCTCTCGAATTCCGGCCGGTCGGACGAGCTGCTCACGATCATCCCGCTGATCAAACGGCAAGGCGCGAAGCTCATCGCGATGACCGGCAATCCGGAATCCGCCCTGGCGAAGGAAGCCGACGTTCACCTCGATGCGCGCGTGGCGCTGGAAGCCTGCCCCCTCAACCTCGCGCCCACGGCCAGCACCACGGCGGCGCTCGCCCTGGGCGATGCGCTGGCGGTCGCCCTTCTGGACGCCCGCGGTTTCGACGAGCGCGATTTCGCGCGCGCGCACCCCGGCGGCGCGCTCGGCCGGAAGCTGCTCACCCACGTGTCCGACGTGATGCGCACCGGCGGCGACGTTCCCGCCGTACCCGACACCGCCTCGTTCTCCGAAGCGCTGGTGGAAATATCCAGAAAGGGAATGGGAATGACGGCAGTCCTCGGCGAGGGCCGCAGAGTCGTCGGCATTTTCACCGACGGCGATCTGCGGCGCACGCTGGAGGGCAAACCCGACATCCGGTCGCTCCGGATCAGGGCTGTCATGAAACCCGATCCGCGCACGATTGCTCCGCACAAGCTGGCCGCGGAGGCGGTCGAACTGATGGAGCGCCACAAGATCAACCAGCTGCTGGTGGTCGAAGACGGAAACCTGGTCGGCGCGCTCAACATGCACGATCTGTTTCGCGCCAAGGTCATTTGATGACCGACGCGACTGCAGATCGGGTGCGGCGCCTGAAACTGATGATCTTCGACGTCGACGGCGTCCTTACCGACGGTACCTTGTATTTCAGCGAGACCGGAGCGGAATTGAAGGCGTTCAATGCACGCGACGGCCACGGGATCAAGATGCTCAGACAGAGCGGCGTCGAGGTCGCGATTCTCTCCGCGCGAACCTCGCGCGCCGTCGAAGCGCGGGCGGCCGAGCTCGGCATCACGCTGCTGGAACAGGGTGCGGCCGACAAAGGCGCCGCCTTCGAAGGCCTCATCGCCCGGTTGCACATCCCCGCCGTCGCCGCGGGCTACATGGGCGACGACGTGGTGGATCTGCAGGTATTCGGGCGTTGCGGCTTCGCCGCGAGCGTGCCCGAGGCGCCGGATATGGTGCGCGAACGCGCGCACCACGTGACGCGCACGCCCGGCGGCCGGGGGGCGGTGCGCGAGGTCTGCGAGCTGATCATGCGGACCCAAGGCAGCCTGGAGCGGGTGCTCGCCCGGCAACTCGCGTGAAAACGCGCGTCGTCCACCTGCTGCCCCTGGTCATGATGGTGCTTCTCGCCGCGCTCACCCTGTGGCTGGAGTACGCGGTGCAGGACCGTTCCCGCGGCGAACCCGGGCCTGCGAAACACGAACCCGATGCGATCGTCGAAAACTTCACGATCCAGCGGCTGGACGAATCCGGAAAACTCCGTTACACGTTTTCCGCCCCCAGGATGGTCCATTTCGCCGACGATGGGTCGGGCGAAGTGCTTTATCCGCGCGTCGTTCAGGTCGCCGACGACGGCGGCGACTTCACCGCGACCGCCAGCCGGGGCGTCGTCAATCGCCTGGGCGAGGAGGCTTTCCTTTACGGCAATGTCGAGGTCTTGCGCGAACGCACGCCCGACACGCCGGAATTTCGCGTCAGCACCGAGTTCCTGCACATCCTCGCCGAGCAGGGTATCGCGCGAACGGATCGCACGGTCACCATAAGCGAGGGAAGCTCCACGCTCACCGGCGTCGGCATGGTGGTGAACGAGAAGAAGCGTCAATTTTCGCTCGGCTCCCAGGTAAAGGGCACCTTCAGTGCGCCGGGCCGCGATTAGGTCGCGGGGGGCGACGGCCCTGTGCCTCGCGGCGCTGTGTGCGCTGGCGCCGATCCCGACCTTCGCCGAGCGCGCCGACCGGGACAAGCCGGTCAACATCGAGTCGGACAGCATGGCGGCCGACGAAGCGAAAAAAATCGCCACGTTCGAGGGAAAGGTCGTCCTGACGCAGGGTTCGATGATTATTCGCGCGGACCGGATCGTCGTGCATCAGGACAGCGACGGCTTCCAGCGGGGTATCGCGACGGGGAGCCCGGCGACGTTCCGGCACAAACGCGAGGGCTACGTCGAGTACATCGACGGACAGGCGCAGAGGATCGTATACGACGGCAAGAGCGAGCGCGTGGAGTTCTTCAATGGCGCCCGCCTGCGTCGCGACAGCGGGGACGACATTCGCGGCGATTACATCTCCTACGACGCGAGAACCGAGCGCTTTACGGTAAAGTCAGGCGATGGCACTGCGGGAGCGGACCCGGACGGGCGGGTGCGAGCGACCATCATGCCGAAGAAGGCGGCGCCCCGGAGCGAGCCCGCCCCCGGGGCCGACCGCAAGGATTAGCGCATGCTTTCCGAGCGGGACACCAAGACGATGAGCCAACTCCAGGTCAGCGGGCTGCGGAAGCGGTATGGATCGAGGGTCGTGGTCAAGGACGTTTCCCTCGAAGTCTCCAGCGGCGAAGTCGTCGGCTTGCTCGGTCCCAACGGCGCGGGAAAAACCACCTGTTTCTACATGATCGTCGGCCTGATCTCCGTCGACGACGGAGGGATCCATCTCGACGGCAGGGAAATCAGTCACTTCGCGATGCATCGCCGCGCCCGGATGGGGCTGTCGTACCTGCCCCAGGAAGCCTCGATTTTTCGCAAGCTGACCGTCGAAGAGAACATCCGCTCGGTTCTCGAACTGCAGGACCTCCCGGAGGAGGAAATCCAGTCGCGGCTTTCCGGATTGCTGCAGGACCTGAACATCGCGCACCTGCACCAGTCCTCGGCGTTGTCGCTCTCCGGAGGCGAACGGCGCCGCGTTGAGATTGCGCGCGCGCTCGCGATGCGCCCGAACTTCATCCTGCTCGACGAGCCTTTCGCCGGCGTCGATCCGATAGCGGTGCTCGATATCCAGAAGATCATCCGCTTTCTCAAGGATCGCGGCATCGGCATCCTGATCACGGATCATAACGTGCGAGAAACGCTGGGCATTTGCGATCGCGCCTACATCATCAACGACGGTCTGGTGCTCGCCTTCGGCAAGCCCGATGAGATCGTCTATAATGAAAACGTCAGACGCGTTTATCTCGGCGAGAACTTCCGGTTGTAGGGTGCGGCCCCGCCCGCAATGTACGCCATGTTTCCATTTCACCTTCCCAGAATGAGCGTCGTCCCGGCAGACCTTTGGGACCCCGCCCGATGAAGCAGACGCTGCAGCTGAAGCTCTCGCAGCATCTGACTCTGACGCCCCAGCTGCAGCAGTCCATTCGCCTGCTCCAGCTGTCGACCCTGGAGTTGAATCAGGAGCTCGAGAAGTTTCTGACTGAAAACCCGCTGCTCGAGCGCGAAGAAACCGACGAGCCTCCACCGGTGGTTCCCCTGAACGGCAGCGAAGCCACCCCGGCCCCGACGCCAGTGGAGGACGCGGGCGCGGAAGCCGCGCCCGCGGCGGACTCTTTCTCGGCCGACATCGACTGGGCGGGTGAACCCGGATCGGGCGGGGGGGCCCGCGACGACAACGACGAAAGCGATTTTTTTCAGGTCGCCGCCGACGCCCCCAACTTGCGCGAACATCTCCTGAGGCAGCTCTCGCTCACCAACCTGGAGACGCGCGACCGGGCACTGGTGGCCTTCCTGATCGAAGCGCTCGATGAAGCCGGCTATCTGACTCAGCCGCTGGAAGAGCTCGCGCAGCTCGTTCCGGAGGAATTGCAGATCGAACCCGAGGAACTGCACATCGCCCTCAAACACCTGCAGAACTTCGACCCCACGGGCGTGGGAGCGCGAAATTGCGCCGAGTCGCTCGAGCTCCAGCTGCTGGCCCTTCCGGAATCGACACCCCACCGCGCTCAGGCGCTGGCGATCGCCCGCGGACACCTGGAGCTGCTGGCGGCCCGCGATTTCGTGCGTCTCAAGAAGATCCTGCAGTGCGGAGACGACGAGTTGCGGGAGGCGCAACGGCTGATCCAGAGCCTCAACCCCCGGCCCGGCGCCGCGTTCTCGCTCGTCGAGACGCGCTATGTCATTCCCGACGTCATCGTCAAGAAGGTCAAGAACGTCTGGGTGGCGAGTCTCAATTCCGACGCCATGCCGAAGCTGCGCGTCAACCGCATGTATGCCGAAATCCTCCAGAACAACCGGAACCACTCGGGCAGCCAGCTTTCGCACCAATTGCAGGAGGCGCGCTGGCTGATCAAGAACGTCCAGCAGCGCTTCGAGACGATACTGCGCGTGTCTCAGGCGATCGTGGACCGGCAGAGGCATTTTTTCGAGCACGGAGAAGTGGCGATGCGGCCGCTGGTGCTGCGCGAAATAGCCGACACGCTCAGCCTGCATGAGTCGACCGTTTCGCGGGTGACGACCCAGAAATTCATGTTTACGCCGCGAGGCATCTTCGAGCTCAAGTATTTTTTCGGGAGCCACGTCTCCACCGATACGGGTGGGGCCTGCTCCGCCACGGCGATTCGGGCGCTGATCAAGCAGCTGGTCGCCGCCGAAGACGCCCGAAAACCGCTCTCGGACAGCAAGATTTCCGAAGTCCTGAGTCAGCAAGGCATCGTCGTGGCACGCCGCACCATCGCCAAGTACCGCGAGTCGCTGCAGATTCCGTCGGTGAGCATGAGAAAGGCCCTTTGACTCCGCGACCTTACGCGATCTGCGCGGGGGGCCCGCCTTCATGTTTCCCGCAGACCGGGATCCCCCGGAACCCGACCTGATGAATGCGGACTTTCCACAGTTTGCCGATCCGTTGGTGTAGAATTTCACGCCTTTCGGATCCGCGGGCACGGATTCTGCGTGCGACTCCGCCCGTCATGACCGATTGCGGAACTTTTCGATGAACCTGATCGCCAAGCTCTTGCCCCCTTCGAACATCCTGTTGAATCTGGATGTGACGAGCAAGAAGCGCATGTTCGAGCAGGCCGGGCTCCTGTTCGAGAACAACCAGGGTGTGGCGCGGAGCCTCGTTTTCGACAGTCTGTTTGCCCGCGAGCGCCTCGGCTCGACGGGCCTGGGTCAGGGAGTAGCGATTCCCCACGGCAGGATCAAGGGCATCAAGGAGGCCATCGGCGCTTTTGTTCGTCTCGCCCAGCCGGTTCCGTTCGATTCGCCCGACGGCAAGCCCGTCGATCTCGTTTTCCTGCTTCTCGTCCCGGAGCAGGCGACCGAGCAGCACCTTCAAATCCTGTCAGAACTCGCGCAAATGCTCAGCGATCGAGACTTGCGCGACAAGCTGTCGACCGATACCGACGCGAGCGAACTACATCGGCACATCACAACCTGGCAGCCTCATGTTGCAGATCAGCGTCGCGCAGCTGTATGAGGAAACCCGCGACAAGTTCGGCTTTGCCTGGATAGGCGGGAAGGCCGGCGGCGCGACCAGGATACGGCGCGACAGTTCCGACGTCGCCGCCCTCGTAGGTCACCTCAACCTCATTCACCCCAACCGCATCCAGGTACTGGGTAACCACGAGATCGCGCACCTTGCCGCGTTCGGCGAAGCCGAACTGTTCCGGTTGCTCGGCAACCTGTTTGCCGTCCATCCCGCAGCGATGGTTTTCGCCGACTCGGCGCCTGCCGACGTTCGCATCCTGAAGGCCGCTGAAGCCGCGGCAACCGCGGTGTTCGCCACCGAGATGCCGAGCGCGCAGCTCGTCGACCGGTTGCGTCGCTATCTGGGCAAGGCGCTCGCCGAGACGACCGAGCGCCATGGGGTCTGCATGGACGTCCTCGGATTGGGCGTGTTGATCACCGGCGACTCCGGGGCCGGGAAGAGCGAGCTCGCCCTGGAACTGATCAGCCGCGGGCACGGTCTGGTGGCGGACGACGTGGTCGACATCTCGCGTATCGCGGCAGCGACGCTGGAGTGCCGCTGTCCGCCGATGTTGAAGGACTTTCTCGAGGTGAGAGGCCTGGGTGTGCTCAACATACGCACGATCTTCGGAGAGACCGCCGTTCGCCCGAAGATGAACATGCGCCTGATCGTGCATCTGGATCGGCAGGGAACGAGCGATCACGAGCGACTGCCGCTGCACGAGCTGTCCGAGGATATCCTCGGAGTAACCGTCCCAAAAGTGGTGATCCCGGTCGCGGCGGGCCGCAATCTCGCGGTACTGCTGGAAGCCGCCGTCCGCAACTACATCCTGAAGTTGCGAGGGGTAGACTCGGCCACGGAGTTACTTCAGCGCCAGCAGGCGGAAATGAAGAAAAATTGAAGCGGACGACTCGATGTCGCCGCTTCAACTGCTCGCGTTCGAGCCGATCTTCCGGCGGCTCCCGCATGTGGTCGTCCGAGGCGGAGCCGGTCTGTTTTGCCTAGCCCCCGTCAATCCGCTAAGGTATCGAAATGCAGCTAGTGCTCATCAGCGGCCTTTCCGGCTCGGGAAAGAGCGTTGCACTCAACGTCCTCGAGGACAGCGGCTACTACTGCGTCGACAACCTCCCGGGACAGCTTCTCGAGCAGTCCGCCGAACTGCTTCGCCAGGCGGGCCACGAGCGCATTGCGATGAGCATAGACGCCCGCAGCGGCGATTCGCTCGAATCCGTCCCCGGGCACGTTACCTCGCTCAAAGGGCGGGGGTTCGACCTGCGCCTGCTCTTCCTCGACGCCAAGAACGACACGCTGATAAGGCGTTTTTCGGAAACGCGCAGGCGTCATCCCCTCGCGACCGGGACGCGCACGCTCGAGGAATGCCTGATCAGAGAGCGGGAGCTTCTCGCCCCGGTCAGCGAGATCGGATACCGCGTCGATACGACCGATCTGCTGCCGAATACGCTGCGCAACTGGATCAAGGAACTGCTCGGAATTCAGGCCGAGACGATCATGCTGGTTTTCGAATCCTTCAGCTTCAAGCAGGGCGTTCCGCTGGACGCTGACCTGGTGTTCGATGTGCGCTGTCTGCCCAACCCCCACTACGACCCGAAACTCCGTCCGCTGACCGGACTCGACCCGAAGGTGATCGAATTTCTCGAGAGGGAACCGAAGGTCGGCGCGATGCTTGAAGACATCCGCCGTTTCGTCGAAACCTGGCTTCCGGCTTACGGCCAGGAGAGCCGCAGCTCGGTCACCGTCGCCCTGGGCTGCACCGGCGGCCGGCATCGCTCGGTGTACCTCGTAGAGCGGCTCCGCGGCTGTTTTCAGGGCCGCGCGCCCGTTCTTGTTCGCCACCGGCATCTGGCGACGGCGGCATGACGTCGACCGTCGCCAGGCGGATGGCGGAAAAATCGCTTCGCATTCCGATCTTCCCGCTGAACGCGGTGCTCTTTCCCGGGGGGCTGCTTCCCCTTCGGGTTTTCGAAGCACGCTACATGGACATGACGCGCGACTGCATGAAGCGCGAGCAACCCTTCGGAGTGTGCCTCATCCATGAAGGATCGGAAGTCGGGCCGCCCGCCGTCCCGGAGAGCGTCGGATGCCTCGCGAAGATTCTGGACTGGGACATGCAACAGCTCGGCGTGCTGAACCTAAGAACCCAGGGCGGGCAGCGGTTTCGCATCCTGGAGCGCCGGACCGGCGACCAGGGCCTGATTTCCGCCGACGTCGAGCCGATTGCCCCGGACGCGAGCATCCCCATTCCGGCGAAATTCGCCTCTTGCGCCCGGCTTCTCGAAATGGTCGTTCTCGACAAGGGCGAGGCCATCTTCGCCGAGCCACACGCGTTCCAGGACGCCACCTGGGTCGGGTATCGCCTGAGTGAAATCCTGCCCGTGCCTCTCGCCGCCAAGCAAAAGCTGCTCGAGCTGACCGACAGCCTGTCGCGGCTCTCGGTCCTGCAACGCTTCCTCGAGAGCCGCGGCCTCGCCCCCAAGTAAAACCGGGGACAGACCACGGTTTTCCACCGTGCGCAGCGAACCCGGCGCCGGAAACCGTGGTCTGTCCCCGGTTTCCGATCTAAGCGCCGGGCAAGGCGGCAAGCAACTTCTTCACCGGAGCCGGTACCGCGGCCTGCGCGATTTCCGCGAGAGGCAGCCAGATTTGGCCGGGCTCGCCCGCCCAGCGGGATGCGCGATCCACCCGACATATCAGCGGCGTGACGGTCAGCCTGAAATGGGTAAAGCCGTGCCGGAGAGCCGGAAGCCGATCCGCCGCCAAGAGGCTTGCTCCGAACCGGACGCTGCAGTATTGGCGCGGATCGACCCCGGCGGGCACCTCCGGGAGACACCACAGCCCGCCCCAGAGTCCGAGCGGTGGACGCTTCTCCAGCAGCACCTCACCGGCACGCAGCAACATCAGCATCGCCGTCTCTTTCTCCGGCATCGTCCTGCGCGGCCGCGGCTGCGGATAAGCCTCCACCTTCCGCCGCGAAAGCGCCGCGCAGCTCGCCTTCACGGGGCAATGCGCGCATCCGGGCTGCGTGCGCGTGCACACGCCCGCACCCAGATCCATGATGGCCTGCGTGTAACGCGCGATGTTCCTCGCGGGAAGGAGCGACTCGGCGAACCTCCACAGGCGCTCTTCGACCCTTTTCTCCCCTGGAAAACCCGGCACGGCGAAGTGCCGCGCGAGAACCCGCTTGACGTTGCCGTCCAGGATCGCTTCGCGACGTCCGAAGGCGAAGACCGCTATGGCGGCGGCGCTCGACCGGCCGAGACCGGGAAGCGACTCGAGCGTCTCGCGGGTGCGCGGAAAGCGCCCGCCGTGCGATTCGGTGACGATCCGGGCCGCGGCGTGCAGGTTACGCGCCCGCGAGTAGTATCCGAGGCCGCTCCAGACGGCGAGAACCCGCTCCAGCGGCGCCCGGGCAAGCGCTTCCAGTTCGGGAAAGCGCGCAAGGAAGCGCTCGTAGTACGGGATAACCGTGGCGACCTGGGTCTGTTGCAGCATGACCTCCGAAACCCAGATGCGATACGGATCGCGCGTGCGCTGCCAGGGCAGATCGCGGCGACCGTGCCGGGATTGCCAGCGGAGGAGCCTGCTCGCGAAGGAACTCACCGCCTGAGGAGATCCTTGAGCCGGTCCTGTACGCGCTCCTTCAGTTTCTCCTCGGCTTTCTCCTTGACCGCCTCCCCCGCGGCCGCGCCGAGATCGACGCGGTACCGCGGCGCCTCCAGCGGGCCGCTGATCCTCACCGGCACCGTCACCCCGCGGAGCTCGGCCGTGTCTTTGCCGCCCTGCCCGCCCGAAGTCTGAACGAGGGAAGGCTTGGCGAGGTAGTCGATCGATCCGCCTCCGATATCGACGTTTCCCGAGCCCGAGAGCCGCAGCAACGGCGATTTTGCGGACAGGTCGTCGTTGTGCGCGACCCCGTCCTTGATGACGAAGCTCGCGCTCAGCTCGGTGAAATCGGTCCGCTCGGCGCCGCTCGCTCGCTGCTCCCCCGGGGGGGTCGATCGAGCGAGGGCCCTCGCCTTGCGTATCGCCTCGCTCAGGTCGATCCCCTTGATCGCCCCGTCGTGCAGACTCAGGCGGGCGTTTCCGGCGAGCGCTTTTTTCATCGCGCTGACGGTGTTGCCGCCGGTTTGCACGTCGAGCGCGACATCGCCGCGGCCCTCGAGAAGATCGTTGTCGAGCGCATCGTGGAGCAGCGGGCCGATGGCGACGCCTCCGAGCCGGGACTTCAACGCGAAACGGTGGGTGTTGGCGTCGATGCTCGCGCTGCCGGCGAGTTTTCCCTGGTAGAGGTCCGCCTCAAGCGGGTCGGCGTTGACCCTGCCCTCGGAGGCCTTCACGCCAAGCTTGAGGTTTTCGAGCTTCACCTTCGAGGCGATCAGCTGGCCGATCTTGAGGGTGCCGTTCAGATTCAGTCCTTTGAGCGCCGAAAGGTCGATCGGGGTCTCCCCCGCGCCGCGACCCGGACCGGCACCCGGCGCGCCGCCCGGTGCGGATGCCAGGTAGGCGTCGAGGTCGAGGCGGTCGATCGCGAGATCGAACCGGATCGACTGCGGCGCGAGATCGACTTCGATGTTCCCCTTGAGGGAGATCGCCGGGGCGCCCGCCCCGGCGCCTTCGTCCGACACCGCAAGATCGAGCCGCGTCAGCGAGACTTTCTTGTTTTCCAGATCGAACCGGTAGTCGCTCGAGAGCTTGATGTGGGACTTGATCGACGGCTTGGTGCCCTCGATCCTGGCCGAGAGCGAAAGCTCTCCAGGGACACCGCTCGCGATCTGGCCCGTCCTGAACTCATCGATGCTCGCCTTGAACCGGCTGCCGCTCGCCTCGTCGTGCCACGAGACAGCGCTCGAG
>JBATEB010000341.1:0-3347 GCA_049663805.1 Burkholderiales bacterium | reverse complement strand
GACGACCGCCGGCCTTTCGTCAAGTACTGGATGCACAACGGCTTCGTCCGAATGCAGGATGAAAAGATGTCGAAGTCTACCGGCAACTTTGCGACTGTCCGCGAGCTCCTCGAGCGCTACGATCCGGAGGTCGTACGGTTTTTCGTTCTACGCGCTCATTACCGCAGCCCGCTCAACTACTCGGACGAGCATATGGAGGAGGCGCGGCAGGCGCTGGCAAGACTGTACACGTCGCTGAAGGGCGCGCCGCCGGGCCCGGAAACCCCGGACTGGGAGGGAGTTCACGGCCGTCGCTTCGCGGAAGCGATGGACGCCGATTTCAACACGTCCGCGGCGGTCGCCGTGCTCTTCGACCTGGCCGGCGAGCTCAATCGCGCTCAATCCGGGGCGAGCGCGCGCCAGCTGCGCGCATTCGGGCAAGTGCTCGGCCTGCTGGGACGGGAAAGCGAGGAGTTTCTCCGATCCGGCGGGGGGGGCGGCGGGATCTCCAGCGAGCAGATCTCATCCTTCATCGCCGAACGCGACGGGGCGCGCCGTTCCAGGGATTTCAAACGCGCGGACGAAATTCGCGATGAACTGCTCCGCCATGGGATCGCGCTCGAGGACGGTGGCCCGCGGGGAACGACCTGGCGGCGCACCTGAACCGGGAGCGACCGGCTGGAAGGGCAGCGGCGGGATGGGAGTCCCCGATGACTCGCACGCCCTGCCTTGACGGGAGCGCCTCCGTTGGCGATCCGCCCGAGCTGCCTAGTACGCGAATCGGCCGCCGCGGCTGATCGCCGTCAATTCGACGAACCGGGATCCGTTGTGGTTCGTGGGACTGAAATCCACGACGTAGCCGCCGAGGTTGTAATCCTGCATGGTGTTGAGCACTCTGAGGAGATTTTCGCGCGTCGGGTTGGCGCCGGTGCGCCGGATCGCCTCCACCAGCACCTTGGCGCCGATGTACGCCTCGAGCGAAGTGAACGAGTAATCGGGCTTACCGAGATGCTTTTGAATCGCGGCCTGGTATTCCTTGACGATCGGAACCGAGGACTTGGAGTAGGGGGGTACCACCTGTGAAATCACGACCCCGATTCCTACCGGGCCAAGGGCTTCCGCCAGCGCGCTTGCACCCACGAAAGAAAGGCTGGCGAACTGGGCGCCGGAGCCGCCTTTCTTCGCCTGTTTGACGAAGTCGGCCGTGGTCCGATAGAGCGTCGTCGCAAGTACAACGTCGGGCGCGGCCTTGAGGACGTCCGACACCGCGCTTCCGAGATCGGTTTGGTTGCGCTTCAGGGTGCCTATGGACGCCGGCTTGAGTCCGCGCTTGGCTAGAGCAGCCTCGACGACACCGCGGTTTGCCGTCCCGACCGCATCGTCGTAGTGAATCACGGAGAACTTCTTCATGCCGGTGCTGGCATAGAACTCAATGATCCTTTCCAGTTCGTCCGCATAGCTGGCGCGGATGTTGAACACATAGGGGCGGAAAGATCTCATCGGCTCGGCGCCGGTGAACGGGCCGACAAAGGGAACCTTGTGCTTCTCGACAAACGGCAGCGCCGGCAGGCTCAAGGTCGCGCTGGCGTAGCCGAACAGGGCAAGCACGCCGCGTTCCTCGATGAGTACCCTGCCGTTCTCGCCCGCCCGCGCCCTGTCGTTGGCGTCGTCGAGGGTGATGAGCTCCAGCTTGCGTCCGTTGACGCCGCCTGCCTCGTTTACCTTTTTGAAGTAAGCGAGCACCCCGTTCTCGATGTCGATTCCGAACTCCTTGTTGTTTCCGCTGACGGGCCCGGACTGGCCGATCAAGATGGTTTTGGACGGGCTGGCGGTCGTCTTGCCCGCACGCTGGGCCTGCGTCGTTCCTGCCCCGAAAAGAAAGAGCAGCACACCGGCTGCCAGTACGAGTTTCCGAGTGCTTGTCATAAGGTCCTCTCTTCCTGCGCGACATCGTGGCCAACGGCGGACGGACCGAATCATAGGTCCTCCTTTAAAGGATTACCCGAGTCCGCTGATTCTAGACCAATAACTTCGCTCGTGGACAATGGGTTTCGATTGTTGAAGCAAGTTCAGGACCAGTTCCAGGGAGAGGCGAACCGGTCTGCCCCCCCGCCATGGGGCGCGCGAAAGGGAGAAAGTCGGTTCCTGGCCGGCGACACAACGTAACTCTATGATTATTACCGGACTACTCCGCAAAGAATTCCTTCACCTTGTCCATCCAGGACTTGGCTCGAGGGCTGTGGCGCTCGGGTTCTTTCTGGCTGATCGACTCGAACTCGCGCATGAGTTCCCCCTGGCGTTCGGTCAGATTGACCGGCGTTTCGACGACGACGTGGCACAGCAGGTCCCCCGTTGCCCGGCTGCGCACGCCGCGGATCCCCTTGCCGCGCAGGCGAAAGACCCTCCCCGACTGGGTCTCCGACGGGATCTTGATCTTTGCCGAACCCTCCAGGGTCGGGATTTCGATCTCCCCGCCGAGAGCGGCGGTGGCGAAGCTGATCGGCATTTCGCAGTGCAGGTCGTCGTGGTCGCGCTGAAAAACCGAGTGAGGCTTGATCTGGATCTGCACATAGAGATCGCCCGCCGGCCCGCCGTTCATCCCGGGTTCACCCTCTCCCGAGAGGCGGATTCGATCGCCGTCGTCGACCCCGGCCGGAATCTTCACCGAGAGCGTCTTCTGTTTCTTTACGCGCGCCGCACCCTGGCAGCTCGGGCAGGCTTCGGCGACGATTTTTCCGGTGCCGTGGCACTTCGGGCAGGTTTGCTGGATGGAGAAAAAGCCCTGTTGCATGCGAACTTGTCCGTGCCCTTCGCAGGTCGGGCAGGTTCGCGGCTTGGTCCCCGGCTTCGCCCCGGATCCTTTGCAGGTCCCGCAATCTTCATACGTTGGAACGCGGATCCGGGTTTCGGTGCCGCGCGCCGCCTGCTCCAGCGCGACCTCGAGGTTGTAGCGCAAGTCGGCTCCGCGATATACAGAAGACCGTCCGCCGCCCGCCTGGTTGAAGATATCCCCGAAAATGTCGCCAAACGCGTCGGCGAAACTCGAATATCCCGCACCCCCGCCAGCCATTCCCGCCCGCGGATCGATTCCCGCGTGGCCATGGCGGTCGTAGGCGGCCCGCTTGCTCGGGTCGGTCAGGACCTCGTATGCCTCCTTCGCCTCCTTGAACTGCTCCTCGGCCTTGGGGTTGTCCGGGTTGCGGTCCGGGTGATGCTTCATCGCCAGCCGCCTGTAGGCCTTCTTGATCGTCTCGTCGTCGGCGTCGCGGTTGACGCCCAGCACCTCGTAGTAGTCGCGCTTTGCCATTTTTTGGGCTGATCCCCTAGACGCCAATGGCCGAGTTGGAACCGCGCGCTCGCGCGTCGGT
>JBATEB010000340.1:0-2519 GCA_049663805.1 Burkholderiales bacterium | reverse complement strand
ATGATTCGGGCGCGCATCGCGGGACATCCCCTGCACCCGGCGCTGGTGCATTTCCCCATCGGGCTGTGGCTGGCCGCGGTGCTGTGGGATGTCGTCGGCGGGTGGCGGCCGACCGATCCGCTCTGGTGGCAGATGAGCTACTGGTGCCTGGCCCTCGGCCTCGCCGCCGCCCTGCCCGCGATCGCGACGGGTTTCGTCGAATTCCTTGCGCTGCGGCCGGACGAACCGGCGATCGGTACGGCCACGGCGCACATGATGGCGATGGCGCTCGCCGCCGCCCTGTTCGGCGCCAGCTGGGTCTTGCGCGCGAAGACGGGGGCGGAAATGGCGCCGACGGCGTGGGCGCTCTCGCTCTCATTCGTCGGCGCCGCCGTGCTCGCCGTGGGCGGGTGGCTCGGCGGGACCCTGGTCTACCGCCACGGCCTCGGGCGCGAGAACTGACTTTCCGCGGTCAACCCCCGGGCGGGGCTTTTCCGCCCTGGCTGCGCAACAGGTAGAGGCTGCTCGCGATGATGACCGCGGCGCCGGCGAAGCTCCAGAATCCCGGAACCTCCGCGAACCACACGAACCCCAGGATGAAGGAGTACACGATCCGCAGGTAGTCGAACGGCATCACGAAGCTCGTCTCGCCCAGGCCGACGCCGTGGGTGAACAGCGACTGGCCGACGATGCCGAGCGCCCCGCACAGGACGAGGAGCGCGAGCTCGGTCCAGGTCGGCGTCTGCCAGGTCATCGCGGCGGGAATGGCGGCGAAGAGCGTGGTGAACAGGGCGAAATAGAACATGATCACCAGCGTCGGCTCGGTGCGGCTCAAGAGCTTGATCATCAGCACCACGAGGCTGCCGAAGATCGTGCCGGTGAGGGCCACCAGCGCCCAGGGCTCGAAGCCGCCGCCGAACGGACGGGCGATCATCAGCACGCCCGCGAAGCCGACGACCGTCACGATGCCGCGGCGAGCGCCGATGACTTCGCCCAGGAAAACGGAGGCGATCACCGCCAGGATCAGGGGGCGGGCGAACTGGATGCTGACCGTGTCGGCGATCGCCATGTTCACCAGGGCGATGAAGAAACACAGATTGCCCATGAAGCCGACGAATCCGCGCACGAGATGCAGGTGCAGCTTCTTCGTGCGCAGCCGCTCGAACCCCAGCCGCCAGATCACGGGCAGCAGCAGCAGCAGACCCACGAGAAAGCGGACGAAGAGCACCTCGAACACCGGCAGCGACTTGCCGAGCTGCTTCACCAGCGAAGCCATGAGGATGAGGACGAAGGCGCCGACGATCACGAAGGCGGCGCCGCGCAGGTTCGCAGACAGTCCGGCCCAGGAGGTGCGGAGGGATTTCATTCGAGCTCGTCGATCGAGCGCGGCCAGCTTTTCTTGAGGAGTCTCGACAGCGCGCGGTCGGCGAGGACCCGGCCGCCCGTTTGGCAGCGCGCGCAGTAGTTCGTCTCGTTCTCGGCGTAGACGATGCGCTGCACCGGCGAGCCGCACACCGGGCAAGGCTGGCGGTAGCGGCCGTGCACCGCCATGCCGTCGCGAAAGGCGGTGACCTTCTCCGGGAAATCCGCGCCGGCTTCGCGGCGCAGGCGCTCGGTCCACTGGACGAGCGTCGCGCGCGCGGCATCGTGGAGGCGCGCGATCTCCTCCTCCGAGAGCGAGGCCGTCTGGAGGAAAGGCGAGAGCTTCGCGCGGTGCAGAATCTCGTCCGAGTACGCGTTGCCGATTCCGCTGAAGAGCTTGGGGTCGGTGAGCGCGCGCTTGAGCGTGTGCCCTTCCCGCTTCAGGCGCGCGGCGAATTCGGCGACGTCCGAATCGAGCACCTCGAGGCCTCCGGGGTCCATCGCCGCGAGCGCCGCCTCGCCTTCGACCAGATGGAGCGACGCGCGCCGTTTCGTCCCGGCCTCGGTGAAGGCGAGCAACCCGTTTTCGAACTCGAAGGCGGCAAGCGCGATCCGTCCCGGCAGCTTCGCGGTCTTATCGAGCCAGCGCAGCCGTCCCGCGATCATCAGATGCAGCACGAGAAAGAGCCCGCCCTCCAGCTCGATCACGATCCGCTTCCCCATGCGGCGCACGCCCACGACCTTCCTCCCCTCCGCGCGCGCGACCGGCGGCTCCACGCTGCGCAGGACGAAAGTGCTGAGGAGGCGCACCCGATCGAGCGTCTGGCCTGAGAGGCGCTGCTGGAGGTGGTCGATGTATACAGCGACGTCGGGGAGCTCGGGCATGCGGCATTCTATCGGGGGTTGCCGGTTTGCATGGGTTTCGGGCACCACGACAGACTGGCGGTATCTACGGTCCCGGAGACACCGGGACCGCGGGAAAGTGTCTGCTTCCGGGCCGTATCCGGCCGTTTCCAACCCGCGTCAGCGACCGGAATCAGGGTTACGCAAGGTCAGGAGTACGGGGGTTTCAGCGTCAGATAGGAGTTCAAGTTCGGCCCTCCATGAATCCCGTCCGGAGGCCACGCAATCGTACGGTCCGCCCGCTCGATCGGTCCGAAGGGCAGAAAATCCACTTC
>JBATEB010000339.1:0-8878 GCA_049663805.1 Burkholderiales bacterium | reverse complement strand
GGTATATGGTGTCCATAATCGCTCGTGTCGCGCCGATGGCAAAGACTAAGACACTACGCTGGCTCGCGCTAGGGTGCCGAGGCTTCTTGCCGACAGCGCTCTCTGCTTGGGGCCGCAGGGCTTTCGGTCTTCGCCCGAGCTCTGCAGTCGTGAGGCCCGGTCCAATTTACCACTAGACTCCCTCCGATCGCGCCCGCTCGGGGGTGCGCAGGGGAGCGAAATTAACATAAGACCGATATGCGGGGTTCCAGGCTCGTTCAACACCAGATCGCAGCGCGCCAGCATGCCGCCCCAGCTTCAAGCGACGAATTGATTCTACTATCCGTTTCTACTATCCGTTTTCGCCAGCGTGACGATGAGCCCGACGTTTCCGCCCGACCCTACCAGGGAGCGAGCAGCGGAATGCGCTCGCGGCCGTTGCGGCGGTAGGCAGGGAAGTCGCGGTCGAGGGTCAGGATGCGCGAATCCCGATGCAGCTCGGTCATGCGCACGAGGCAGGCGTCTGCGAAGCTCATCGGCGTGTCGGCATACTTTCGCAGCAAGCGCAGGACCGAGTCGCGCTCGTCCTGGAAGTCGAAGCGAGACTCGACGGCGCCGCGGTCGATAAGGGCGGCAAGCCGCTCGCCGCCGCCGCGCACTCGGCGAAGCAGGAAGAAGGCTTCCGACAACACGGCCTCGCAGGTGGCAAGCGGCGCGGGCAGGCCCTGCAGCTGCGCCCGGGTCCACGCGTGGTCGCGGTCTCGCTCGAGCAGGGCCGCGACGAGCGGTCCGGTATCAACGACGACGAGAGCGCCCATAGCCCTTCAAGTGCGCCTTGTTCGCGGCGAGGTCGGACGGCGCGGACTCGCGGCGAATGACGAGGTCGTGTATGCGGTCCCAGGCCGAGCCGGGTGCGGCGGGGCGCTCCAGGCGGGCGCGCACGACGGCCGAGCGCGTGGTGCGGCGCGCGCGCGCTTCGGCCTCGATCTCGGCGAGCAGGCGGTCCTTCAATTTGACGGTGACGGTACGAAGCACGGCGTTAGGATATTACGAAATAGTCATAACCGCAATACGGCATCGAGTGTAACGATGCCAAACTGCCCGGGACGTGGACGACGAGCGAGCTGTCGCGCCTAAGCTACAATCTGTCGCCTCCCCGATGTCCGAAGCAATGAAGAAGATCCTGATTACCTGCTGCGGCCCCGAGACACTGTGCCACGTGTACGAGAAGATCAACGTCCTGGCCGAAGAGGAGTTCGAAGAGTGAGCGAGATGAAGGACGCCGCCGCGCGGGAGCGGGCGCTCGACGCCCGCCGCTCCTTCATTGTCCAGGCGCCTGCCGGCTCCGGGAAGACCGAGCTGCTGGTGCGCCGCTTTCTAAAACTGCTGGAGGTCGTCAAAAAGCCCGAGGAAGTTCTCGCCATCACCTTCACGAAGAAGGCGGCGGCCGAGATGCGCAAGCGAGTGCTGGAGCGCCTGGGCGAAACGGGAAATGAGTCGGCCGAGATCGCTCACCGCTTGCGGATACAGACGATCGACGCGTTCTGCACCGCGCTCACGCGCCAGGTGCCGGTGCTCGCCCGCTTCGGCGCCCAACCCGAGATCGTCGAGGATGCGAAGCCCCTCTACTTCGAGGCCGCGGCGCGCGTGTTCGAGGAATTCAATCCCGCGACCGAGCGGCTGCTCGCGCATCTCGACAACAACATCCCGCTCGCCACCGACCAGCTCGCGAAGATGCTCGAGAGTCGCGACCGCTGGCTGCGCAAAACCGGCGCCGTGCCGACGCGGCAGGAGCTGGAAGCCACACTGGTTTCCGAACGAACGCGCCTCCTGAAGCGCGCCCAGGCGCTGTACCCCGCCGCTTCGGAAGATCTCGCGAAGCAGCTCCTCACCAAGGAAGGCACTTGGCGGAAGCGCGAGCCGTTGGCCCAGAAGCTCTCCGACAACGAACCGTTGCGCGAGGCGCTCTTCGCCCTCTGCAACATGCCGCCGGCGCAATACGAAGACCGCCAATGGGAGGCGCTGGAAGCGATCCTCGCGCTGCTCAAGCCCGCCGTCGCGCAGCTCAAGGTGCTCTTCGCCGAGCGCGGCCAGGCCGACTTTACCGAGTTCGCGCACGGCGCGCTCGAGGCGCTCGGCTCGGTCGACGACCCGAGCGACCTCTTGCTCTCGCTCGACCAGAAGATCTCGCACGTCCTGGTCGACGAGTTCCAGGACACGTCGCTGTCGCAATTCGAATTGCTGACCAAGCTGACCTCGGGTTGGCAGCCGGGCGACGGCCGCACGCTGTTCCTCGTCGGCGACCCGATGCAGTCCATCTACCGTTTCCGCGAGGCCGAAGTCTCGCTCTTCCTGCAGGCCAAGCACTCCGGGCTCGGGTCGGTGAAGCTCGAGCCGATCGAGCTCAGCACCAACCGCCGCTCGCAGGAAGGCCTCGTGAAGTGGTTCAACGAATCGTTCCCGCGCGTGCTGCCCGCGCAGGAAGACCAGACATCGGGCGCCGTGCCGTACCTTCCGGCTTCGCCGCACGAGAGCGCGCTTCCCGGCGCCGCGGTGACCTGGCACTGCGGCTACGACCGCGAGGAGGAGGCGAAGAAGGTCGTTGCTATCGTCCGGGAGGCTTCGGGCAGCAAGGCGATCCTGGTCCGCAACCGCGCGCACCTCGACGAGATCGTGCCGGCGCTCAAGGAAGCGGGCGTGCGCTTCCGCGCCCTCGACATCGAGCAGCTCGGCGAGAAGCAGGTCGTGCAGGACCTCTACGCGCTGACGCGCGCGCTGCTGCACCTCGGCGACCGCATCGCCTGGCTCGCGTGCCTGCGCGCTCCCTGGTGCGGCCTCACCCTCGCCGATCTCCTGCTCATCTCGTCCGGCCGGGGCGAGGAGGGCCGCAGCGAATACACCAACAGCGAGTACACCAGCAGCGGTGCGCTCATCTGGGACAAGATGCGCGACGTCACCCACCTCTCGCCCGATGGCCAGAAGCGCGTCGACCGCGTCCGCTCGGTCCTCGCGCCGCCGGTGAAGAACCGGCTGCGCGGCTCTCTGCGCGAACGCGTCGAGGGCGCGTGGCTCGCGCTCGGCGGCCCCGCGTGCGTCGAGAGCGAGACCGACCTCGAGGACGCCGAGATCTTCCTCGACGAGCTCGAGCGCCTGGAAGAGGCGGGCGAGGTCGATCTCGCTGCGCTCGAAGACAAGATCGACCGCCGCCTCTACGCCCAGCCGGACGTAAAGGCGCCGAAGGACGCGGTCGAGATCATGACCATCCACCGCGCCAAGGGCCTCGAGTTCGACACCGTGATCGTCCCCGGCCTCGACCGCCTGCCTCGCTCCGGCCCGAAGCCGCTCCTCGTCTGGAAGTCGCTCCTTCCCTCAGGCCTCCTCCTCGCGCCGATCGACGAGACCGGCGCCGGCGAAGACCCGACCTACCAATATGTACGAGAGCTCGACAAGGAAGCCGACGATATCGAGGCCGGCCGCCTCTTCTACGTCGCCGCCACCCGCGCCAGGCAGCGCCTGCACCTCCTCGCCTGCGCGAAGGCCGACGAAGACCTCAGGCCCAAGGAACCCTCGAAGCGCTCCCTCCTCGCGAAGATCTGGTGGACGGCACGCGAGCATTTCGGCAAAGCGCCCGCCGATGCGATCGCCGAGCCGGAGCGGATGCCGATCCACGATGTACTGCATCGCCTTCCGGCCGGCTTCGCTTTGCCGAAGGCGCCAACTTCAGCGAGGTGGACGGCGCCCGACGAGGGCCGGCAGGAAGAGGAGATCGAGTTCTCATGGGCCGGAGAAACGGCGCGTCATGTCGGAACGATCGTGCATCGCTGGCTGCAGCGCATCGCCGATGATGAGTTGCGGGGATGGGACGCGAAGCGCGTCGATGCATTGAAGGAGCGATTCGCGAAGGAACTCGAACGGCGGGGCGTTCCGCATCGCGACCTGAAGGGCTCCGTCGAGCTTGTCACAATGGCCATGAAGAACGCGATCTCAGACGAGCGCGGACGCTGGGTACTCGGTCCGCACCCCGAGGCACGCAGCGAGCATCGCCTCCGCGTGACCGGCGCTGCCGGGGCGAGCACCTATGTCGTCGATCGCGTGTTCCGCACGGCGGAGGGCGTGCGCTGGATCGTCGACTACAAGACCAGCCGCCACGAGGGTGCGGACGTGGAGGCATTTCTCGAACGGGAGAAGGAGCGATACCGGGAGCAGATCGAGCGGTACGGCGCTGCCCTGGGGGCGGGTCCGGCGATGCTGGGACTATACTTCCCGCTGCTCGCGGGGTGGCGCGAATGGGAGAGCGAGCACTGAAGGAGAGCAGCATGGCCAAACGCAAATTCGATCCCGTCCATCCCGGCGCGGTGCTCGCCGAGGATTTTCTCAAGGAAATGGAAATCAGCCAGTACCGTCTCGCCAAGGGCATCGCCGTGCCGCCGCGGCGCATCAACGAGATCGTGCAGGGCAAGCGCTCGATTACCGCGGACACCGCGCTGCGGCTCGGGAAGTTCTTCGGCATGGAGGCGCAGTTCTGGATGAACCTGCAGTCGCACTACGACCTGGAAGTCGCGAAGGACGCGATCGCGGGCAAGCTCGACCGGGAGGTCGAGGTGTTGAAGGCGGCCTGAAGGAACTCTGTGCATGGCGAAGTTGCTTCACTGCCCAACGCGGTCGGTTGGATGAGGTATGAAATACCGTATCTACATTGACGAAGTTGGAAATTCCGATCTCGACAGCTCGGAGGACCCCAACCATCGCTTCCTGAGCTTGACGGGCGTGATTGTAGACCTTGAACACGTCGAGAAAGTCATCCACCCTGAAATGGAAGCGCTCAAGACGCGGTACTTTCGGCATCACCCGGACGATCCTGTGATTTTTCACCGGAAGGAAATGCTCAACGCAAAGGGTTCCTTTGAGGTGCTCGGCGATGAGGGGACACGGCGAAAGTTCGATGAGGAATTGCTCGACCGCCTCCGTGCCTGGGAATACAGGGTCGTATCGGTCTGCCTTGACAAGAAGCGGCACAAGGAAACGTACGCGGTCTGGCGCTACGATCCTTACCATTACGGATTAGCGATCTTGTTGGAGCGGTTCGTGTTCTATCTGGAAAGGGTCGGTGCGCCTGGCGATGTATTGGCCGAATCGCGCGGCGGTAACGACGACCGGCGCTTGAAAGATTCGTTTGCCCGGCTCTGGGAAAAGGGTACCGAGTACGTTTCGCCGGACCGGTTTCAGAAAGTGCTGACAAGCAAGCAACTGAAAGTGAAACCCAAGATCAACAACCTCCCCGGGCTTCAACTCGCCGATCTGGTCGCCCACCCCAGCAGGAACGAGATGCTCAGGGAGCAGAAGCTCCTTGACCGGGCGCTCGCGCCGTTTGCGCAGCGGGTGATCCAGGTGCTCCAGACCAAGTACGATCAGGACGAGGGGCGGATATTCGGGAAGAAATTCGTGTAGGCAATAAAGAAGGGGCCTTGCGGCCCCTCCCGATAGCTTTCGCCATCCACCTCCGGATAACCGGATTGAGAGGGAAGATATAGGCGGCGGCACCTCTTGTCAATATAGTTCAGTACGCAGAAGTTAAGGGAGTGATCAGTGATGCGCTGGGTCGCACCGACCGAGAAAGACGACGCCAACCACGCGCTGGAGAAGCGCCTGTGGGAGGCGGCCGACCAGTTCCGCGCCAACTCCGGGCTGAAGGCGGGCGAATACTCGGGGCCCGTTCTCGGCCTCATCTTCCTGCGCTTCGCCGAAGCGCGTTTCGCCAAGCGCCGCGCCGAGCTTGAGAAGGCCGGCAAGTCCTCGCGCCGCGGGTCGCTCGTCGATCGCCCGGACGCCTACATCTCCGAGGGCGTCCTCTTCCTCACGGAGAACGCGCGCTTCGACTACCTGCTCGCGCGACCGGAAGGCAGCAACGTCGGCAAGGCGGTCAACGAGGCGATGGCCGACATCGAGAAGCACAACCCCAATCTCAAGGGCGTGCTGCCGCGCAACTACCAGATCTTCAACGGCACCCTGCTCAAGGAATTGCTGAAGAAGGTCTCCGAGATTCCCGTCAGCCTCGACTTCGACGCCTTCGGGCGCATCTACGAATACTTCCTCGGCGAATTCGCCCGCACGGAAGGGGCGAAGGGCGGCGAGTTCTACACCCCGGCGCCCATCGTGCGCCTCATGGTCGAGATCCTCGAGCCCTTTCACGGCCGCATCCTCGACCCCGCCTGCGGCTCAGGGGGCATGTTCGTCCAGTCCGCGCGTTTCGTGCACGAGCACAAGAAGAACCCCGCGTCCGAGCTCTCCATCTTCGGCGTCGAGAAGACCGACGAGACCGGGCGCCTCGCCCGCATGAACCTCGCCGTGCACGGGCTGGAGGGCGACATCAAGCACGGGGCCGACGTCAACAGCTACTACGACGACCCGCACAAGGCCGTGGGCGCCTTCGACTTCGCCCTCGCCAATCCGCCGTTCAACGTCAACGCCGTGGACAAAGAGCGCTTGAAGGACGCCGTCGGCCACAATGCGAAGGGAAATGCGCGTCGCTTCCCCTTCGGCCTGCCGCGCACCGACAACGCCAACTACCTCTGGATCCAGCTCTTCCGATCGGCGCACGAAATCGCGACTCCCTCGGTACACTGAGCACTCGATGACTACGCCGCGAGAGAAATTCCAGGCACTCCTGAAGAAGCTGTTCCAGTTCGACAACGCCGAGCTGGACTTCGGCATCTACCGCATCATGAATCAGAAGCGCGCGGTGATCGAGCGCTTCATCGAGAAGGACCTGATCGAGGGTCTCGACAAGGAGCTGAAGCGGGGTGCGCACGCGGAGCAGGCCGACCTCGCGCGTCAGCTCACGGAGGCGACCGCGAGGATCCGCGAAAACTTCGGCGACGACGCGCTCGACGCCGAGGGCAAACTTCTCAAGGGTCAGGATCTGCCGCTCGGCAAGGACTACGAGGCGCTCCGCGCGCGCGCGGCGGGAGCCAAATCCAGCCCCGAGCTCGAAGCCGAAATCTTCAACCACCTCTATGCCTTCTTCAGCCGCTACTACGACGACGGCGACTTCATGTCGCTTCGGCGCTACTCGCGGCGCGACAAGTACGCCATCCCCTACAACGGCGAGGAAGTCCACCTGCACTGGGCCAACGCCGACCAGTACTACATCAAGACCGGCGAGAACTTCACCGACTACAGCTACAAGCACGGCGGCTGGACCGTCCGCTTCAAGCTCCGCAATGCGGACGTGGAGCAGAACAACGTCAAGGGCGCGAAGCGCTTCTTCATCCCGCGGCCCGGCGATATCGAGCTAGACGCGAAGACCAAGACCCTCTCCATCCCCTTCGAATACCGTCCCCTTGGCGCTGACGAGGAGATCCGCTACGGGAAAGGCAGCGCGGAGAACGGCGCGGCCGAAGGCGGGAACGGCAAAGGCAAGCCGAAAAAGAAGAAAGGCCAGGAAGGTATCCTCGCCGATGCCACCTCGGCGATCCAGCAGTCGGCGAAGAAGACCCCCGATGCGCTCGTCGCGCTGCTGCACGAAAAGCGCAAGGACGCCGACGGTGAAACCGTGACGCTCCTCGACCACCACCTGCGCGCCTATACCCGATCAAACACCACCGACTTCTTCATCCACAAGGACCTGAAAGGCTTCCTCGAGCGCGAGCTCGACTTCTACCTCAAGAACGAAGTCCTCAATCTCGACGAACTCGAAGCCGGCGGCGAATCACGCTCCGAAAACTGGTTCCAGACCCTCCGCACCATCAAGGCCATCGGCCGCCAGATCATTGCCTTCGTCGCGCAGATCGAGAACTTCCAGAAGCGGCTATTTGAGAAGAAGAAGTTCGTTACCGAGGTCAACTACTGCGTCACTCTCGACCGCGTGCCCGACGAGCTGTATCCCGAGATCGTTAGGAACAAGGCGCAGATCGCAGATTGGAAGCAACTGTTTCATGTCGACAAGATCAAGGGCGATATGGCTACGACCGCTTTCAAGGAACCCGTGAAAGTGGATTTTCTAAAAGCGCACCAGTTCTTGGTGGTCGATACGAAGCATTTTGACGAGGCTTTTGTCACTCAGTTGCTCGCGGCTCAGCGGAATATCGAGGCATGGACAGAAGGTCTACTCGTCTGCTCTGAGAATTTTCATGCGCTGACGCTGCTCAACCGCGTTCTGATGCGGGCGATTGATGTAGTCTACATCGATCCGCCGTACAACACCTCCGAATTCGGGTTCGTTTACAAGAACGAATACAAGCATTCCTCGTGGCTCGCGATGATCGAGAACAGAGTTCGCTTGGTTCATGGGACCATGCCCAGGGAGGGAGTTATCGGAGTTGCGATTGACGACACGGAGGCGCCTGCACTGCGACTGGTACTTGATCGCATCTTCGGCAGCGCCAATTTCATTTCCACCATCGCGGTTGAAGTTAATCCCGCGGGCCAGAATATCCGCCCCAACGTGCCTGCACGTAGCCATGACTACTGCATGTTCTACGCGAAGGACGCAAGCGCTGCTGAGTTATTGATCCGAGAGCTAACAGAAGAGGAAAAGGCAGCGTATTCAGAGAAGGACTTGAAGGGACAGTTTCTATGGGACAACCTCCGTCGACGTGGAGGCAATAGCCGCCCAGGGGACCGTCCCAATCAGTGGTACCCGCTGTACGCGAACGTTGACTCGGGAAAGGTCTCGGTCGAGCCGTTTCGGGGTGGAAAGGAATTCTGGCCAATTGATCCGCAAGGTGAGAAGAGAATTTGGCGAGTGAGTCCTGAAGGCGCTAGGCGTGAGATCGCAGCAGGAGAAGTTTCGGTAACGATGAAGGCGGGGAGAGTTGAGATCATCAAGAAATCTAGGATGCCAAAAGGAAAGAAGCCCAAGACGCTATGGGCCGCGCCGGAGTATTCGGCGACCACTTAT
>JBATEB010000338.1:0-12485 GCA_049663805.1 Burkholderiales bacterium | reverse complement strand
CGGCGCGACAGCGCTCGCGGCGGCTGTCGTCGGGCCGCAGGCGGCGCGGGCCGACCAGCCGGACGAGTACCGCGTCAAGGCGGCATTTCTCTACAAGTTCGGCAGCTATGTCGAATGGCCGGAAAGGAGCTTCGCGCGCCCGGACAGCCCGATCGCGATCGGCGTGATGGGCGCCGATACGCTGGCCGACGAACTCGCGCAGATCGTCGCCGGCCGCAACGTCAACGGCCGGCCGGTGCTGGTGCGCAAGCTCCGGCCCGGCAATTCGGTCGCGGGCCTGCATGTCCTTTTCATCGGCCGCACGGGCAGAGGCCGCTTGGCCGAAATCCTGGGTGCAGCCAGGAGTCAGGCCCTGCTCACGGTCACCGAGTCGGACGAGGCCCTCGATCTCGGCAGCATGATCAATCTCGTCGTGGTCGAGGACAAGGTCCGCTTCGACGTTGCCCTTCCCTCGTCCGAATCGGGCAACCTGAAAATCAGCGCGCGCCTGCTCGGCGTCGCGCGCAAAGTGGTGCCGAAATAGTCATGAAGCTGCGCTCACCGCGCTCATTGCGGCAAAAGCTGCTCGGGATGATGCTCCTCACCACGCTGGTGGCATTGGTCGTAGCCCTGGCCGCGATGATCGGTTACGACCTGAGCGTCTACCACCGGACCCTGGTGTCGGACATGACGACTCAGGCGGAGCTGCTCGGACGCACGACCGCGCCGGCACTGGCATTCGACGATGTCGGGGTGGCGAGGGAAAATCTGGGCCTGCTCCGGTTCCGACCGCTGGTGAGCTCCGCCGCGATCTATAACTCGCGCGGGGCGCTTTTCGCGACCTATGCGCGAGCCGGCGATCCGCACGCATTTCCGAAGCTGCCTGAGCCCGACAGCGCGCGCGTCGACGAAAGGGACCTGGTCCTGTTCAAACGCATCGTCAACGACGGAGAAATCCTGGGGACCGTGTACCTGCGCACCGACTACGAGCTTTTCAACCGGGTCTTCGATTACCTCGGGATCGCCGCCGTCGTTCTGGTCGCCGCGATGCTGGTCGCCCTGGTCATGTCCTCATGGATGCAGAATCTCGTGACGCGCCCGATTCTCGCGATCGCCCAGATCGCGCGCGAGGTGGTCGAGCAGCGCGATTATTCCCGCCGCGCGGTCAAGATGAGCGCGGACGAGGTGGGAACGCTCGTCGAATCGTTCAACGGCATGCTGGCGGAGATCGAGCGGCGCACCGGGGAACTGGAAGCTTCGAACGCGAAGCTCGCGCGGGAAGTCGGGGAGCGCAGCCGCGCCGAAGAGGAAATCCTGCGCCTCAACGCCGGGCTCGAGGACAGGGTGCACGAGCGCACCGCGCAGCTCGAATCGGCCAACCGGGAGCTCGAGGCGTTCTCGTACTCCGTGTCGCATGACCTCCGCGCGCCGCTGCGCGCGATCGACGGTTTCAGCCAGGCGCTCGCGGACGATTTTCCCGAGCTCCTTTCGGAAGGGGCAAGCCGATACTTCGCGAGAATCCGCAGTTCCACCCAGCGCATGGCGCAGCTGATCGAGGATCTGCTCAACCTGTCCCGCGTCTCGCGCGGGAAGCTCAGCATCGACACGGTGGACCTGAGCGCGCTCGCGCGGCAAGTGGTGGGGGAATTGAAGCAACGCGAGGCCGGCCGCGAGGTGGAAGTCTCGATTTGGGAGGGGATGCGCGCGCAGGCCGACGCGCGTCTGCTCCGACTGGTCCTGGAAAATCTCGTCGGAAACGCCTGGAAGTTCACTTGCAAGGCGGCGAAAGCGCACATCGAGATCGGCGCCTTGCGGGATGGGGAGCGCACGACGTTTTTCGTTCGCGACAACGGAGCGGGTTTCGACATGGCGTACGCAAGCCAGCTGTTCGGCGCGTTTCAGCGCCTGCATGCCGCAAGCGAATACGCCGGAACCGGAGTGGGCCTCGCCACGGTCCAGCGCATCGTGCACAGGCACGGCGGACGCGTCTGGGCCGAGGCCGAGGTCGGCAGGGGAGCGGTTTTCTTTTTCACGCTGGCGATCGGTCGGGAGGGGACCGCCCAGGCCGTCTCAGTGCAGGAGAAGGCCCTTGGGTAGAACGCCGATTCGGCTGTTGTTCATCGAGGACTCCGAGGTCGACGTCGAGCTGGCCGTGCGGGCGCTCGGCCAGAGCGGGTTCGACGTTTCCTGGGAACGCGTCGAAGCCGAGGAGGAGCTCAAGCGGACGCTGGGTTCGTCGAAGCCGCAGGCGATACTCTCCGATTTCTCGATGCCGGGCTTCGACGGCATGGAAGCCCTGCGCCTGGTGAGGCAGCTGGCGCCGGGAGTGCCCTTCATTTTCCTTTCAGGGACGATCGGCGAGGAACGCGCGATCGAGGCGATCCGTCTGGGAGCGACCGACTACGTCCTGAAGGACAACATGCGGCGGCTCGGCACCGTGGTCAAGCGCGCCCTGTCGGAGGCGGCCGAGCGGGAGCGAGTCCGCGCCGCGGAGGAGGAGCGCGGGCGCCTGGTCCAGATCCTGGAGGCGACGAGCGACATCGTCGGAATCTACGATCCGACGGGCAAGATCACCTACATGAACGCCGCCGGCCGCCGGCTCGTCGGCGCCCGCAATTCCGGGATGGCGGACCAGCAGATCGGAGACATCCATCCGCAGTGGGCGCGCGAGTTGATCGATCAAGAGGGACGCTCCAGGGCCGCGAGCGAGGGCGTGTGGAACGGCGAGACGGCCATCGTCGGCGCCGACGGCGTCGAGATTCCCGTCTGGCAGGTGATCATCGCCCACCGTGCTCCGGACGGACCGATACGCTTCTTCTCGACGATCGCGCGCGACATGCGCGAGCGCAAGGCCTACGAGGCGCGCCTCCAGTACCTGGCGAACTACGATTCCCTCACCGGTCTGCCGAACCGCTCCCTGCTCGGCGACCGCGCGGTGCAGGCGATCCCGCACGCAAAACGCACCGGCCGGCCGCTGTCGCTGCTCGTGGTGAACCTGGATCGCTTCAAGCTGGTCAACGAAGGCTACAGCCACGGCGCCGGCGATTCCTTGCTGCGGCTCGCCGCCGACCGCCTGCGGGGCGCCGTGCGCGAGGGCGACACGGTCGCGAGGCTCGGCGCCGACGCCTTCGCCACGCTCGCCACCGATCTCGCGCGTCCCGACGACGTGCTCACCGTGGCACGCAAGATCCAGGAAGCGATGCGCCTGCCGTTTTGGCTCGAAGGGCGCGATCTCCACGTCACGGTCAGCATCGGGGCGAGCACCTATCCGCGCGACGGCGAGGAGTTCGCCATCCTGTTGCGCAACGCGGAAGCCGCCATGCACCGCGTCAAGGCCGAGGGCCGCAACGGCTTCCAGTTCTACGCCGTGGCGATGACGCGCCAGGCCACCGACCGCGTCGAGTTGGAGAACGAGCTGCGGCTCGCGCTGGGAAGGCGCGAGCTGGAGATGCATTACCAGCCGCTGGTCGCGCTCGCCGACGGAAGGATCTGCGGAGTCGAGGCTCTGATGCGCTGGCACCACGAGAAGAGGGGCTGGATTCCGCCCATGCAGTTCGTGCCGATTGCGGAGGACTCCGATTTGATCCATCCGCTCGGGGAGTTCGCGCTGCTGCAAAGCTGCCGTCAGCTCAGGCTCTGGAATGAAGCGGGCTACGGCCCGCTCCGGCTCGCGGTCAACGTTTCGGCGCGCCAGTTCAGCAGTCCCGGCTTCGTCGAGGCGGTCGATCGGGCGTTGCGCGCGGCCGAGCTCGATCCCGGCCGCGTCGACCTCGAGCTGACCGAAGGCGTGCTCGTCGAGAATCGCGAAGGGGCGGTCGCCATCCTCGAGCGTCTCAAGCGTCTGGGGGTGCACATCGCAGTGGACGACTTCGGAACCGGCTATTCGAGCCTGAGCTATCTGTCCCGGCTGCCGATCGACTGCCTCAAGATCGACCGCTCGTTCATCAGCCGCATCCACGAGCACGGACACGATGCCGCGATAGCCCAGGTGGTGATTTCCCTCGCGCACTCGCTGCGCCTGCGGGTGATCGCCGAAGGGATCGAGACGGCGGATCAGCTCGAGTTCCTGCGCTCGCACGGCTGCAATCAGGGTCAGGGATATCTCTTTTCCCCCGCCGTTGGCGTTGAAGCGATGAAGCCGCTCCTCGCGGCCGGATCCTTGAAACCGAAGGCGCCGTCCGGCGCGGACCGTAAATGAGCGCGCCGCAAGCGGCGCCGGAAAGGCAACCGTCATGGAAAAGATGATCATGCTGGTCGAGGACAATCCGGACGACGAGGAACTGACCCTTCGCGCGCTGCGCAAGGCGAACATCGCCAACGAGGTTTTCGTCGCGAGAGACGGCCAAGAGGCGCTCGATTACCTGTTCGGCAGCGGCATTCACGCAAATCGGGATCCGCGCGCCATGCCCGCGGTGGTGCTGCTCGACCTCAAGCTTCCGAAACTCGGCGGGATCGAGGTGCTGAACCGCCTGCGCGCCGATCCGCGCACGAAGCTGATCCCCGTGGTGATCCTCACTTCCTCCAGCGAGGACGAGGACATGCTGAAAAGCTACCGGTCGGGCGCGAACAGCTACGTTCGCAAGCCGGTGGAGTTTTCCGCCTTTGTGAATGCGGTTTCGCAGCTGGGGATGTATTGGCTGCTGCTCAACCAGAGTCCGCCGCAAGGCGGCTGAGGGAAACCGGGGACAGACCACCATTTTCGGTGCGGCCGTGTCCTGCTCCTTCCCCGGGCAGGAAAATGGTGGTCTGTCCCCGGTTTTGCCCGCTGCCGCTAATATGACGCGATGGGCCGCCTCGCGATCCGCGGCAATCTGCTGCTCGCCCCGCTTCTCCGGCACAAAGGCAGGTTTGCGCTCTCGGTGCTCGCTATCGCGATCGGCGTGGCGCTCGGCTATGCGGTGCAGCTCGTCAATCAGGCGGCGGTCAACGAATTCTCCGCGGCGGTGCAGACCCTTTCCGGGGAGGCCGATCTCCTGGTGCGCGGACCCCGCACCGGGTTCGACGAGGCGCTCTACCCGCGGCTGGCGAACCTGCCCGAGGTGGCGGTGGCGAGCCCCGTCGTCGAAGTCAGCGCGCGGCTGCCGGACCGCCGCGAGCCGCTCAAGATCCTGGGCGTCGACGTATTTCGCGCGGCGCGGGTGCAGTCCTTTCTCGCGTTTCCGCGGGAGGGCGGGGTGTCCGGCTCGGCGCTGGATTTCCTGAATCCCGGACTGATCTTCATCTCGGCAGGGGCGGGCGACTGGCTCGGGCTGAAGAAGGGCGATGCCCTCTCCCTCCAGGTGGGTCTGGAGGTCCACGCCCTTCAAGTCGCGGGAATTCTCGGCAACGATCGCAGGCAGCGCCTTGCCGTGATGGACATCGGGGCAGCCCAGGCTCTGTTCGGCCGGCCGGGTTCGATCAACCGCATCGATCTGCGGCTGCGTCCCGGGGCGGACCCCGGCCGCGTCGCCGGACGACTGCGCGCCGAGATGCCCCCGGGAACCCTGATCGAGCGACCGCAGGCCGAGCTCGATCGCAGCAGCGCCCTGTCCCGCGCCTACCGCGTCAATCTCAACGTGCTCGCGCTGGTGGCGCTGTTCACCGGCGGGCTGCTCGTGTTCTCGGCGCAGGCCCTGGCGGTGGTGCGCCGGCGCTCCCAGCTCGCGCTGCTCCGGGTGCTGGGATTGACGCGCGGCGCGCTGGTCGCGATGCTGCTCCTCGAAGCCTCGGTCATCGGTGTGCTCGGTGCCGCGGCCGGGATCGTCCTGGGACGTGCCGCTGCGGGCGTGGTGCTCGACCGCTTCGGCGCCGAGCTCGGCGCCGGATATTTTCGGGGACTCGCACCCACGCTCGCGCTGGACGGCGCGGCGCTGGCGCTGTTTTTCGCCATGGGCATCCTCGCCGCCGTGCTCGGCAGTCTCGCGTCGGCGCTCGAGGCGGCGCGCGCCAGGCCCGCCTGGGCGCTGAAGCCCGGCGACGAGGAGCACGCTCTCGGCCGGTTCAGGCCGGTGTGGCCGGGGCTCGCGCTGCTCCTGGCCGGCGGGGCGCTGACCCAGGCGGGGCCGATCGGCGGCCTGCCCCTGTTCGGCTACGGCGCGATCGCGCTTCTGCTCGTGGGCACGGTCAGCCTGATGCCGCGCATCGCGGTGCTCGCCTTTCGCGCCGCGCCGTCCCTCGGTCCCGTCGCCGCCCGGCTCGGGCTGGCGCAACTTCGCGGCGCCCCGGGACAGGCGGGAGTGAGCCTGGCGGCGATCGTCGCGAGTGTGAGCCTCATGGTGTCGATGGCGATCATGGTCGCCTCGTTCCGCCAGTCGCTCGAACAATGGCTGGAGGCGGTGCTTCCGGCCGATCTTTACCTGCGCACGGGAACGGGAACCGACACCGGCTACCTTTCCCCCGCCGATCAAAGGCAGATCGCCGCCTTGCCCGGCGTGCTCCGCGCCGAGTTCCTGCGCAGCCTGCGCGTATTCGTCGCTCCCGACAAGCCGCCGATCACCTTGCTCGCGCGCGCGGTCGAGGCCGAGGGCAGGCTGCCGCCTCTCCTCGGTCCCGCTCATGAACGCGAGCCGGGCGATCCGCCGGCAGCCTGGGTGAGCGAAATCGCCGCCGACCTCTACGGCTGGCGGCTGGGGGAGGAGATCGAGATTCCACTGGGGGGGCGCGAGGCGCCCTTTGTCGTCGCGGGGATCTGGCGGGACTACGCGCGCCAGCAGGGGGCGGTGTTGATCGAGCGCTACGAATATCTGCGCCATACGGGGGACACCGGCGCCGACGACGCCGCGCTGTGGCTCGCGCCCGGCGCGGGTGCGACCGGCGTTTCGCGGGAGATCGAGGAGCGGGTGGGACGCGGTGCCAGACTCGACATCAGCGGCCCCGGGGAGATTCGCGATGTCTCGCTCAGGATCTTCGACCGTACCTTTGCGGTGACCTATGCGCTCGAAGCGGTGGCGGTGGCGATCGGGCTCTTCGGCCTGTCGGCGAGCTTCGGGGCGCTGGTGCTGGCGCGCCGGCGCGAGTTCGGGATGCTGCGGCATCTGGGCATGACGCGTCGCCAGGTCGGCGCCATGCTTGCTTCCGAAGGTTTGCTGGTGAGCGGGCTCGGGCTCTGGGTGGGGCTGGCGCTCGGCTGGCTGATCAGCCTGGTGCTGATCCACGTCGTCAACCGGCAGTCCTTCCATTGGGGAATGGACCTGCACATGCCCTGGCAGCTTCTGGCCGTGTTCGCCGCGGTGATGCTCGCGCTGTCGACCTTCACCGCGGTCGCCAGCGGCCGTCTGGCGATGAGCGGGGACGCCGTGCGGGCCGTGAAGGAGGACTGGTGAAAGGGGCGGGCCGGCGCGCGCAGCGGTGGGCGGGGATCGTCCTGGCCGGGCTGCTCGCGGTCGGTTCCCCGGCGGGGCGCTCCGCGGAGGATTATCCGCGGGTACGACCCGGAGTCGCGCTCCAGTTTCCGCGCGATCAGGGGAGCCACCCGCAGTTTCGCAACGAATGGTGGTACATCACGGGCTGGTTGAAGGACGCGGCCGGGGCGGAGTTCGGCGTGCAGATCACGTTCTTCCGCAACCGCCCCCGCATTGCGGAGGACAACCCAAGCCGGTTCGCGCCGCGGCAGCTCCTGTTCGCGCACGCGGCGCTGTCCGATCCGGGGAGAGGCCGGCTGCTGCACGACCAGCGCGCCGCGCGCGCGGGATTCGGGCTGGCGGAAGGCGCCGAGGGCCGCACCGAGGTCGTGATCGAGGACTGGTCGCTCAGGCACATCGGTAAAGGCTACGAAGTTGCGATCGCCGCGCGCGATTTCCGCTACGCGCTTCGCTTCGACGCAACGCAATCCGTGCTGCTCCAGGGCGAGGGCGGTTTCAGCCGCAAGGGTCCCGGCGCGCGGCAGGCGAGCTACTACTACAGCGAGCCGCATCTCGCGGTCCGCGGCAGCGTCGCCGTCGGCGGGCGGACCCTGGAAGTATCCGGCGAGGCCTGGCTCGATCACGAATGGTCGAGCGAGCCGCTCGCGAGGGGGGCGGTGGGCTGGGACTGGGTCGGGGTCAATCTCGCCGGCGGCGGCGCGCTCATGGCGTTCCGTTTGCGCACCCGGGACGGGGGCGAGGTGTGGGCGGGCGGCGCCCTCCGCGGCGCCGACGGGAGGGTGCGCAAGCTCGCGCCCTCGGAGGTACGGTTCACGACGCTCAGGCGCTGGCGCTCGCCCCGGACCGGGACGGAATACCCCGTATCCGTGCGGGTGCAGGCGGGACCGCTGGTTCTCGATATCGAACCGCTCATGGACGACCAGGAGTTCGACGGCCGCGCGAGCACCGGCACCGTCTATTGGGAGGGCGCGGTGCGGGCGAGACGGGGCGATGCAACCGCGGGGCGAGGCTATCTCGAGCTGACCGGGTACGGGGAACCGCTGCGGCTCTAACGGCGTGCCCCGAGGGCGCGCTTTGGGTACACTTGCCGGAAGAGGCCCGTAAGAAAGCCGAGTCACTTGTCCGCGCAAGTCGATCATTCCTTCGTCACCGTTCGAGGTCACAGGCTCGAAGTACAGAGGATTCCCGGGGCGGAGCGGGGCGCGCCCACGCTGGTATTCCTCCACGAGGGCCTGGGCTCGGTGTCGATGTGGCGCGATTTTCCGGGGAAGGCCGCCCGGGCCACCGGCCGCGCGGCCGTGGTCTATTCGCGCTACGGCAACGGGCAATCGGACGTGCTGCGCGAGCCGCGCGCGGTCGACTACATGCATGTCGAGGCGTTGCAGACGCTGCCTGCGCTGATCGAGGAACTGGGTGTCGAGGAGCCCATCCTCGTCGGGCATTCCGACGGCGGCTCGATCGCGCTGATCTACGCCGCGGCCCACGACGACGTGCGCGGCGCGGTGGTGATGGCGCCCCATGTCTTCGTCGAAGACCTGAGCGTCGAGAGCATCGCCCGCGCGAAAACGGCGTTCGAGACGACCGATTTCCCGCAGCGGCTCGGACGGCACCACGCCGACGCGGCAAAAACCTTCCGCGGCTGGAACGATATCTGGTTGCACCCGGACTTCCGCGGGTGGAACATCGAGGACGTATTGCCGCGCGTTCACTGCCCGGTGCTCGCGATCCAGGGCTTCGACGACCCGTACGGCACCATGGCGCAGCTGGAGGCGATCGCCCGGCACACGGGCGGCCCGATCGAGCTGCTGCGGCTGGCCGACTGCCGCCATTCGCCGCACCGCGACCAGCCGGGGGTGGTGCTCGAAGCCATTTCGCGCTTCGTCGCGCGGCTCGGGGACGGCGAATAGGAGTCCCGTCCGGCGCGGGCAAATCTCGGGCAAAATACCGGCGTTCCAGACCCCGCAATTCACAGGCGTCCTGCATGAACACGAATCCAAAAATCGACATCTTTCCCCATACCTTCCCCAAGCCGTTCTTCGAGCGGATGAAGGCCCTGGCCGACCGGAACCCCTCGCTCGCGGGGCAGATCAAGCGCTGGCTGCACATTCCGGTGCTGTGGGACCTCGACACGCGCCTGAAGATGATGGCGCGGTTCAAGGGCTACCAGCAGGTCCTGACGCTGTCGCTGCCGGCGATCGAATTCCTCGCGCCGCCCGAGGAGTCGCCCGAGCTCGCGCGTCTGGCGAACGACGGCATGGCGGAGATCGTAGCCAGGCACCCGGACCGTTTCCCGGCGTTCGTCGCCTCGCTGCCGATGAACAACGTTCCCGAGGCGCTGCGCGAGATGGATCGCGCGATCGGCGAGCTCGGCGCGAAGGGCGTCCAGATCTTCACCAACGTCAACGGCCGGCCGCTCGACGAACCGGAGTTCTATCCGATCTTCGAACGCATGGTGGAGAAGTACGACCTGCCGATCTGGGTGCACCCGACGCGCACGGCAAAGTTCGTCGATTATCCGGGCGAGGCGAAGTCCAGGTACGAGATCTGGTGGCTGTTCGGCTGGCCGTACGAGACCAGCGCCTTCATGGCGCGGCTGGTGTTCTCGGGAATGATGGAGAAGCTGCCGAATCTCAAGATCATCACGCACCACCTCGGCGCGATGGCGCCGTTTTTCGATGCGCGGATCGGCCTGGGGATGGACCAGCTCGGCTCGCGCACCGCGGACGAGGATTACACGCTGATCCTCAAGCGCATGGCGAAGCGCCCGGTCGACTACTTCAGGATGTTCTACGCCGACACCTCGGTCAACGGGTCGAGATCGGCGACGCGCTGCGGGCTGGATTTCTTCGGGATCGACCACGTGCTCTTCGGCACCGACTGCCCGTTCGACCCGGAGGGCGGGCCGCTCTTCATCCGCGAGATCATCAGGACCATCGATTCGCTGAAGCTCAAGGAGGGCGACCGGCGCAAGCTCTACTTCGGCAACGCCCTCAAGATGCTGCGGCTCGATCTGCCGCAGAGGCCCAAGGCGAAAGCGAAGACAGGGCCCCGCGCCAAAGCTGCGAAAACGAAAAAGAGAGCGGAGAAACGCAAATGACCCTTCCGCGCGAGCGCGTCGAGTACTCGGCGATCGTCGACCGGCCCAGGCTCAGGCTTCCCGGCGGCAAGCGCATCGTCGTCTGGACCATCGTCAATCTCGAGGTCTGGGACATTTCCAGGCCGATGGCACGGCAGGTGCTGCCGCCGCCGACCGGCGTCTCGCTCCTTCCGGACGTGCCCAACTGGAGCTGGCACGAGTACGGGATGCGCGTGGGGTTCTGGCGCTTCCATGCGCTTTACAAGCGCCTCAAGATCCGGCCGACCGTGGCGATCAACGCGCGCGTGTGCGTCGACTATCCGCGCGTCGCGCAGGCGTGCAAGGACGCGGGCTGGGAGTTCATGGGCCACAGCTACGAGCAGGGCCCGATCCACAACGAAAAGGACCAGCCGGCGATGATCCGGCGATCGCTCGACACCATCGAGCAATTCACCGGAAAGCGCCCCGTGGGCTGGCTGGGACCCGGCCTCACCGAAACCGAGGATACGCCGGAGAACCTCGCCGCCGCGGGCGTGAAATACATCGGCGACTGGGTCTACGACGACGAACCGACGGAGATTTCAACTGCGAACGGGCCGCTGGTGACGCTGCCCTATACGGTGGAGTGCAACGACATCCCGATGATGATCGTGCAGCACCACGAGGCGGCGTACTGGACGCAGAAGTGCATCGACTGCTTCGACCGGCTGCACAAGGAAGGCGCCGAGCGCCCGAAGATCATGGCGATCGCCATCCATCCCTACATCAGCGGCCAGCCGTTCCGCATCCGGTATCTGGAACGGGTGTACGAGCACATCGCCAGGGCGAAGGGCGTCGTGCACTGGAACGGCGAGCAGATTCTCGAGTGGTATTCGCAGGCGCGGCGGCGGGCAGGGTAGATCCAGGCCGCATTCAGTGGCCGTCAGTCCGACGTGTCGGCGCTCGAGATCGAGCTGTTCGCAAGGAAGCCTTCCGGGCTGCGACGGCGTTGCTCCACACGTCGCTCCGGCCCCGGCCAGGGTTCCTGTCGCCGGCGACGGTCCGGCGACCACCTGAGATCTCTGAACCAGCGGAGCGCCTCCCCGCGGTCGCGAAAGCTCCGAACGCTGATGCCGTGCTGGCGCGCGAGCGATTCGACGTACTGGTGGGAGAGGCGAAGCTCGTCGGAATCGCCCATCAGGGCGATCTTGTACTCGGAGACCCTCTTCAGCTCTTTGAAGTAGTCTGAGAGTCCGTACTCCCCTACCTTGAATAGCGCCCTCGAAGCGTGCACGGAAATGAGAACCCGCCGGCACCCGTGCCTTCGCGCTTCCGACTCGGCAGCGACCAGAAATTCCCGGGTTTCCGCTGCGGTCTCCCGAAAGAACAGCTCGGCCTCGAGACAATCCGGTCCGACGGTCAACCGGTACCACATGCTCCGCGGTTTCGTTTGCGTGACCTCTTCTCCTTGAACGATCGATGCAACTCTCCCGAATCCGCATCAGGCATTGTCCCGACAAATCAATAAGACTGGCCCGCTGCCATCGTGGTCCGGTTGGACTACGGTCCTAGTCGGTGGCTAACGCGGCAAGTCGCCGGCGAGGGTGACGCGGTGCATGACGCGCCGGTACCCGTGGTAATCGTTGACCGGATTGTGCTGGGTGCAGCGATTGTCCCAGAAGGCGAGCGATCCCGGCGCCCAGCGGAAGCGGCAGGTGAATTCCGGCTTGACCTGATGCGCGAAGAGGACTTCGAGCAGCGGCGCGCTCTCGCCTTCCGTCCAGCCCTCGAAGCGGACCGTGTGACCGGTGTTCACATAAAGCGCTTTCCGTCCGGTTTCGGGATGGGTGCGCACGACCGGGTGCGCGGTTTCGAGCGCTTTTTGCTCGACGCCCGCCTCGCGCAGGCGGTACTCGCGGGTCCTGGAGACTTCGGCTTTGCTCGAGGAGTTCACCGCGCGCAGGCCGGCGAGCGTCCGCTTCAATCCGTCGGAAAGCGCCTCGTACGCGAGATACTGGTTGGCGAAGAGCGTGTCCCCGCCCACGGGCGGGATTTCCACCGCGTGGAGCAGGCTTGCCATCGGCGGGCGCTCGAGGTACGCGGTGTCGGAA
>JBATEB010000337.1:0-8021 GCA_049663805.1 Burkholderiales bacterium | reverse complement strand
GCGGCCTCATCGATCTTTTCTGGCTGGCACCCTGGGTAGGAGGCGAGCATGATCGACTCCCCCGGCTTACCGGCGAGCGGCGCCACCTTCTGCCATAACTCCTCGGTGATAAACGGAGTGATCGGATGCGCGAGCCGCAGGGTCGCCTCCAGTACCCGTACCAGCGTCCGGCGTGTCCCGCGAAGCACCCTGTCGTCCTGGGATTGCAGTTGCTTCTTCGCCACCTCAACGTACCAATCGCAGTACTCGTCCCACACGAAGCGGTAGACAGCACTCGCGACATTGTCGAACCGGTACTCGGCGAAGGCGTCTTCGACCTCCTTCTCCGTGCGCTGGAGCGTGCTGACAATCCACCGGTCCCACGCGGACAGCTCGACCGGCGCTGTGCCCTCCAGCCCGCAATCCCTGCCTTCGACGTTCATCAAAACGAAGCGGGTCGCGTTCCACAGCTTGTTGCAGAAGTTGCGATACCCTTCGCAGCGCGACAGGTCGAAATTGAGGGTCTGCGCGTAGGTTGCGAGCGAGGCGAACGTAAACCGCAGGGCATCGGCGCCGAACGATGGAATTCCTTTCGGATAGTGGGTCTTGATGTATTTTTCAATCCTGCTTTTGTGGTCGTCGCGAAGCAGGCCCACTGTCGATTTTTCGATCAACTCCGGAAGAGCGATGCCGTCGATGAGGTCGAGGGGGTCGAGCGTGTTGCCTTTCGACTTGGACATCTTCTGGCCCTCCGCGTCGTACACGAGGGCGTTGATGTAGACGTGGTGGAAGGGCACCTTTCCGGCAAAGTGAAGGGTCATCATGATCATCCGGGCGACCCAGAAGAAGATGATGTCGAAGCCCGTCACGAGCACGGAGGATGGAAGGAAGCGTCGCAGATCGGGTGTCTCCTCCGGCCACCCGAGGGAGGTGAAGGAGACCAGGGCCGAGGAGAACCAGGTGTCGAGCACATCCTCATCGCGCTTCAGGGCTCCCCGATAGCCTTTGGAGACGGCTTGCTTCCCGGCTTCTTCCTCGGTCCGCGCGACGTAGATATTGCCCTTGTCGTCGTACCAGGCGGGGATCTGGTGTCCCCACCATAGTTGCCGCGAAATGCACCAATCCTGGATCTTCTCCAGCCACTGGTTGTACAAATTGGTCCAGTGTTCGGGGTAGAACTTCACATCGCCGTTGGCGACGGCAGCGAGGCCGCGTTTCGCTAACCCGTCCATTCCCACGAACCACTGGTCGGTGAGCATCGGCTCGACGATGACGCCGGTGCGGCCGGAGCGTGGGACGCGCAGCTTGTAGGGTTTCTCCGAGACCAGGAGGTTCCGCGTCCGGAGATCGGCCAGTATCCGGGCGCGAGCCTCGAATCGGTCCAGGCCGCGATAGGCGCTCGGCACGTTTTCGTTCATCCTTGCGTCGAGCGCCATCACGCCGAGCGACGAGAGCCCATGGCGCTGGCCGACTGCGTAATCGTTGAAATCGTGCGCCGGGGTGATCTTCACGCATCCCGTGCCGAATTCCGGATCGACGTAATCGTCGGCGATCACAGGAATCGAGCGTTCGGTCAGCGGCAGCCGCACACGCTTGCCGACAAGCCGCGTGTAGCGCTCGTCCTTCGGATTCACCGCAACCGCGGCGTCGCCGAGCATCGTCTCCGGTCGCGTCGTGGCGACGGTGAGCGAGCCGCCGCCCTCTTCGAGCGGGTAACGGATTTCCCAGATTTTCCCGTCCTCCTCCTCGCTGTCCACCTCGAGGTCGGACACGGCGGTCCCCAGCACCGGGTCTCAGTTGACGAGGCGCTTCCCGCGGTAGATCAAGCCCTCCTCATGAAGGCGGACGAACACTTCGATGACGGCGCGCGACATGCGAGTGTCCATGGTGAAGTAGCCCGCGCGCTGCCCTTCGGTATCGGCGAAAGGCCAGTTGGCCGACGCGCCGAGGCGACGCATCTGGCGCGTGATGGTCGAGCCGGATTGCTGTTTCCACTCCCACACGCGGTTCACGAACGCGTCACGTCCGAGATCGCGGCGGGACCTGCCTTCGGCCTCCAGCTGCCGCTCGACGACGATCTGCGTCGCGATTCCGGCGTGATCGGTACCGACGACCCAGTTGGTATTGAAGCCGCGCATGCGGTGATATCTGATCAGCGCATCCATGAGGGTCTGCTGAAACGCGTGCCCCATGTGAAGCGTGCCGGTGACGTTCGGCGGCGGGAGCTGGATGCAGTAGGGCGGCTTCTGGAAGTCGGACGTCTGCCCGAAATAGCCGCGCGATTCCCAAAGGGGATACCAGTGTTTCTCGACCTCGTGGGGGTCAAAGGTCTTGGCGAGTTCCATGGCGATCGAGCTCGGAAAACGAAAGCGCGCCGGGCGGCGCCCCCGCGGGAGCCTGGCATCGACGCGCTTCGCAGGATTATAGCGTCACGGACCCCGGGACGGCCCGCGAAAACGCGCGACTTCGAGTTCGACGGCTCTGGCGACGGCCTCGCGAATGATCTTTTCGATATCGAGCTTGATTTGGGCCGTGAAGGTGGCCAGCGCGCGCTGCAGGTGTGCCTCGAACCGGGCCTGAAGCGGCTCTTCCAGGATTTTCGCGACGTGAGGTCCGATCGCGTCCAGGACGCTCTGCTTCAGTCTTTGCTCCAGTTCCTGGAGTTCTGCACCGGCCGGAAAGCTCTTGGCGGAGGGCGGGGTGGAGTGCGCTGCCGGGTCGGCGACGACCTCGGTCAGGACCGGAACGTCGTCCCGCGCCGAGGGGCTCGAGGGATGGTAGCGCTTCAGGAACGCGTCGGCTTTTCCCAGGAGGTCATCGGGTTCGCTCATGAGGACGCCGCCGGGAGTTCGTGATGGGTGATCTCGTAGCCGCGTTCCCGGTAGAAGCGGTAACGCTCGCGGGCGAGCTGACGATCGCCGTCGTCATCCCCGACAAGCTCGATGAGGCGCTCGAAGCGGCTGAACGACGGCGGAGATTCGGAGTGCAGATTGAGGATGACTTGGTAATGGGGCATTTCTGCGGTTTCGCCCGTGATCACGATGGGCGTTTCCAAGGCGAGGGCGTGGCGGGCCATGCAGTGGGGCACGAATCCGATGGCTTGATAGGTCCACAGCAGCCTGTCCAGGCTGCGCGCCGTATTCTCGTCGGGGGCGTAGACGACCACGAGCGATTTCTTGCGGATTGCGGCGGCGGCGAGCCGGCACGCGACCTGCAGCTTCGGCTCGGGGCTGGAGTAGAACTCGACGCGTGTCATCAGCGGGAATTCGTGCGTTACTTGCGCGGTTCTTGATAGGAGGGACTCATTTCCGGCCGTTCGCGCGCGTCATCAGGAACGTCGTCAAAAGGGGCACTGGCCGGCCGGTTGCTCCCTTCTCCTTTCCCGATTTCCATGCGGTTCCGGCGATATCCAGGTGGCCCCAGTCGAACTTGCGCGCGAAACGCGAGAGAAAACACGCAGCCGTAATGCTCCCCGCGGCGCGGCCTCCTATATTGGCAAAATCCGCAAAGTTGCTTTTCAGCTGTTCCTGGTAGTCCTCCCATAGCGGCAGCCGCCACGCCCGGTCCCAGGACTCCGCTCCCGCGGCCAGGAGTTCCTGTGCGAGCAGGTCCTTGTTCGCGAATAGTCCGGAGCAAACGTGCCCCAGCGCGATAACGCACGCGCCGGTGAGCGTGGCAATGTCGACCACGGCCTGAGGTTCGAACCGTTCGGCGTAGGTCAGTGCGTCAGCGAGGATGAGGCGTCCCTCGGCATCGGTGTTGAGTATCTCGATGGTCTGGCCCGACATGCTCGTTGCGATGTCTCCGGGCTTCGTAGCCGCGCCCCCCGGCATGTTCTCGCACGCCGGTATCAGCCCGACAACGTTCAGCTTGAGCCCGAGTTCCGCGACGGCCCGCAGCGTACCCAGTACGCTCGCGGCGCCGCACATGTCGAACTTCATCTCGTCCATTTCGGCGGAAGGCTTGATCGAGATCCCGCCGGTGTCAAACGTGATCCCCTTTCCCACCAGCACCACGGGACGGTCCTTCTTCGCTGCTCCGGCGTGACGGAGAATCAGGAACTTCGGCGGCTGGTGCGAACCCCGTGCGACCGAGAGCAGCGACCCCATGCCCAGTTTTTCCATGGCTGCCTGATCGAGCACCTCGACGGCGAGCTTCCATTCGCGCCCGAGTTTCACGGCGGTTTCCGCGAGATACGCGGGCGTGCAGACGTTCGCCGGCAGGTTGCCGAGGTCGCGCGCAAGCGCCATTCCTTCGGATATCGCGCGCCCTTCCATCACGCCGCGGTCCAGGTCCGCGGCGTCGCGTTTGGAAGCGGCCGAAATCGAGACGTGGGCAAGCTGCTTCGCTTCCACCTTCTTGCTCTTCATGCGGTCGAAGCGGTAGCCGGCGTCGGCTGCCGCGAGCACGAGCTGGCGCGCCTTCCACGCAACTTCGCGCCCGGGAACCGGCAGCTCGGTCAGGTACATGCTGACGTCACGCGCTCCGGTATCGAGAACGGCGGCAAACGCGGCACGCGCGCAGTCGCGATACCCCCTCTCGCCGAATTCCTTTTCCCGCCCCAGGCCCACAAGCAGGACGCGATCGGCGGCGACTCCGCGCACGCGGTAGAGCAGACGCGTGGCGCCTGATTTCCCATCCATATCTCCGGAACGGAGCAGTTCGCGGATCTGGCCGCGGGAGGCCTTGTCCAGAGCGTCCGCTGCCGGCGACAGTTTGCGCGATTCGAAAACCCCCGCGGCAATGCATGCCACCGACTGTTTCTCCGGCGCCGCGACTTTTGTGTTAAATTCCATGAACTCTCGGTCAGGGGAATTGTGCGTGGATTATCCCCGGTTTGCTTCGCCGAAGTCAAAGCAGCGCGATGTTTCCAGCACGATGTTTCAGACTCGCAATCCGTTTCGCTCTTCTGACCACGGTCCGTTGACCCCGTGATCTTCCGGCGCGCATTGCTCCGCGAGTTCGGCAGCCTTGCGCTCGCGGTTTTCACGGCCCTCTTCGCCATTACGTTGACCACGCAGCTCGTTCGCCTGCTCGGGCAGGCGGCGATCGGGAAAGTCCTTTCCGAAGGTGTCGTTGCCCTGCTTGCGTTTTCGGCCCTGAACTATCTCCCGGTGCTTCTCTCGCTCACGCTTTTCATTACCGTGCTGATGTCGCTTTCCCGGAGCTACCGCGAATCGGAAATGGTCATCTGGTTCGGCTCTGGACTGTCCCTTCTCTCCTGGATCCGTCCGGTGTTGTTGTTTGCGTTGCCGCTGGTGATTCTGGTGGCAGTGCTGTCCCTTCTGCTGTCTCCATGGGCGATCGGAAAGGCCGAGGAATACCGGCGCCAGATGAATCTCCGGGACGAAGTCTCGCGGGTCGCGCCCGGCGTCTTCCGGGAAGCGCCGGGAGCCGACCGGGTGTTTTTCGTCGAGGAGATTTCCGGCGATCAGACCAACGTGCAAAACGTCTTCATTGCACAGATGCAGCAAGGTCGGCTCGGAATCACCGTGAGCCGGCGCGGATACCGGGAAGTGGCGGAAAACGGTGACCGCCTCGTGGTGCTGCTCGACGGCCGTCGCTACGAAGGTGTTCCGGGAGACCTCGATTTCAAGGTAATGAATTTTGGGCGTTACGCGATGAAGATCGAGACACGCGAGACGCAGACGGAACAGACGCCGACAAAGGCGATGTCCACGCTGGCACTGCTTCAGGCGCGAAGCAACGGCAATCTGGCCGAGTTGCTCTGGCGCCTGGGTTTGCCGATATCCGCGTTGATCCTGGCGTTGCTCGCGATTCCCCTGTCGTTCGTGAATCCCAGGGCGAGCCGCTCCATGAATCTCATCTTTGCGCTCCTGATGTACATGGTCTACGCGAACCTGCTGAGCATCGTCCAGGCCTGGGTCTCGCAGGGACGCGTGACATTCAATACCGGCTGGTGGTCCGTGCACGCGGGCATGCTCGCTGTCCTCGCGTTACTGTTCTACAAACGGCTCCGCCTGGGGTCGTTGCTCGGGAGGCGCTGAATTGGATACCCTGCGAAGGTACCTGGCGCGGGAAATATACGGCGCGACACTGTTTGTTTTCGCTGCTTTCCTGGCCTTGTTCGCGTTCTTCGATCTAATCAATGAGCTGACCGATCTCGGCCGGGGCGAGTACCGACTGCAGCATGCCCTGGCCTTCGTTGCCTTGACCGTGCCCGGCCATGTCTATGAATTGTTTCCGGTGGCCGTGCTGATGGGAACTCTCTACGCCCTGTCCCACCTTGCGGCGAACTCCGAGTATACGGTGATGCGCTGTTCGGGTCTCGCCCCGTGGCGGGCTGCCGGCACTCTTTTCCGAATCGGTATCGTTTTCGCCGTGGCCACGCTCGTATTCGGAGAACTCATCGCGCCTGTTTCGGAGCGCGCGGCAAAGCAGCTCAAGCTCTCCAAGACGAGTTCGATCGTCGCCAGCGAGTTTCACACCGGGCTTTGGGTCAAGGACGACCGGCGATTCGTCAACGTACGCGAGGTCCAGCCCGATGCAAGTCTCTCCGATGTCAGGGTGTTCGAGTTTGACGATGAATATCGCCTCAAGTCGATCAGCTTCGCGAAGCACGCCGAGTACATCGGAAAGAACGTGTGGCGCTTGCGCGAGGTCGTGCACACCGGATTCTCCGCAAGCACGAGCAGCGTGGAGCGCCTTGCCGAAATGGATTGGACCTCGGTCCTCACCCCGAATATCCTCGCGGTGGTGTTCGTTGTGCCGGAGCGGATGTCGGCATGGAACCTGTATCAGTACTCGCGGCACCTGTCGGAGAACCGGCAAAGAACGGAGCGGTACGAAATCGCGATGTGGAAGAAGCTGATCTATCCGCTGGCATCGCTGGTCATGATGGCGCTCGCGCTGCCGTTCGCGTACGTACAGGTCCGGGCCGGGGGTATCGGCCTAAAGGTGTTTTTCGGAATCATGCTGGGAGTCGCCTTCCACTTGATGAACAGCCTGTTTTCCCATCTGGGGCTGCTTCAAAACTGGCTGCCCTTCGTCAGTGCGGCGCTTCCGAGCGTGGCGTTTCTGGGCGGGGCGGCGCTTATGATGTGGTGGGTAGAAAGAAGATAGGCCTTCCGGCGGGATGCCGATCGCTAGCGAGCGAGCCGGGTGGCCGCCTCGTCGCAAAGGACGATGCGTGTTCCAGCAAGTCGATCGTGCAGAAACTGCCGGTCCCGGTCGACCAGCGCCCAGACCAGCCCCACGCAGAGCAGCAGGGAAGGCCAGGCGAGAAGGTAGCGCAATAGCGCTCGCGCCGGCCCGACGGGCTGACCGTTTTCGCGCATCATCCGCATCTTCCACGTTTGCATCGGCAAGGTCCGACCCCCATGGCTCCAGCACGCCACAAAGTACAGGCCCAGGACCGCGAACAGGTACACCTGAAATCCGTGACGTTCGGCTTCAGAAGGGTGCGCTCCGGATATCCAATAGAACACCCCCGCCGCCAAGAAGGCGATCGCCGACGCGAGGAACGATTCGTAGAGCATCGACATCATTCGACGGCCGATGCCCGGTACCGGCGGCCCCGGCAAAGCGCGAGCGCCCGGCAGCATGGACGAAATCAGGGTTTGGCGGCCGGGGACGGTGTGACGATACCGGGCGGCGGGTCCGATGGTGCAGGGGCAGTGCCCGGTCGTGCCGGAGGCGGCTTGCCCTGCTTGCCGCCGAGCTTGCGACGTTCCTGCTCAGGCAGGCGGTTGTATTCCTCCCATTTCCGCTTGAGCGACCGCTTCTTGTCCGGAGGTAACGTTTCGATCTTTCTATAGCGCTCGCGTGCTGCCTGACGTTCCTTGGGACTGAGGTTGGCCCATGCCTGCATACGGCGCTGAACCCGCACTTGCTGATCCGGTTTCATTTTCGGATAGCGCTTGGCTATCCCGAGCCACTTGCGTCTCCTCGCCGTTTCGAGATTGTCCCAGTCCGAGGCCAGCGGGGCGAGTATCTGCTTTTGCTCCGAGCTCAGCTCACCCCACGTCGGGGGCTTCTTCGGCGGTGTGGCGGCGAAGGCGCTGAGCGAGATGCAGAACCAG
>JBATEB010000336.1:0-27701 GCA_049663805.1 Burkholderiales bacterium | reverse complement strand
AGCCTTGCGGTCCGGGCTGACCCGCAGACGCTCGGGGTGACCGGCGCGCCTTGACGTAAATACAAGTTGTTATTTACACTACGTTTGCTGCATTGCATCAAACGTAGTCCTGCAGCGAGCCCCTGAGGGATCCCGGTTACGACTCCCCAGGCTCGCGCCGCACGCCGGGTGCCGGATTTCGAAGCTGTTGGGCTGGGCCCAACGGGAGTCCGCGGGGCGTAGCCGGACGTAATACAACAACGAGAGCGGAGTCAAGAATGGATACAACCGAATGGAAGCGAGACTTGCGGAGGCACGTGGGATGGCTGGGCGGGGCGCTCCACCATGGACTAGCGCTGATCGGCATCGCGGCCGTCGCGATCCTCCTGATCCGGGGCACGGTCCTGTTTCCCGACGAGGACGTCGTTTCCCCCGCCACCATGGGCGCGATCCGTTACGACGGCGCCCTGCGGCCGCTCCTGGCGGCTGAGGGCGTGGATACGGAGAAGTATCGGGCCCTGGTCGGCTACGTTTCACGCAGATACCGGATTGCACCCGATGTGATCGAGCGATTCGTAGGCGCCGCATACGACGCCGGTCGCAATACCGGGCTCGATCCGCTCCTGCTCCTGGCGGTGATGGCTGTCGAGTCGCGCTTCAATCCGGTTGCGGAGAGCCTGGTCGGGGCGAAGGGCTTGATGCAGGTCGTTCCCAGATACCACCTGGACAAGCTGATCGAACACGGCGGTGAGGAGGCCGTGCTCGACCCCATGATCAACATCGCATTGGGGGCCCGGATTCTCAAGGAGTACGTCCGCCGCACCGGGAGCCTGGAGGCGGGTCTGCAGTTCTACAACGGGGCGCTGGCGGACCCGTTGAGCCAGTACGCGCAGAAAGTGTTTGCCGAGAAAGAGCGGCTGCAGCAGGCTGTGCGCAAGTTCAATCGGCCGGGCGTGCGCAACTCCGTCTGATCGCCGCGGATCGCGCGATGAGGTGAGACGGGGGGGACCCATGGCGGTTCCAAGGTCGAACCCGTTTCCAGTCGGGGAACCTAACTCCCGAGCATTCTCCCGATGCTCGCGACTCCCTCCTTGAGGTCCTCCAGCGAGCGGGTGTAGGCGAAACGTACATGGCGCTCGGGCCGATTCGACCCGAAATCGAGCCCCGGCGTTATCGCCACGCCCGCCTCCTCCAGCACGCGCAGCGCGAACTCGGTGCTGTTGCCCGAAAAGCGCTCGCACCCGGCATAAATGTAGAAGGCCCCTTGAGGCATGATGGGAATGCGAAACCCCAGATCGCGCAGCGCGGGGACGAGGTAATCGCGGCGCTTGCGAAACTCCAGCCTGCGCTGTTCGAGTACCGCCAGCGTGTCTTCCCGGAACGCGGCGAGCGCCGCGTACTGCGCCGGCGCGGGCGGGCAGATGAACGCGTTCTGGGCGAGTTTCTCGATCTCCCGGACGTACGATTCGGGAGCGACGATCCAGCCCAGTCGCCAGCCCGTCATGTTGAAGTACTTCGAAAAGCTGTTGATGACGAACACGTCCTCGGCGAGCTCGAGCGCGGATGATGCCGCGCTGTCATAGACCAGTCCCTGATAGATCTCGTCGACCACCAGGAAACCGCGGGCTCCGCGAACCGACTCGATGATGGCGTGCAGTTCCCTTCGCGGTATCAGCGTGCCGGTCGGGTTGGAGGGCGAGGCGATGAGCACGCCGCGCGTGGCGTCGGTCCAGTTCGAGCGCACGTCCGACGCGCTCAGCTGGTAGTGCTGACTCTCGTCGACGGGGACCGCACGGGCCCTGCCTTCGAACAGGCGCACGAAGTGCCGATTGCACGGATAGCATGGATCCGGCATCAGCACCTGGTCGCCCGGGTTGAGCAGCACGCCCAGAGTCAGCAGGAACGCACCCGATGCCCCCGCGGTGATCACGATGCGCGCAGGGGGTACGGTCAGGCCCAGCCGTTCGCGATAGTAATCGGATACTGCCTGCCGCAATTGGGGGAGGCCTATCGATGCGGTGTATCCCAGCCGGCGCGTGCGGATTGCCTCTATCGCCGCTTCCGCAACGGCCGGTGGTGCCGGGAAATCGGGTTGCCCGATTTCCATGTGAATGATCCGACGCCCCGCGGCTTCCAGCTCGTGAGCGCGATCCTGCACATCCATTACGTGGAAGGGCTCGATATCGGCCATTCGAGCCGCAAGAATCATATTGGCATCTCGTCTCACGCGGAAGCACCTCCGCCGTATTCGGTCATGCGCACATTATGCCGCGTCACGTCGCGGACTGGATTGCGTGCAACGGTCGGTAGCGTGCCTCTCGGCCGCGGCGTTTCGGAATTCGGCTATCATGGCGCCACCTGCGTACTTCATAGAAAAGACCTTCCGTTCGCGGCTTTCCCATGGACGACAACCTGCGCAAGAGTGCCCTCGAGTACCACCTACGGCAGCCGCCGGGAAAGATCTCGGTTACTCCGACCAAGAGCCTGGTGAACCAACGCGATCTCGCGCTTGCCTATACTCCCGGCGTGGCGGCTGTCTGCGAGGAAATCGTTCGCGACCCGGGCGAGGCCCGCAGAATGACCTCGCGCGGAAACCTGATCGGAGTCATCACCAACGGAACGGCGGTCCTGGGACTGGGCGCAATCGGACCGCTCGCTTCCAAGCCGGTGATGGAAGGCAAAGCGGTGCTTTTCAAGAAATTCGCCGGTATCGACTGTTTCGACATCGAGCTAGATGAGCGCGATCCGGACAAGCTGGTCGATATCGTCGCCGCCCTGGAGCCGACGTTCGGTGGAATCAATCTGGAGGACATCAAGGCTCCGGAATGCTTCCACATCGAGAAGAAGCTGCGCGAGCGCATGAAGATCCCCGTGTTTCACGACGATCAGCACGGCACGTCCATCATCGTCGGCGCGGCCGTGCTGAACGGGCTGCGCGTCGTAGGGAAGGAGATTTCGAAGGTCAAGCTCGTCTGTTCGGGTGCCGGCGCGGCGGCGCTCGCCTGCCTCGATCTCCTGATGAGTCTGGGACTGAAGCGGGACAACGTCTGGATCTCGGACATCAAGGGCGTGGTGTACGAGGGCCGGAAGGAAGAGATGGATCCGAACAAGGCCCGCTACGCCCGGAAGACCTCCGCGAGGAAACTCGAGGAAATCATCCCGGGGGCGGACGTCTTCGTCGGCCTTTCGGCGGGGGGCGTTCTCAGCGCGGGAATGGTCGCCAAGATGGCCGACAGGCCGCTGATTCTCGCCCTCGCCAACCCTGAACCCGAGATTCGTCCGGATGTTGCGAAGAGCGTGCGTCCCGATGTGGTGATGGCAACGGGCCGGTCTGACTACCCGAACCAGGTGAATAACGTGCTGTGCTTTCCGTTCATTTTCCGCGGTGCACTGGACGTCGGCGCCACCACCATCAACGAGCCCATGAAGCTCGCCGCGGTGCGGGCGATCGCGGAGCTCGCGCTGGTCGAGGAATCGGACGTCGTCGCCGTGGCGTACGGCGAGCGGCCGCTCAAGTTCGGGCCCGAGTATCTGATCCCCAAGCCGTTCGACCCGCGGCTCATCGTGAAAATCGCCCCGGCCGTGGCGAGGGCGGCGATCGAGTCGGGAGTCGCGACGCGGCCCATCACCGACTTCGACGCGTACGGCAACCAGCTCCTTCAGTTCGTCTATCACTCCGGCCTCATCATGAAGCCGATCTTCACCGCCGCGAAAGAAGGGCCTCGCCGCCGGATCGTTCTCGCCGAAGGCGAGGACGACCGCATATTGCGTGCGGCGCAGGTGGTCGCCGACGAGGGGCTCGCGAAACTGATCCTGATAGGAAGGCCGGCCGTGGTCGAGCGGCGCATCGAGCGCAACGGCCTGCGCATCCGCCCGGGAACGGATTTCGAGCTGGTCAATCCCGAATCCGATCCCCGGTTCCGCGACTACTGGACCGAATATTTCCAGCTCGCCGAGCGGAGAGGAGTGTCTCCACAGTATGCGCGGATCGAGGTGCGCCGGCGTCACACGCTGATCGGCGCGTTGATGATCCACCGCGGGGAAGCGGAAGGCATGATCTGCGGCTCCTCGGGGACGCACGGGAATCATCTCCGGTACATCGACCACGTGATCGGACTGAGGCCCGGCGCAAGGCATTTCTACGCGATGAACGCGGTGGTATTGCCCGAACGCACGGTGTTCATTTGCGACACCTATGTCAACCTGGACCCGACCGCGGAGCAGCTCGCGGAAATGACGGTACTTGCCGCCGAAGCAATTCGACGCTTCGGCGTCGTGCCGAAGGCGGCGCTGCTCTCGCATTCGAGCTTTGGGACGAGTGACGCCCCCTCGGCGCAGAAGATGCGACACGCGCTCGGTTTGATTCTGGAACGGGCGCCGGAGCTGGAAATCGAAGGGGAGATGCACGGGGACGCGGCACTCAGCGCTGAGCTGCGGGCGGTGAGCTTCCCGCGCTCCAGGCTGAAAGACGATGCCAATCTGCTGATCATGCCGACGCTGGACGCGGCGAACATCGCCTTCAACCTCCTGAAGACCGCCGCGGGCGACGGCATTACCGTCGGCCCGATCCTGCTCGGTGCCGCTCGTCCGGTTCACGTTCTCACGCCCTCGGCCACGGTCAGGCGCATCGTCAACATGACAGCGCTGACGGTGGTGGACGCGAACGCTTCGCGCGAAGAACCCCGCGCGCGGAAGGCCTGAGGGCCCGCCGACCCGTCGCTCCCCGCTGCGCGACCGATCTATCGCATGGCACCGTTCCCAGAGCCGAGCAAGCCGAAAGCCGGACTCGTCCTGACCGGAGGCGGAGCCCGGGCGGCTTACCAGGTCGGCGTGCTGAAGGCGGTGAGGGAGCTCCTGCCCCGCTCCGAGAGGAATCCGTTCCCCATCCTTTGCGGGACGTCGGCGGGTGCCATCAACGCCGCAACCCTGGCGGTGCTCGCCGACGACTTCGGCGCCGCGGTCGGCGAGCTCCTGGAAGTCTGGGAGCACTTTCACGTTCACCACGTGTACCGTTCGGATCCGATCGGGATCGCGCGAGTCGGGGTTCGCTGGCTGAGGGCATTGATGCTGCTTTCGCGGACGAGTCCGGCCTCGCTGCTCGACAACAGCCCGCTCGCGGAGATGTTGTCGAGGAACCTCGACTTCGGCCGCATCCAGGAGAACATCGACAAGGGCTGCCTGTTTGCGGTTTCGATCACCTGCTCGGGCTACTCTTCCGGGCAGAGCGTCTCCTTCTACCAGGGCGGACCCGGGACGGATGCCTGGGAGCGCACTCAGCGGGTGGGTGCCGCGATGCCGATTGGCGTCGAGCATCTGATGGCGTCGGCGGCGCTGCCGTTCATATTCCCGGCCGTGAAGATCAACCGCGAATATTTCGGCGACGGCTCGATGCGCCAGATCGCGCCGATCAGCCCCGCGCTGCACCTCGGGGCCGACCGGGTGCTGGTCGTGAGCACCAGCCGGCCGAGCGTCCATGCCGAGCCGCCGCGGGTGCGCGGCAATCTGTATCCTTCGGTGGCGCAGATCGCCGGGCACGCAATGAACAGCATTTTCCTGGACAGCCTCGATGTCGACATCGAAATACTGCAGCGGATAAACCGGACCATCAGCCTGATCCCCTCCGAGAAGTTGCACGAGGTGGGATTGCCGCTGCGGCAGATCAAGGTGCTGGTGATCTCGCCCAGCCGGCCGATCGAGCGGATGGCGGTTCGCCACGTCTACGAGCTGCCCTGGACGATACGCTTCCTGCTGCGCGGCATCGGCGCCATGAACCGCAACGGGTCGACCCTCGCGAGTTACCTGCTTTTCGAGAAAGGGTACTGCCAGGCGCTGATCGAGCTCGGTTACCAGGATACGATGGCGCGGCGCGCCGAAGTGCTGGAGTTTTTGAGTCCCCCGCAATAGACTTGAGGCTGCGGACGCTGTCCCGATCATGGCTCAACCTCCCGATCCTTTCGAATTCCTGAAAAACCTGTGGGGCCCGATGGGAGTGCCGCTCGCGGGATTGATGGCCCCCAAGATCAACCTGAGCGAGATAGACCGGCGCATCGCGGAGCTCAAGTCGGTGGAGAACTGGCTCAACATGAATCTCGGCGTGTTGCGCATGACCGTTCAGGGCCTGGAAATGCAGAAATCCGGTTTCGCCGCGATGCAGGGGGCCGTCGGGGGAGACCAGACGGCCGAAGAATCGGCGAATCCCGACGCCACCGCGTCGGCCGAAACCCCGGCTCCGAAAACCGGCCGCAAAAATTCTCCGCAGAAATAGGGCCGCCGGAGGCGGCTCGCGAAAATTTCCCGTCGATATTCTTGTCATGCCGAGGAGAAGCAATGCCTAAAGCGATACGAATCCAGCAGCAGGGCGGTCCGGAAGTCCTCAAATGGGAAGACGTCGAGGTCGGGGGCCCCGGTGCGGGCGAAGCGCGCGTGCGCCACAAGGCCTGCGGTCTCAATTTCCTCGACGTCTACCAGCGCATCGGTCTCTACAAGCTCCCCATGCCCTCCGGGCTGGGCAGCGAGGGGGCGGGCGTGGTCGAGGCCGTGGGGGCGGGAGTCACCCACGTGAAGGCGGGAGATCGCGTCGCCTACGCAGGCGGCGCTCCGGGCGCCTATTCGGAGGTGCGCAATATGGCCGCGGACCGGCTGGTCGTTCTGCCCGAGGGCATCTCATTCGAGACCGGGGCCGCGATGATGCTGAAAGGGATGACGGCCCGTTACCTGTTGAAGCGTACCTACAAGGTGCAGGCGGGCGAAACCATCCTGTTTCATGCGGCGGCGGGCGGAGTCGGCTTGATCGCGTGCCAGTGGCTGAAGGCGCTCGGCGCGACCGTGATCGGCACGGCGGGGTCGGAGGAAAAGTGCGCGCTCGCCAGGGCGCACGGCGCCCACCACTGCATCAATTACAAGAAGGAGAATTTCGTCGAGCGCGTCAAGGCGCTCACCTCCGGGAAGGGCGTGCCCGCGGTCTACGACTCCGTCGGCAAGGATACCTTCATGGGGTCGCTCGATTGCCTGCAGCCGCGCGGACTCATGGTCAGTTTCGGCAACGCCTCGGGGGCCGTTCCGCCGTTCGAGCTGGGGGTGCTCGCCCAGAAGGGATCGCTCTACATCACGCGCCCGACCCTGGTCACCCACGTCTCCAAGCGCGAGGATCTGGCGGAGACGGCAAAGGACCTGTTTGACGTGGTGCTCACGGGCAAGGTCAAGATCGAGGTGAACCACCGTTACCCGCTCAAGGACGCGGCCCAGGCGCAGCGGGATCTCGAAGCGCGCAAGACGACCGGATCGACGATCCTGATCCCCTGAACCGGGTCCGATGGGCGAGTTCGCGAGTATCGGCCCCGGACTGTTTCCCGAAATCGGGGTCCGTGCCAGCGGGTTGCTGCGGCTCGGACCGGTTCATTCGATGTACTGGGAGGAAAGCGGCAACCCTGCCGGGATCCCGGTCGTCTTCGTGCACGGCGGGCCCGGCGCGGGCAGCACGCCCCGGCACCGGCGTTTTTTCGATCCCGGCGCCTACCGCATCATCGTCTACGACCAGCGCGGCGCGGGGCGCTCGACGCCGCTCGGCGAACTGCGGGAAAACACCACGCCGGATCTCATCGCCGACCTTGAGACCTTGCGCAAACACCTGAATGTGGAGCGTTGGGTCCTGTTCGGCGGTTCCTGGGGGAGCACCCTCGCGATCGCCTACGCGGAGACGCACCCGGAACGCTGCCTCGGGCTGCTCCTGCGCGGAATCTTTCTGTGCCGCCCCGGCGAGATCCAGTGGTTTCTGTACGGCCTGCGCAGCGTCTTTCCCGAGGCCTGGGAGAAGTTTTCCGGCTTTCTTCCTCCGCAAGAGCGCGCCGACCTGCTGAGCGGCTATCACCGCCGGCTGGTCGATCCGGACCCTCAAGTCCACATGCCGGCGGCGCGTGCCTGGAGCGTCTACGAGGGATCCTGTTCCACGCTTCTTCCCAGCTCCGAGACCGTGGCGTATTTTGCCGGGGACATCGTCGCCCTCGGGCTGGCGAGAATCGAAGCCCACTATTTCAAGAACGACATTTTCCTCCCGGAAAACGCCCTGCTCGAAAACGCGCACCGCCTCCGAGGCATCCCGGGGGTGATCGTGCAGGGGCGCTACGACATGGTCTGCCCGCTGGTCTCCGCCCACGAGCTGCATCTCGCCTGGCCACAGGCCGAATACAGGATCGTGCCCGACGCCGGGCATTCGGTCTGGGAACCCGGGATCCTCGGCGAGTTGATCGAGGCGACCGAGCGCCTCGCGCGCACGCTTTCGCTCGAACGCTGAATGTCGGGCAAAAAAAACGCCGCGCGAGCGGCGTTTTCGGAAATCGAAATCGGACGCGTCAAATGCCCAGCATCTTCATCGCTTTGCCGAGCGTGTCGACCGACTGCTGGTGCTTCCCGGCCTTGTGCAGCGCTTCACCGTCCGCGCGGAGCTTCTTGACTTCCGTCATCTGCTTGGCCGACAACTTCGGGTTCTTGGCGAGCGCGGCGTCGATTTTTTTCATGTCCGCGGGGCAGTGAAATGCAAAGGCGGCGCTGCTGGCGAGCATCAGCGCTCCAAAGACGGCTGCAAGACGAATCTTCATGGCTTCTCCTCAGAAAGGCTTCGGTCGGTGCGGGCGCGCCCGGCGGGCGCTGTCCGCGACAAATGGTAAACGCGGCCGGTATTGAATCTATTCCGGCTGCCGGCAGCATAGCGCTCAAGGAGCCGCGATGCAATTTCCGGGCGCCGCTCCGATCCGGTCACCGGGTCCCGCGTAGAATACGACCCACAACGAGGACAATCCAGCTCGCCGTGAACTTACCCCGCCCGCTGCCCACCGAAGCGTGGCTGCGCTCGCGCTTTGCCGCGCGTCGAACCGTGGCACCGCTTACTTCAGGAGACGGTCATTTGTGGCGCAGTCCCCGGGAAATCCGTCCCGCCGCCGTGCTGGTCCCGGTGGTGGGGCGCGAAAGCGGCTTGACGGTGTTGTTTACGCGCCGCACCGCGCATCTCAACGACCACGCCGGCCAGATCAGCTTTCCGGGAGGCCGTTCCGAGCCGGGGGATGCGAGCGCGGCGGAGACCGCCTTGCGCGAAACCGCGGAGGAGATCGGGTTGGAGGCCTCCCGCGTCGAGGTGCTCGGCGAACTGCCGCAGTACGTGACGGTCACGGGATATCGCGTGACTCCCGTGATCGGCCTGGTGGTTCCACCCTTCGAGCTGACGCCCGACGAGTTCGAGGTGGCCGAAGTGTTCGAAGTGCCCCTCGAGTTTCTCATCGATCCCGCAAACCATCAGCGCAACAGCATTGTCTACGAAGGCGGGGCACGCCAGTATTACGCCGTTCCGTACGGGGATCGCTACATATGGGGCGCCACGGCGGGGATGTTGATGAATTTCTACGCCTATCTTGTTGACCGAGTGCCCGGTCCCGGAACCCTCCAGCCATGAGTTTTCTGGCCCTCGTCGCGGCGCTCCTGCTCGAGCAATGGCGCCCGCTCGCGGATCGGCGCGCTCCCCATTCTCTGCTCGAGCGCTATACGACGCTGCTCGATCGGCTGTTCAGCGGAGGTGAATCGAGGCAAGGCGTTCTTGCCTGGCTGGTCGCCGTCGTTCCCCCGCTGCTGGGTGCGTGGCTCGTTTACGCCGTGGCGGAAAGGGCGGGCTCTCTGGTTGCGCTCTGTGTGAATGTTGCCATTCTCTATTTCACCATGGGGTTCCGGAAGCACGGTCACTATTTCACCGGGATTCAGGTCGCCCTCAAGGACAACGACATCAGCAGGGCGCGCGACGCGCTCTCGGCCTGGCGGCGCTCGGACTGCGGAGATCTGGATCGCGAGGCGGTCGCGCGTCTGGCCATCGAGGAGGCGCTTATCGCATCGCACCATCACGTTTTCGCGGTGATCTTCTGGTTCGTGCTTCTGCCGGGCCCCTTGGGGGCGATTCTGTACCGCCTCGCGATGCTGCTTTCGCGCCTCTGGGGCGGCATGCCGGACCCGGAATCGGGGCGTTTCGCGTCCTTCGCGCAGCGTGCGTTCGCGGCGCTCGACTGGCTGCCGGCGCGCCTGACTGCGGGCACTTTCGCCGTCGTCGGCGATTTCGAGGATGCGGTCTATTGCTGGCGGGTGCAGGCAGCGGGCTGGGCGGAACCCGCGCATGGAATCGTGCTTGCGAGCGGCGCAGGCGCCCTCGGGGTGAAGCTCGGCATGCCGATTCGCGAGAACGGCGAGGTTCTCGAACGGCCGGAGCTCGGCCTCGGCGACCCGGCCGACGAGGGGCATCTGGAAAGCACGGTGGGCCTGATCTGGCGTGCGCTCGTGGTGTGGCTGATCGTGCTGCTTCTCATGGCGCTCGCCGGCGCCGTGACCTGATCGGAGGGCGAAGCGCTCCCGATTTGCAGAACGCGGGACGGAATTGCCGGAAACGGACCTCTTCGGACATTCCTCAGCGGCCGCCCCCGCATTTCCAGCACGCGGTGAACTGCCCCTCGAGTTTCTCGCCGCAGGAGGAGCAGCACCACGCTTCGCCTGCGGACCGTTGCGGCCGGAGAAACTCGGCGAGCAGCCTTTCCGCCTCCGGCGCATCCTCTTCCCGCTCGATGACGAGCTGCAGCGTGCACTCGGGAAAAGGGATTTCTCCGGCCAGGCGCACCAGGTCCTCGTTCTTGATGCTGCAGCGTATCCCCGCCGACTGGAACAGGTTCTTCAGGTGATGAACCTCGACAAGGTTGAGCGAGGAAAAAATCGTCTTCAACCGCGCTTCTCCGGCTTGGCTCAGTCCGCCCCGAGCGCTTCGATCCCGGCGGCGCAGATGAAATCGTTCTCGGAAATCCCGCCGATCGAATGCGTGCTGAAGCTCACCTGGCAGCGGTTGTAGCCGACGCTCATGTCCGGGTGGTGATCCTCGCGATGCGCGACCCAGGCGACCGCGTTCACGAATGCCATGGTCTCGTGGTAATTCCTGAACGACCAGCTCTTTGCAATGACCTTCCCGTCGTACGCCCAGCCGGGCACCTCCTTGAGCAGGGCATCGATGCGGGCGGGCGTGAGGGGCGGGGTCCCGGCGGGCAGCGGCCTGCATTTCTTTCCGGAGAGCATCGACATGTCCGGTCTCCTACGTATGGTGAGCCTGCAGCCGGGCGATTCTCATCACCGCAGGCGGGTGTGAATCGAAAAAAGCGGAGTGAAGGGGGTCCGGGGTGAGCGTCGCCGCGTTGTCCTGATAGAGCTTGACCAGGGCGCGGACGAGATCACGCGGATCGGCGTGAATCGCCGCATAGGCGTCGGCGTCGAACTCGTGCCGGCGCGCGTACAGGCTCGCGAGCGGCTGCAGCGGGAAGGTAAAGACGGGGGCGACCAGGAGAAACAGCACGAGCGCCATGGCCGTGCCCTGGGAGCGGACACCCAGGGCCGAGTAAAACCAGTCCTGACCGATCAGCCAGCCCAGGGCCCAGAGGAAAGCGAGGCTCGCGCCGAACAGCAGCGCCATGCGCTTCCAGACGTGGTGCCGGGAGAAGTGCCCCAGTTCGTGCGCCAGGACCGCCTCGATTTCCGGAGGATCGAGCCGGGAAAGGAGGGTATCGAACAACACGATGCGCTTGGCGGTCCCGAACCCGGTGAAATAGGCGTTGCCGTGGCTGGAGCGCCTGGAGCTGTCCATGACGAACAGACCCCTCGCGCGAAAACCGCATTTGGCGAGCAGCGACTCGATGCGCCCGCGCAGGTCCGCGTCCTGCAGGGGCGAGAACCGGTTGAAGAGGGGCGCGATCAGAGTAGGGTAGATCGTGGCCGCCAGGAGATTGAAAGTCACCCAGGCCGCCCAGACGTAGAGCCACCAGGGCGGCCCCATCTTCTCCATCAGCCAGAGCACGAGCAAGACGAGGGGAATCCCGAAAACCGCCCCGAGCGCGGCAAGCTTTCCCAGGTCGGCAATGAACAGCCCCAGGCTGGTTCGGTTGAACCCGAAGCGTGCCTCGATCGCGAAAGTGCGGTAAAGCCCGAACGGCAGGTCGGCTGCGCTGGAGATGAGCACTACCGAAACGATCAGCGCCATCCCGTGCGCGTAGCCGCCCGCTTCGAACAGGCGCCCGGCGAGTTCGGAGAGAAACTGCAAGCCCCCGCCGAGGGTGAACGCCAGCAGCAGCGTGACCGAAACGAGAGTCTCGATAATTCCCAGCCGCGTTTTCGCCGCGGTGTAATCGGCGGCCTTCCGGTGCGCGGCGAGGGGAATGCGCTCGGAGAATTCGGCCGGGACCGCGTCGCGCTTCGCGGTGACGTGGGCGATATGCCGCAGCGAGAGCCACAGGCGCGTCAGGGTGGCGAGCGCGAGCGCGACGAGAAAGACAAGCGTGAACGCGTGCATTCGGGAAAGTCGATTGTGCGACAATGCCATTTTACACAGGCGTCGACGGAAAAGCGGCATGGCGCAGGATCAGAACAGCCTCGTCTGGCTGGACATGGAAATGACCGGACTCGATCCGGAAAAGGACCGCATCATCGAGGTCGCGATCGTCGTCACCGATCCGGGGTTGGTCACGCTTGCCGAAGCGCCGGTGCTCGTCGTACATCAGGCGGATGCCGTGCTCGAATCCATGGACGACTGGAACAAGAGCACGCATTCGCGTTCCGGGTTGATCGAAAAGGTGAAGGTATCCACGTTGAACGAAGCGGGTGCCGAGGCGCAGGTCCTGGAGTTTCTCGCGCGTCACGTCCCCGCGAAGACTTCACCCATGTGCGGCAACTCGATCTGCCAGGACCGCCGCTTTCTCGCCCGTCACATGCCCCGCCTCGAGGCCTACTTCCACTACCGCAATCTCGATGTGAGCACCCTCAAGGAACTCGCCAAGCGCTGGAGGCCCGAAATCGCCCGGGGTGTCGTCAAGCAGGGCAAGCACCAGGCGCTTGCGGACATCTACGACTCGATCGAGGAACTCAGGCACTACAGGGAAAATTTCCTCAAGCTCTAGACAGGCTTGTGAATCCGGCCTTCCCTAGCCTGGAGGCGTCACGACCTTGCCGGGGTTCATGAGGTTGAGAGGGTCCAATGCCCGCTTCAGCGTCGCCATGAGGTCGACGGCCTCGCCCAGTTCCTTGCGCAGCGACTGCATCTTGCCGAAGCCGATTCCGTGCTCGCCGGTGCAGGTGCCTTCCATGGCGAGTGCGCGGTTCACGACCCGCTCGTTGAATGCCTTGGCCTCCTCGAGGTCCGATTCGCTGTCGGGCCGGATGAGGATCTCGCAATGGAAATTTCCGTCTCCCACGTGACCGAAGAGCGGTATCGGCATCGAGGCGCGCGCGATGTCCTTCGAGGTCTCGACGATGCATTCGGTCAGCCGCGAGATCGGGACGCACACGTCCGTCGACACCGCGCGCGAACCCGGCCGCAGCTGCAGGCACGCGAAATAGGCCTGGTGGCGCGCCGTCCACAGTCGGTTGCGGTCCTCCGCCTTCGTCGTCCATTCGAAATCCATTCCGCCGTTCCCGCGTGCGATGTCCTGCACCAGCGTAGCCTGCTCCTCGACGCCCGCCTGGGTACCGTGGAACTCGAGGAAAAGCGTCGGCTGTTCGCGATAGGCCGTGCGCGAGTGGGCGTTGATCGCTTTCATGGTCGTCGCGCACAGCGCTTCGCTGCGCGCGATGGGAATGCCGGCCTGAAGCGTCTGGATCACCGTGTCGACCGCGCCGGCGATCTCGGGGAAGGAGCAGATCGCCGCCGAGATCGCCTCGGGAACCGCGTACAGGCGTACCGTCAGCTCGGTGATGACCCCGAGGGTCCCTTCGGACCCGATGAACAGGCGCGTGAGCTCGTAGCCCGCCGCGGACTTGCGCGAGCGGCGCGAGGTCGTAATGACCCGACCATCGGCGAGAACGACGGTGAGCGCGAGCACGTTTTCGCGCATGGTGCCGTATCGAACGGCATTCGTTCCCGAGGCGCGCGTGGCGGCCATCCCGCCCAGGGTCGCGTCGGCGCCCGGGTCGACCGGGAAGAAAAGCCCGGTATGCCTGATGTGCTCGTTCAATTGTTTCCGGGTCGCGCCCGCCTGCACCACGGCGTCGAGGTCGGCTTCGTGCACGGTGAGCACCCGGTTCATCCGCGAAAGGTCGATGCAAACTCCGCCGTGGATCGCGAGGACGTGGCCCTCGAGGGAGGTGCCGACGCCGAAAGGGATCATGGGCGTCCCGTAGCGCCCGCACAGCTTGACGATTTCGCTCACTTCCCGCGTGGATTCCGGGAAGACGACGGCGTCGGGCGGCGCGCAGGGAAAGTAGGACTCGTCCCTGCCGTGATGCTCGCGGATGCCGCGCGAAGTGGTCACGCGCTCGCCGAGGAGGCCTCGCAGATCGGAAACCAGGGCGACATCGAACTCCTCGGGTTTGTTCACGACGCTCGTTCCCGCGCTATTCCAGGTCGATCCTGCCGTCGAACTTGACCGAAAGCTTGAGACCGGCGACGTCGAGCGTGACCGAAGCGGGAAACTTCTCGTCGCCCTTGATCGTGCCGCCGGCGCGCGCCTTGGCCACCGCCTGCTCGATCTCGCGCTGGGAGTTTACGCCGACCATCTTGAGGAATTTCCGAATGCTGAGGTTGAAGGTGTCTTCGTTCATGGTGTTCCCGACTCCGTGGAAAGTGTTCCCGCTTGCGTGAGCCTAAGTCTGCCCGCGGCTCGCGTCAATCGCGTTCGCGCAGCCGGCCGAGCCATGCGCGTGCCGGGACTCGCGCTCGGCGGCTTGCCTGCGCTCGAGCAACTTCGGCAGCAGAGTACAGGCCGGGCGGGCGACCGGGTCATCCCGCTCAAGATGATCTCCGGTAGAGGCGGTAACGTTCGCGATCGCGCGGCCGCCTTCCTTCCCACAGGAACTTCCAGCCGGGCCCGATTCGGTCGGCGGGCTCTCCTTCTCGCGCCTGAACCAGAAGCACCGGACAGGCGCTTCCCGGGCGACGCTCCAGGCGCTGGGTCACGATCCCGGCGTGATAGTCGAATGCGGCTCTCTGCGGCTCGCCGAGCCCCCTGCTCTGGATACAGCGGGTGCCCGCCGGGATGTGGTTCTTCAGCGCCTGCGCGACCGGGCCATAACTCTTCCCGTAGTCGATCCACGAAAGAATCAGGGTCATCGACAGCGCCCACAGGAGCGAGATGCCCGCCGCCCAGTAGGTCACGCCGCGGAACACCGACCGTTCGCTTTTCAGGACAAGCCAGGCCCAGGCCACGGTCGCCGCCAGTGCAATCGCGAACACCGGCCACGAGAACTGCGGAACGTGACCGGGCTCGAGCTTGGCGAAATTTCTCGCGATCGCGGGAGGAAAGCCGGTCATCATTGCAAACCATCCCAGCCACATGAGCGGGCCGAGGAACCCGGCGCTCATGACGCCAAACCATGCGAGCCCGTTTGCGGCTCCGCGGCGCAGGCTCGGCACTCCGGCGCCCGCCAGAAGCGCAAGCGGCAGGAGAAGCGGCAGCGCGAGCACCTCGCGCGGGTCGTCGAGGGTCAGCAGAACGATGAAGCAGGCGACCAGGGCCGCAATCAGCATGCGGGTGCCCGGAGCGAATTCCCGGCGCCGTCCTTCCCACAAGGTCCAGAGCGCGAGCGGCCACGCCGGCCAGGTCGCCCAGGCGAGCGTCTGTCCCCAGTAGCCCAGAACCGCGGCCGGCGAGAAGACGAATTGACTCGTGTTGACCTGCCACCATGCGAGGAAGAATCCCGGCGAACGGCCATCGGCGAGCGCGAGCCAGCCGCCGCAGAGGAGCGGCAGCACGAGCGCGGCTATGAGCAGCGTCGGCACATAGTCGCGCCGCCGCCACGCGTGCGAAATAAAGGGAACCGCAAGGGCAACCACGACCGGGGCGATCACCCCCGCAACGCCCTTGCTGAGCGCGGCGACAGCGAGTCCCGCGCCCAATGTCCAGCCGGCCCGGTAAGGCGTGCGCGGCGCGAGCGCGATTCCGTACCAGGCCAGCGCCTGCCCGGCGAGCATCGCGATCTCGGCGAGGGTCTCATGGGCATGGATGAGCAGGCCGAGACAGCCGAGCAGCACCAGCAGCGCGCCCGTGGCCTCGCTGCCGCCGTGGAGCTCGCGTCCCGCGAGCCGCAGGAAGGCGAGCAGCGCGAGCATAGACATTCCGCTTGCGAGGCGAGCGCCGTCGTGGGGAGCGAGGACGAATCCGAACAGTTTGGCGGTCAGCGCCGCGATCCAGTAGTGGAACGGGCCGTCCTCCAGATAGGGCTCGCCCGCGAGATGCGGAACCAGCCAGCGTCCGTGCTCGAGCATCTGGTGCACGACGCCGATACCGATGGCGTCCTCGGCTTTCCAGGGATCGTGCCCGATCAGACCGGGCAGCAGGTACGCGAGGAGCAGCAGCGCGAACAGCGCCGGGGCGAGCGGCAGGGAGATCGTCGCCTTCATCGGACGCTCCCCGGGGTTCAAAGCGCTTCCTCCTCCGGGCTGAAACAAAAAAGGCAGCCGAAGCTGCCTTGGTGCGGAATGCCGGGAAAGGAGCGCCGCACGGGACCGGAGTCCGAAACGGTATTGCTCAGGTCGCGGCTTCCTTGGCCGCCTTGGGGGGCGTCTTCTTGGTGTACTTCTGCCGGAATTTCTCGACCCGCCCTCCGGTATCGACGATTTTCTGCTTGCCGGTGTAGAAGGGGTGGCAGGACGAGCACACCTCCACCTGAAGGGGCTTGCCCTGCGTCGAGCGGGTCGTAAACGTGTTCCCGCAGCTGCAGGTGACCGTGATTTCCTTGTACTCCGGGTGGATCTTGGGTTTCATGGGTGTCCTTGCTATGGCGCCGTCGTGCGAAGGTGAAATTATCCGGGATATCACGTGGTTGGGCAACCGGGTCCCGGCACGCTGTTGCCGGTCGGACTATCCCCGGCGCATCGAGTCGAAGAAGTAGGCATGCCTCCCCGGCGGGCGAAGCTTGGGGCGGGAGGCGTGCCGGACTTCGTTTGAGCGGTTCGATTCCAGATCAGCTCGCTATCGTGGGTCGGACTATCCCCGGCGCATCGAGTCGAAGAAGTCCCCGTTGCTCTTGGTCGCGCGAATCTTGTCGACCAGGAACTCCGCCGCCTCGAGATCGTCCATCGGATAGAGGAGTTTTCTGAGCACCCATACTTTCTGGAGAATTTCGGGTTTGATCAGCAATTCCTCGCGGCGCGTGCCCGAGCGGTTGACGTTGATCGCGGGGAAAATGCGCTTCTCGTACATCCGGCGATCGAGGTGGATCTCCATGTTGCCGGTGCCCTTGAACTCCTCGTAGATCACATCGTCCATGCGCGAGCCGGTGTCGATGAGCGCGGTCGCGAGGATGGTCAGCGATCCGCCTTCCTCGATGTTCCGCGCCGCCCCGAAAAAACGCTTGGGGCGCTGCAGGGCATTGGCGTCCACTCCGCCGGTGAGCACTTTCCCGGAGGCCGGCACGACGGTGTTGTAGGCACGGGCGAGCCGCGTGATCGAATCGAGCAGGATCACCACGTCCTTCTTGTGCTCGACCAGGCGCTTCGCCTTTTCGATCACCATTTCGGCGACCTGCACGTGGCGCGACGCGGGCTCGTCGAAAGTCGAGGCGACGACCTCGCCCTTGACGGTGCGCGTCATCTCGGTGACTTCCTCCGGACGCTCGTCGATGAGGAGCACGATCAGGACAACGTCGGGGTAGTTGGAGATGATGGCGTGAGCGAGCTGCTGCATCAGAACCGTCTTGCCGGCCTTGGGCGGGGAGACGATCAGGCCGCGCTGTCCCTTGCCGATGGGCGCGATGATGTCGATGATGCGGCTGGTGATGTTTTCTTCGCCCTTCATATCGCGCTCGAGCTTGAGATGCTCGTCGGGATGGAGCGGCGTGAGGTTCTCGAACAGGATCTTGTGCTTGGAGGCCTCGGGCGCGTCGGCGTTGACCTTGTCGACTTTCACCAGCGCGAAGTAGCGCTCGCCGTCCTTGGGGGTGCGAATCTCGCCCTCGATCGAATCGCCCGTGTGCAGGTTGAAGCGGCGAATCTGCGAGGGGCTGACGTAAATGTCGTCGGTGCTCGCGAGGTAGGAGGTATCGGGCGAGCGCAGGAAGCCGAAGCCGTCCGGCAGCACTTCCAGCGTGCCTTCGCCGAAAATGGACTCGCCTTTCTTGGCGCGGTTCTTCAGGAGCGCGAAGATCAGCTCCTGCTTGCGCATGCGATTCGCGCCGTCGATCTCGTTAGCCGTCGCCATATCCAGCAGCTGGCTGACGTGTTGCGTCTTCAGTTCGGATAAATGCATAAAAACGCCCAAGCGGGGTGAACGACCTCAGACCGTTTACACGGAAAACAGGGAACCGAAACGGGGAGGATTTGCGCCTGCCTACAACTCTTCGCGGGCGCCGGAGCGTGGGCGGCTAAACTTGCCACCCACCTTGTCCGGGAAGAATAGAATCTTTAGATGTTGCTGTCAAGAAATGCGGTGAGTTGCGACTTCGACAAGGCCCCGACCTTCTGCGCCTCCATGTTTCCGTTCTTGAACAGCATCAGGGTGGGTATGCCGCGGACGACGTATTTCTTCGGGGTCTCCTGGTTTTCGTCGACGTTGACCTTTGCCACCTTGACCTTCCCCGAGTATTCCTTGGCCACTTCATCGAGCACGGGGGCGATCGCCTTGCACGGCCCGCACCATTCGGCCCAGTAGTCCACCAGGACCGGAACTTCGGACTTCAATACTTCGGCTTCGAAAGTGTCATCGCTGACGTGATGAATGAATTCGTTCATTGTTTCCTCTGGGAGGCGGGGTGGTGCAGCGGACTGCTGCGTGCCGTTTATATCGGGGCGGACCCCGCGTGTTCAAGGCTATGCTAGCGGAATTCGGCAGCGGGGGAAAGCGCATCCCTTCCTCGTATAAGGGGTTATTTTTTCAGGATAAAACGACCGAGCTCCCGCCATCGCATGATAAGATGCCGGCTCACCGGCAGGAACTGCGGGAGATCGGGCGGTAAAAAGGGACTCGCTTTCAAAAATGACCTACGTCGTCACCGAAAGCTGCATCAAGTGCAAGTACACCGACTGCGTCGACGTCTGTCCGGTCGATTGCTTCCGCGAAGGGCCCAACATGCTGGTCATCGACCCGCAGGAATGCATCGATTGCACGTTGTGTGTCCCCGAGTGCCCGGTCGAAGCGATTTTCGCCGAGGACGATGTTCCGCCCGCTCAGCGCGACTGGATTCCCATCAACGCCGATCTTTCCAAGGTCTGGAAACCCATCGTCGAGCGCAAGCCCGCGCCGGAAGACGCCGACGAGTGGGCGAAGGTGAAGGAAAAAAAGCAACTCCTCGAACGCTGAGCATTACGCGCTAAAGTAGGCGCCCATGAACGCGGGCGCGGGATTGACTATCCTCAAGAAGAGCGAGCTGTTCGAGCGCCTGGTGCAAGGCGGCCCGGCGGCCCCGACCGTCGTTACCCCCAACAAGCGCCTGTCGCAGGCGCTGATTCTGGAGTTCGATGCTTTCCAGATCGGGAAAGCGCTTTCGGTCTGGGAAGCGCCGGATATTCTGCCGTTCGGTGCTTTCGTGCAGCGGCTCTACGAGGACGGCCTCTATGCGGACCTCTCGGCCGGGCTGCCGATGCTTCTCACGCCGGCGCAGGAGGAGGAACTCTGGAGGCAGGTCGTCGGCGGGAGCGGTCTCCTTGCCGTCGAAGGCGCGGCCGCCAAGTGCCGCGACGCCTGGAACCTCGCCAACCAGTGGCGCATCCGCCCCGGCGCCGGGAACCAGGACACCGAGGCTTTCGCGCAGTGGCTCACCCGCTATATGAAGAAAACCGGGAACGACCTCGATACCGCGCGGCTGCCGGATGCGCTGCGGCGGTTCCTGCCGGAGCTGAAGCGGCCGAAGCTCGTTGTCGCCTACGCGTTCGACATCCTGCCGCCGCAGACGAAGGAGTTCCTCGAAGCGCTCGGAACGGAGATCGCTTTGTGCAGGCCGGATCCCCGGTCCGCCACCGTTTCGCGAGCGGCTTTCGATTCCGCGAAGCACGAGATCGAGGCCGCCGCGCAGTGGGCGAGGGCGCGCCTGGAAGCGGGGGGCAAACGGATCGGGGTTGTCGTTCCCTCCTTGCAGGAAGACAGAGCCGAAGTCGCGCGTGTCTTCTCGCGTGTGATGCGGCCCCGCATTGATCCTTCGGGCGAGAAGGCGGCGATGCCGTTCAACATCTCGATCGGCATTCCGCTGGAGCGGTACCCGGTCGTTGCGCTGGCCTTGTCGGTCCTTCGGCTATCGCAGGAGGAAATCCCGTTCGAAGAAGCGAGCCGGCTCGTGCGTTCGCCGTTCATCGGCGGTGCCGAGACCGAGCTCGGCGCGCGCATGCGCCTCGAGGTGCGGCTGCGTGAGAAGCTCGGCGCGCGCGTCGTCCTGCCGAAACTGATCGCCGCCGCCGGCCAGACGCCGCTGCTGCGCGCGCTCCTTGCGAAGCTCCATGCGCTGCGCGAGACCGGGCTGTTCTCGCAGAAGACACCGGCCGAGTGGGCGCGGCATTTCTCCGGCGTGCTCGAGGCCGCCGGCTTTCCGGGCGAGCGCGCGCTCGACTCGGACGAGTTCCAGACGCAGGCCAAATGGCACCAAGCGCTCGGCGAGCTGTCACGCCTCGATCGCATCTCGAAGGAGAGGTCCTTCTCCCAGGCGTTTCAGACACTGCGGAAGATCTGCGCCGATACGCTCTTCCAGCCGGAAACGCCGGAGTCGCCGATCCAGGTACTGGGCCTGCTCGAGTCCGCGGGCGTCGAGTTCGATCACCTCTGGGTCACCGGCCTCACCGACGGCGCCTGGCCGCTGAAGAGCTCGCCCAATCCCTTCCTGCCGCTCGCGCAGCAACGCAAGGCGGGCATTCCCGAGGCGAGCGCCGAGACCTCGCTCGCGCTCGACCGGCGCATCACCGACGGCTGGAAGCAGGCTGCGGGCGAAGTGGTGTTCTCGCATTTCACCAGGGAGGAGGACCGCGACGTGCTGCCGAGCCCGCTGATCGCCGACCTCCCCGAGAAGGCAGTCGAGGTTCCTGCCTTCCCGAAGCTGCGCGACGTGATCTTCGCTTCCAGGAAAACCGAGACTCTTCAAGACCGCGTAGCGCCCGCCGTCAGGGAGAAACAGGTCCGCGGCGGCACGCGCGTTCTCTCCGACCAGGCCGCGTGCCCGTTCCGCGCCTTCGCACGCCACCGGCTGCACGCCGAGGAGCTCGAGGAGCCCGCCGAAGGCCTCGACGCCTCGAAGCGCGGCAAGCTGGTGCACCTCCTGATGCAGAACGTCTGGGACGAGCTGAAGGACTCCGCCGCGCTGCAGGGCGACCTCTCGCCGGCGATCGAGCGCGCCGCCGCCGCGGCGGTGAAGGAGATGGCGGTCGAAGGCCGCTTCGCCGAGCTCGAGCGCAAGCGCCTCGCGCGCCTCGGGCACGAGTGGTTCGAGAAGGTCGAGAAGCAGCGGCCGCCGTTCTCGGTCGTCTCCACCGAGGAGAAGCGGCCGATCGCCTTCAGCGGGGTGACATTCGACGCGCGCATCGACCGCATGGACCGCCTCGAGAGCGGCGGCCACGCCATCGTCGACTACAAGACCGGCGGCGGCAACCTCTCCGCCAAGCGCTGGCAGGGCGAGCGGCCCGACGAGCCGCAGCTCCCGCTCTACGCGGTGTCGGCGAAGGAGGAGATAACGGCGGTGGTGTTCGCCAGGTTCCGCCCCGGCGACATGCGCTTCGTGGGTCTCTCGCGCGACGACAAGGCGCTGCCGAAGGTGCCGAAGGCGAAAGAAGGTTGGCAGCCGCTGTTGCGCGACTGGAAGAAGGAAGCCGAACGCCTCGGCCGATCGTTCGCGGGCGGCGAGGCCGGCGTCGACCCGAAGAGGGACCTCATCACCTGCCGCTACTGCGGCCTGGAGACGCTGTGCCGCGTGTACGAAAAAATCAACGTGCTCGCCGAAGAAGAGTTCGAGGAGTGGTGAAGGAGATGAAGGACGCCGCGGCGCGGGAGCGGGCGCTCGACGTCCGCCGCTCGTTCATCCGCGCTTCGGCTAGCCCGCCACCCGAAAGGCTGCATTAACGATCTCCGCTCGCGTACCGTTGACGCGCGCGCCCCGAGCGCGCTCTGTCGTGCGCCATCGACGCGGTGCAATGACACCGGCGCGAGCGTCGCCGCGTTGCTCGCATCATGTCGGGATGCGGCGAGCCAGGTTCGGGAGCGGCGCGGAGGACGTCCGAAGGCGGTGTGTATCGCCCGCGCAAGCCCCGCGCGAGCCCGCTCTACCGATGCGCCGATCGCCACCTGGCGGAACTGCGATCCGAGGGGCGCTTGCAGCGGCTGCTCGAAGAGCGCGTCATCGAGCGCTTCCTCAAGTGCGGCGATCCGCATCACGGGTTCGCGCGCGTGTATTGCTCTGAATGCCGTCACGACTACCTGCTCGCGTTTTCGTGCAAGGCACGCTATTTCTGCCCAAGCTGCCACCAGAAGCGGATGCTCGCCTATGGGGAGTGGGTCGAGGAGAACGTTCTCGCGCCGGTGCCACACCGGCAATACGTCTTCACCGTGCCGCGAATGCTGCGGCCGATCTTCTCCCGCAGGCGCGGATTGCTCGGGGAGTTGTGCCATATCGTGGAGCGATTGCTGATCGAAGGCTATACCGGCGCCGGAGTCGAAGGCCGTCCGGGGTTGATCCTCTTCGTTCAGACCTTCGGCGACCTGCTGACCTGCAACCCGCATCTCCATGTGCTCGCGGCCGATGGCGCTTTTCGCTCAGATGGTGCGTTCGTCGGGCTGCCGGCGATCCCCGTGAAGTTGCCCGAACGGGGATTTCGATCCGAAGTACTCAAGCTGCTGGTGGCCGAGGGCGCCATCGGCGAGCGGCTGTCGGCGAGCATGCTCGCCTGGCGCCACAGCGGCTTCTCGGTGCATAACGGCGTGCGCGTTGCCGCCGGCGACCCCGAGGGCCGCAAGAAGCTCGCGCAGTACATGCTGCGCGCGCCGCTCTCCCTGGAGAAGATGAGCTATGACGCAAGGACCGGCATGGTCCTGTACCGCTCGCACATGCATAAGAGTCTCAAGCGCAATTTCCAGCTGATGCCCGGTGCGCCATGGCTCGAGCTGCTCTGCCGTCATATTCCGGACCGGTTCGAACATCTGGTGCGCTACGCCGGCTGGTATTCGACCCGGGTTCGGGGTGAGCGGGCGCGCAAGGCCGCGTCCGCAGTAGCGGTGCAGGCAACCGAGGATGGGCCGGAGATTGCCGCGTGCGCACGATCGGCGTGGGCGCGGCTCATCCACAAGGTCTATGAAGTCGATCCTCTGGAGTGTCCCAAGTGCGGCGCGCCGATGCAGGTCATCGCCCTGATCGATGACGCCGCGGTTATCCGGCGAGTCCTCGAACACTTGGGCCGTTGGGCGCCACGCGAGGCTCGACAAAATCAGCGCGCCCCACCCAAGCAACCGCCGGTGCGCGAACTGACCTACCATCCCGTTCCAGATATCGCCTAAGTTCTGACCGAGGACAACATCCCGGACCCGCCGGGCGCCGGAGAGGATTTGCCCCGCTGCGGCGGGCGGAATTGATTGCCCGGCAATTTACCACTAGACTCGCTCCGATCGCGCCCGCCTCGGGGGTGCGAAAGAGGGCGGAGTGAACATCACACAGATATGCGGGGTCCCAGCCCGCTTCAAGCACCGGATTGCCGCACGCCGGCGAACCACCGCTGGCTTCAGCGGCGAATTGACTTTCCTATCCCTCAACGCGCTCGGTGCCCTGCGCCGATCTGCTTAATAAACAGCAAGGGAACGAGGGGGCAATCAGGCAAACCAGACAATTCATGTCGGTATCCGTCTGACAGGGACTGTAGGGTTTACCTGACATACCGGCAGAGAGGGCAAGCGTATGCTTTGAGATTCGGGCCCCAAGCGGTTTAGCAAGGCCGTGCCGTCTCCGCGCGCTTCCGCAAGGAGGAGCTGATGCGCTTGATGCGGATTGTTCTTCTTTCGGTTTCACTCGCTCTGTCGTTCTCGCTCGCATGGGCGACGGACTTCAAGCGCGAGGTGATCGACCCGTCGTATCGACATGACCGGTACGGCACGCTCCCCAGAGACATCCTGCGTGAGTTTCGCGCGTACATCACCAGTTTCGACTCCGATGACGATGACGACGGGGACGGAAAACCGGACATGCGCGGCATCCCCGAATGGGTGGCCTACGAGATGCGCGCATATCCGCGCACACTACGTCGCGGCCCGGCGAGGCCCGGCCCATGGATTACCGACCCCAAGCTTTTTGCGGCGGGCATAGCACCGTCGGACCATACCTACGCCTATCCCCAGTCTTTCCGAAAGACGCATAAGAAGGTACGCGCGCGGGCATCCATGCATGAAGCAGCATGCGTGGCGACTTGGCGCCGCCGCCGATTGGAATACGCATACCGTGCTCAATGCGGTCCCGCAGCGTGAGTTTTTCAACAGCGGCATATGGCTCGACCTCGAGAACAAGACTGCGGCGTGGGCGGATCAACACGGGGCGGTATGGATTGTCGCCGGCCCAATTTTCAACAACCGCAGGCCGACGAGGACACTCGGCGAAGCAGGGGAAATGCAGATCGCGATTCCTGACGCGCTGTTTAAGATCGTGGTGCGGGAATCGAGCAACGCGAATCGGCCGGATGTCCTCGCATTCGTGTACGCCCAGGAGTGTAGCGATTGCACATCAATCAAGGGTCCATTGCCCACGGCGCCTTAAGAGGGGCGTACTGCCAGGGCGCAGCTGGCACCCGTGACCGCATGGCGCAGAGCATGGTGATGTTCACGAGCGACATCCGCAGGGCGTCCGCCATTGCCTCAATTCGACGGCTGGGCAGTCTTACCGTCCTCATCGCCGCGGCAGCCGGATGCACGTCGATTCCCGCAGGTCGCTATCAGGCGCTACGTGCCGCAAGCGAAGATGTGTACGGGAACGTCGATGACACGTACGCGCGGATCGAAAAGCGCCAGCGGGACTTTGTCGTGCTTACCGCCCCGGATAGGCCACTTTCAGCGGAAACGTTTACCGTCCGCGGTCAATCGTTTGATATCTCACCGGAGCTCGGACACCGCCGCGATGCGCTCGACGCGCTCGTAAAATACACGAGGGCACTTGAGGCTATCGCGGGAAAGGACTACGCGACGGACGTAGACAAATCGGCGCAAGACCTTGCCGCAAGCCTCAGAACCTTGGAGGGCAGAGACGATAGCGCGACGATCTCGAACGCATTCGGCACGGTGGCAGATCTTCTCGCACGCGCACTCACGGACTCGATGCGCCTATCTGCCCTCAAACAGGCGATGGATCTCGGACAACCGGGCGTCGAAGCGCTTGCCAGTCTGCTCCAAGGAAGCAACAAAAAGGTTGGGGCGTTTGTCAGCATCATGCAGAGCAGGTTTGTGGGTCATGCGCAGGCGGACCGCCCAAAGTTTGGCACCTGGGCGCGATACCACCTGGACCTTGAAATCGCCGCCACGTTGGATGAATTTCAGCAGATCCACGAGGCGCTCCAAACTGCGAACGCCGCCCTCGCGCAGCTTCCGCAAGCGCATCGCGAAATCCGCTTGAGCCTTGATAACCGCGAGCAGGGCCTCGGCGCGCTTCGGCACCTTATTCAAGAAGTGAAACAGTTGCAGAAGTTCTACCGAAACTTGCCGAGTAACTAGGGGAGGCGAGTTATGAATAGTCACGAATTGGCCGAACTGACGACGGGTCTCGCGTCGCGGGTAAACAATCTCGCAGTGCTCACCACAGGAGATGCGTGTCGCGAACTTCTGGCGCAGCAGGATGAACTCGCCAAGTTAGCAATGGCCGCCATCGTGAAAGACTTGGCCGCCGAACGCGCGAACTACCAGCGCGCCATCGCGGCGCTCACGGAAGCAAGTGACTTCCTCGGTAACGCGGACAAAAAAATCGCGAACGTCGCGAAGGCAATCGAACTGGTTGCGAAGGCGATCGGAGCGGTTGGCAAAGCGCTTGCATAACATCGGAAGCCCGAGGCCGCTAGTGAGCGAAGAGACAATGATGGCCGTCATGCGTCTGGATATGCTGAAGCGGATTTCATCGAAGGCTTCATGAAAAAGGCGGTCAAGTAACGAGCCACCGAGCGCGGGGTCAGCCAACTCAGCAAAATTACGTAACCGCCCTATCTGAAACGACAGTGGAGTTTCTGCACTCAGAGGACAAGGAGAATATCCCATGAATCGGCAAGAATTCAATTTGTCTCGAACCGGCAGAATTTGCGCTTATCTACTCGCCCTGTTTCTGTTCGGTGTTTTCGCCCCGGAAGCCCAGGCACTGTGTGCTTCTCAACCAAAGGAGGGTAACTGGGTCAATGCCGATAGCAATACCAGAAGTCTGACGCGTGCAGAATTGCGGTTCACTTGTCAGGATCAAGTACTCAACGGCCAGCTCTATCCTCCCGGTCCGCCGTGGCACATGCATCTTTGGGGCAAATGCCACCCAAGCGATTGCGACTGGGGCGAGGTCGGTGCCGAAAATGTAACGATTGGCAGTCGCACCTATGTCCGTGCCATCTACCGCCAGGGTTTTGCCACGCGATATGTCTATGCGGACATGTCGCTTTATAGGGCAGGGCAGTTATGGATCTGGATGTGGACAGATTTTGCTGATCCAAATCGACCTGACTATGAGTCCCAAAATTGGTTTGTCAGGCAACCATGAGGACCCTGCAATGAGGAATCTGAGCAGAACACGAGTTTTCCTATCTGCGACATTGATGGCTGCATTACTAGCGGCCTGTACTGATGAGAGGAGCAAAAACGGCAAAGGTGCAGAAATTCTGCTGGATAAAGATGCGCCTCCGGCTTTGCACACATTGGTTCGTGTACAAGAGCAGCCAGCGTTTCCGGTAGACGAGGGAAAGAAACCCTATGCGGTGATTGGGGATCGCGAGGAAAGGGCTCCGACCAGTGACAAACCTAGAAGCCTCGACGAATCAAAGCCCAAAAAGTAAGGAGCAAGATGCCTTACGCCATCGATGTGTGCAAGTACCGCGGCATCAAGAACTGCAAGGCCATCGATGAATCTGCGTAGCGTCTCGCCCAGAACTCCATAAACGAAGTACACGAAGAAGAGGATGAAGGATAGATGCGCTGAGCAAGGGAAACGAAGAAGCAAATCGCCCTTCCTTGCGCTGCGCATTTTTTGATACGACCTTTTCACCACGCGGAGACTCCCATGGCTGACAACTACTGCGACGCCCTCAAAGCCTGCGAAGGTCTTGACGGTCGACTGCTGATCGAGCAGACCCTCCAAGGACCTCCCCTTGCCATCGGAGGGGACATTGGAATTGGCGACCTTACCGCACGAGTCGCGCTGCGGCCGTACTTTCGATTCAGGTACTCGCAGCACTGGATTCCCAAGGAGCTCTGCAAGGGGCCAATTCGCAGCGTGCTCGGACTCGCACCATCCGAGGCGATGACGCTCGAGACGCGCCAGGTGGAGCAAGTGGACTTCGTACGCCTCGTTCAGGAAACGTCCGAGCGGTCGGAAGTCGTGTCGACAAGTGGTCCTGCGGCTCTCATGGAGGGCGGCGGAGACGGATCCGGCTTTCGACCGACGAGTTTCATGTGTTTCCCGACCATCACGGCCGACCGCTTCGGTAGCTTTTGGGAGACGGTCGGCGAGATCGGTGGCGCCGTCGTAGGGGCGGTGGTCGGCGGCCCAATCGGCGCCGGCGTGGGAGCGTGGGTCGGAGGCGCAATTGGTGGCTGGATTGGCGG
>JBATEB010000335.1:0-11684 GCA_049663805.1 Burkholderiales bacterium | reverse complement strand
CCGGCGCCCGGAGCGCGGCGAGAAAGCCCGCGTGCGGCTCCTCGACGAACGCGCCGGCGAGCAGCCGATACATCCGCGCCCGCGCGGCGAGTTCTTCCTCCAGGTCCGCGGGGTCCGGTTCGACCCCGGAGGCCGTGCTCCTCGGCGCCGGCTCGAGTGCGAGTGCGTTTCGCATGGCCGTCTCAGTGCCCGCCGCCGCCGGCCTTGCGCTTGACGCTCGCCGGACCGGCCCAGGAGGCCATCTCCGGATGCATCTTGCGGTGCAAGTCGCCGGTGTAGGCGTAGCGCATCGTCTCCTTGTACGCCTCGACGTGCTTCTCCCAGCTGCCCTGCACGTCGCCGTACTTGTCGTTCGGGCCGGCCCGGGTGACCTTCGCCACGGTGTCGAACCAGCCCTGCGAGCCGCCGATCGGATCGGCGACCACCGGGATGGCGGCGTTCGGATGCACGCCCCGGTCTTCCCACCAGACGTTCTTCAGGTCCGGATCCTCCTGGCCGCCCCAGGCGGGCTTGTCCTTGAGCTTGAGGGTCGCCAGGCGCCCGTACTCCCAGTGGCCGAACGCGGTCGCGATGGAGACCACCTTCGGGTGAATGCCCTCGGTCACGTAGACCTTGGTGACGAGATGCCCGACCCTGGTCTCGATGCGCACCAGGTCGCCCGTCTTGAGGCCGAGTTTCCTCGCCGTCTGCGGGTTCATCCACGCCGGGTTGCTGTGCGCGATCTCGGCGAGCCACTTGACCGCGGCGGTCCGCGACTGCTTGTGCACGTTGAGCTTGAAGGTCGAGAGGATCAGTTCGTCGTCCTTCATGTCCTTGTGCCAGGGGATCTGCTTGAACGTCGGCATGGGATTGAAGCCGTACTCGGCCCACTCGTTCACCCGGACGTTGATCACGCGGTTGCCGGTGGGAAAGCCGACGTAATTCCGGTTGTTGCGCCGGATGCCGATCGCCTTGCCGCCCTTGGTGATCAGGCCGTTCTTGCCGACGGCGGCTCCGCTCATGTCCGCGGCGGAGAGCTCCTTCCTGTGGAGCCCGTACTCGGCCCGGATCTCGCGTCCGGTCTTGTCGACGACCTTGCCTGACTTGGGATCGAGCTTGCCGTAGATCGGCCAGACGCCGTGCTTCTTCAGGAACTCGAGGCCGCCCGCCTCCTTCAGGCCCGGAATGTTGTTGAAGTGCTGCTTCATGTAATCTTCGCCGTCCTTGAAGTTCCAGTACTGCTTCATGCCGCGCTTGCCGTCCGGGTCGAGCTTCAGGATGAGATCGCGCAGGATGATGCGGTTCTCGCGCGACTCGCCGAGGGAGGCGTGCACCGGCTGGCGCACGCCCAGCCACGGCCACAGCGAATTCGGCATCGACTCCGGCTCCCAGCGCTCGAGGTACGGGCAGTCGGGCAGGATGATGTCGGCGAGCGCGGTTTCCTCGCCCATGTGCGAGCTCATCGACACGAAGTACGGAATGAGCTTCTCGTCCTTCATCAGCTTGCCCCAGACCGCCTGCGCGCCCGGGTTGGTGTACACCGGGTTGTCCTGGTAGGTGAAGTACACCTTGATCTTCTGCTTGCCCTCCGCGATCCAGAACGGCACCAGGTGGCTCACCTTGTGCGAAGCGAGCGGATAGTCGGGCGGCGTCGAGAGATACGAGGGTTTCTTCGGCCCATGCGGTTCGGGACCGGGCTGCGGCCAGCCCATGCCGCGCGGCAGGCAGTAGCCGCCGCGCGTCTCGACGTTGCCGGTCATGATCGGCAGCATCATGCAGGCCTTCTCGTTGTAGGAGCCGTACAGGTGCTTGGCCGGCCCGCGGTAGGTAAACAGCGTCGCCGGCTTGGTGAGCGCGAACTCGCGCGCAATGCGCTCGATCGTCTCGACCGGGACGCCGGAAAGCTTCGACGCCCACTCGGGCGTGTACTGCCTGTAATGCTCCTTCAACTCCTTCACGCCGACGTTGGTCCAGGTCTCGATGAACTCCGAGTCCTGCAGGTCGTCGCGCAGGATGACGTGGCCCATCGCCAGGGCCACCGCGCCGTCGGTGGCCGGAAACACCGGAATCCACTCGTCGGAGAAGCCGGCGGTGTTCGACAGCCGCACGTCGAAGGTGACGATCTTCATGCGGTTGTCGACGCGCCCCTCGGCGATGCGCTGCGAGAGGGGATTGTGGAAGTACGCCGCCTCGAGGATGTTGGAGCCGAAGTTGAGGACGTACTTGGTGTTGGCGAAGTCGGGCGTTTCGATGTCCGGCCCCCAGGTGGGCTCCATGCCGACCTTCTTCGAGGACTCGCACACCGAGGTGTGGTTCAGCACCGTGGCCGAACCGAGCGTGTTCATGAAGCGCCCCCAGGCGCCGCCGGAGCGGTCGCGCCCCTTCTTCACCATGATGGTGTTGGGATCTTCCTTCAGCGCCGCGTCCAGCTTCTGCGCTACCTCGGCGAGCGCCTCGTCCCAGCCGATGCGCTTCCACTTGCCCTCGCCGCGCGCGCCGACGCGCTTGAGCGGATAAAGAATCCGGTCGGGGTCGTAGCTGGTCCACATGCCGGCGTTGCCCTTGGCACACAGCCGCCCGCGCGTCGAGACGTGCTCCGGGTTGCCCTCGAGCTTGACCACGCGGCCGTTCTCGACGAAGGCGATCGCCCCGTCCTGGATGTTGCAGACGTGGCAGGTGATCGGAATCGCCTTGCGCTCGGCCATCGTGTCGGGGCTGACGTCCTTGCCGCCGAGCGACGTTTCCATCGCCTGCAGCAGCTTCGGCGCCGCGGCGACGGCCGCGCCGGTGCCGGCGCTCAGCTTGATGAAGCTGCGGCGGTCCATCTTCAGTGTCTCCATGATCCTGTCTCCATCACTGGGCGAATCGGAATACGGTCGGTAAAATCGGAAAACGGTCAGTAAAGCGTCTGGGCGACCTGCGGGCCCATCAGCAGCGCGTAACGCAAGGCCATGCCGCCGGCGAGGATGAGCACCGCCGATAGCATGAGGCCGGTCTGCCGGCGCCCGTGCGGTGCGAGCAGGATCAGGATCGGAGCCGCCGTTCCCGCGATCATCCCTACCCAGACGAACACGACTCCCATGAGACCGGTGGTCATCAGCACGTAGGTCAGCTCCTGCGCCGAGCCGCCGTAGGCCGTGGTGCCGAGCAGCGACACCAGCATCACGGCGACCGCGCCCGCGGACCAGAGCATGTACTGGCGCAGCATGCGCAGCATCGCTTCGTTTCCCCTGGCGAGAAACGAGGCCACCGCCGCGCCCGAGACGATCGCCATCGCGACGAACAGCGGCGACATCAGCGGCGTGTTCCAGATCGGGCGGGACTGGTGCACCGACAGGTCGAAGCCGGTATAGATCGGAAGCCCGAGCGCGAGCAGGGCTCCCAGCGCCGCCAGGGTGGGGCCGAACCTCTCGCCTCCCTTGTGCAGCAGGTACAGGTAGATCGCCGAGACCGCGCCGAAACTGACGAGGTTGAGTCCGCCCCAGGCGAGCGGCGAGGTCCACTGCAGGTACGCCGGATTCAGGATGTAGAGGAAGCGCATCGGCTGCGACAGATCGCCGATCAGCAGGAGGCCGCCGACCACGAGTAGCGCAAACGAACCCCAGGCGGCCGGAACGCGCAGCGGCCGGAACACTTCCTTGTGCCAGGAGAGGAAGGAAAAGAAGAACAGCCCGGCGGAGATGCCGATCACGAAGAAGTACACGGCGTAACTGGCGTGCCAAGACACATCGTGGAACACAACGTAGTCGCCCATGGCTTCGGTCTCCTTTAGGTCCTGATGTTCCGCTCGAACGCCCGGCGGTCCTCTTCCAGCACCTCGGGACGGCGGTAGGTGTCGCGCCCGAACTCGGTGTTGTTGCGGTCGGCGGCGATGTAATAGACCTGCGGCTTGGTCCCCTCCTCGGGGCGCAGCACCTGGGTCGGGTTGTTCGCCACCAGGTACGACACCTCGCTCGCGGGATCGTTGATGTCGCCGAACACCCGCGCCCGGCCGATACAGGTCTGCACGCACGCGGGCGCGAGACCCTGCGTCACGCGGTGGAAGCAGAAGGTGCACTTGTCCACCACGTTGGTGATCTTGGTATAGGTCCGGCTGGCCGGAAGCATGAAGCGCGCGTTGTAGGGGCACGAGGCCATGCAGGTGCGGCAGCCGATGCAGCGCTCGTAGCGCTGCAGCACGAAGCCGCCGTCCTCCACCTTGTAGGTCGCGTCGACCGGGCAGTTGCGCACGCAGGGCGGATCGTCGCAGTGGTTGCACAGGCGCGGCAGGAACTGCTTCTTGACGACCGGGTAGGTGCCGACCACCTTGTAGGGCACCCAGGTGCGGTTGACCCCGAGCGGCGTGTCGTACTCCGCCTTGCACGCGACCTGGCAGGCCATGCAGCCGATACAGCGGCGCGTATCGATGACCATCGCGTAGCGCTTCTTGCCCGCGATCCCCTTCGTTTCAATGGACGACATCCTCAGTTCGTCATGCATGAGATCGTCTCCTCACGATTGGCTCCCGGCGTGGCCGCGCGGATGAGCCCCGTGTTCGCAATTTGCGGGCCAGGCGCCGACCGGCTTGTTTTCAATGTTTTTTCCATCGGGAGATCCGTATCGGACGTTACGAAGCGGTAACAGGCCGCACGGCCGGACGTTACCGGAACGTAATGGGCGACCTGTGCCGTGGGGATTGCGCGCGCGGTCGACCGCCCTTGAGCGGATTGTTCCGAAAAGAAACTGCGCGGGGGGCCGACAATCCACGGCGACTGGCACCAATTTTGCACTTGTGTGACGCCTGGAGACTCCAGACCCGGCCGACATGGCGCAAATCCGATCCATCCTTCAGGACCGCTTCGGAAGAACCGTCGAGTACCTGCGACTCTCGGTCACGGACCGCTGCGACCTGCGCTGCGGCTATTGCATGCCGAAGGGGTTCAGGGATTTCGAACGGCCGGAGAACTGGCTCACCCACGACGAGATCGAACGCCTGGTGACGGCGTTTGCCCGCTTGGGCGTGAGCAAAGTCAGGCTGACCGGGGGCGAGCCGCTGCTGCGCCGGGGCATCGTGCAACTGGCAGGGCGCATCCGCGCCGTTCCGGGAGTTGCGGACCTGTCGTTGAGCACCAACGGCACCCAGCTGGAAAGACATGCGGCGGCGCTCAAGCGGGCCGGTGTCTCGCGCCTGAACGTGAGCCTCGATTCCCTGCGGCCCGAGCGCGTGCGGCAGATCGCGGGCCGCGACGTGCTGGAGGACGTTCTCGCCGGGCTGCGGGCGGCCAGGGGCGAAGGCTTCAGCCCGATCAAGATCAACATGGTGGTGCTCGGCGGGATCAACGAGGATGAAATCGACGACATGGCGGCGTTCTGTATCGAGCACGGGTTCGTGCTGCGGCTGATCGAAGCCATGCCGATCGGGGAGGCCGGCCGGCTCGCGCGCTATCGGGACCTGCGGCCGATCCGCGAGCGGCTGCAGGCGCGCTTCCAGCTGGTGGAAGGAATCGTCCCGGGCGGCGGTCCGGCCCGCTACCTGCGCTCCCCCGACGGGAAGTTCAGCCTGGGGTTCATCGCGCCGATCTCCCAGCACTTCTGCGCGACCTGCAACCGGGTGCGCGTGTCGGTGGACGGGATGCTCTACCTCTGCCTCGGCCAGGACGACAAGGTGAATTTGCGGCCGCTGTTGCGAGGCGGGGCGTCGGATGCGGAACTCGACGACGCCCTCTTCGCTGCGGTGAACCTCAAGCCCGAGCGGCACGAATTCAACGAACGCCCGGCAACGCTCGTCCGGGTGATGGCGCGGACCGGCGGCTAGCGTGCAGCGGCCCAGGCGGCTCCCGTTGTCGCTGCCAGGGATGCTCTGATTAACGTCATGCCCGCGAAAACGGGCATCCAGCCGGCGGCTGAAATTTCTGGATTCCCGCTTTCGCGGGAATGACGAAATCGGGGTTGATCAGAACCTCCCTAGTAGAATGAACGGATGGAGCGCGGGAGCGAAAGGGCGGCGAGGCGTTTGTGGCTGGCGGCGATCCCGCTGCTGGTCGCGGTGCTGGTATTTCCGTCTTCCGCCTTTGCCCAGCCCAAGAATGGCGCTGCAGTACGAATCGGCCTGACGCCGGTGTTCCTCGACGACCAGGTCGCCTTTCTCAACGTCTGGCGCGAATACCTGGAAAAGCGTTTGCAGCGTCCGGTGGTTTTCGTGCAGCGCGGCAGCTACCGGGAGATCACCGAGCTGCTGCAGCAGCAGAAGCTGGATTTCGCCTGGGTCTGCGGGTTTCCTCTGGTGGCCAATCCGCGGCATATGAAATTGCTGGCGGTCCCGGTTTTCAACGGCAAACCGCTTTACCGCTCGTATCTCATCGTGCCGGCTTCGGACCTGCAGACCCGGTCCATCCTGGACTTGCGCGGCAAGGTCTTCGCCTTCTCCGACCCGGACTCCAATTCCGGTTACCTGTTTCCCGCTTACACCCTGGTCCGGCTCAACGAGCGGCCGGCGGACTTTTTCAGCCGCAGCTTTTTCACCTGGGCCCACCGCAAAGTGGTGGAGGCGGTGGCCGCGGGGCTGGCCCAGGGCGGGGCGGTGGACGGCTATGTGTGGGAGACCCTGCAGCGATCCCATCCGCAGCTGACCTCGATGACGCGGATCGTGCGGAAATCCCCGGAATTCGGACATCCGCCCTTCGTTGCCCGGTGGTCCATCCCGCGCGGCGACTTTGCCGCCATGCAGCGGGTCCTGGTGGGAATGTCCGACGACGCGCAAGGGGCGAATCTGCTCGGAACGCTGAACCTGGACGGATTCACGCCGGGGAATCTCCGGCTGTTCGACGGCATCGCCCGCATGGTGACGGTGGTCGGCGGCTCCAGCCATGCCAAGGCTCCGTGATCTAAGCTTCCGCTACAAGATTCCGCTGCGCGGCACCCTGCTCGTGATCATCACCGCGGGGGTGGTCACCGCCTCGCTGATTTTGCGGGAATACGAGGAGCTCAAGGAAGACCTGATCGGGAATTCCGCCAGCATCGGACGGGTGCTCGCCAAGACGCTGATTTCCCCGATGGTGCATGATGATCTCTGGCGCGCTTTCGAGATCATCAACACGCCGTTTCAGGCCGGGCCGCCGCAGGGAAGCGCACAGACGGCGGAGGTGGTGATGGTGCTGGACGCCAAACAGAAGGTCTACGTGTCGACCCATCCTCGGCAGTACCCGATGCTGGGCGACCCGGCGCGAGTCAACCCGGATTTCCATGCGCTGCTAGGTGCCCTGAGCAACTACCGGGAGTTCGAAACGAGTGCGGTGGAAGTGCCGGATTCGAACAGCATCTACACGGTGACGCCGATCGTGTCCGACGGGATCCTGCTGGGCACGCTGGTGATGGGCTACTCCAAGTCCCTGTTCCTGCCCCGGTATTACGCGATCGCCAAGCGCGCCGGGCTGATCACGTTGCTGGTGCTGGCGGTGCTGCTGCCCGCGAGCTGGTTCTGGGGCCAGCGCTTTGCGCTCCCGCTGGTACAGCTGGCCGAGGCCATGGGCAAGATCGGGACCCGCATTCCCGGCGAGGAGGAGGTGCGCGTCTACGAGTCGCGGGACGAACTGGGTCGGGCCGGCATGGCGTTCAAGCACATGCTGAGGGAGCTGCGGGAAAAACAGGAGCTGGAAAGGGAGATGGTGCTCACCGAGCGGCTGGCGGCGGTGGGGCGGCTCTCCGCGGGTATCGCCCACGAGATCAACAATCCGCTGGGCGGGATGATGAACGCGATCAATACCTACAAACGCCACGGCACCGAAGATCCGGTTACCGCGAAGACCCTGTCCTTGCTGGAGCGCGGACTGGTTCAGATCAAGGACACGGTCGCGGCGCTGCTGGTGGAGGCCAAGGTGGAGAGCCATCCCCTGAGCCGCCAGGACATCGAGGATACGCGCACCCTGGTGCAGGCGGACGCCCATTCGAAGCAGGCCGAGTTCCATTGGGAAAACGACATCATCGCTTCCCTGCCGCTGCCCTCCACGCTGGTGCGCCAGGTGCTCATCAACCTGCTGCTGAACGCGATCCAGGCGATCGAGGAGCGCGGCAAGGTGTTCTGCCACGTCTATCGCGACAGCGGCTCGTTCCATATCGCGGTGAAGAACGACGGGAAGCATATCCCGCCGGAGCGGCTGGAGTACCTGTTCGAGCCCTTCTCTTCCGGCAGGGAGGCCGGGCACGGGCTGGGGCTGTGGGTCACCTACCAGATCGTGCGGCAGCTCGACGGCGAAGTCTCGGTCGAGAGCGAGCCCGCCGAAACCCGGTTCGCCGTCGCCATCCCCTTTGCAGCGGGATACGCATGATGGCCCCGGAAAAGCCCGCTCTTTGCCTGGTCGAAGACGATCCCATCATGGGAGAGTCCCTGTGCGACCGCTTCGAGCTGGAGGGTTTTGCCTTCGACTGGCACCGCAGCGCGCAGGGCGCGCTGCGGGCCATCGCGGCCAAGCGCTACGCCTGCGTGATCAGCGATATCCGGCTTCCCGATCTCGGCGGGGACGAGATGTTTGCGCGGTTGGCGGGGGAGGGCCGCCCGATGCCGCCGTTCATCTTCATCACCGGATTCGGGGCGATCGAGCGTGCGGTGCAATTGCTCAAGCTGGGCGCGGCCGATTACATCACCAAGCCCTTCGACCTCGACCAGCTCATCGAAAAGGTGTGGGCATTGCATCGGCAGGCCGTGCCGGCGGGAACCGACGGCGGACCGGCCCTGGGAATCTCGCCGGTCATGCGGCGGCTGGAAGAGACCTTGCCGCGCCTGTCGAAGCAGGCGAGCGCCATCCTGCTGAGCGGGGAGTCGGGGGTCGGCAAGGAGCACGTGGCCCAGCAGATTCATCGCTACGCCCGGGACCTGGAAACCTGCCCGTTTGTCGCGGTGAACTGCGGGGCGCTTCCGGAAAACCTGATCGAAGCCGAGCTGTTCGGCTATGAGCGGGGCGCGTTTACCGGGGCGGTCAAGGCGAAGCGCGGCTATTTCGAGCAGGCCCACTGCGGGACCCTGTTCCTGGACGAGATCGGGGAGATGCCGCTCGCCATGCAGGTCAAGCTGCTGCGCGCGGTCCAGGAGTACCGCATCACCCGGGTGGGCGCGGAAGCGTCGATTGCGGTGGATTTGCGGCTGGTGTGCGCCACCAACCGGGACTTGAGGCAGATGGTGGAGCGGGGCGAGTTCCGGGAGGATCTTTTCTACCGCATCGACGTCATTCACCTGAAGATTCCGCCGCTGCGGGAGCGCACAGAGGACATCCTCTGGTTCGCCCAGCAGTTCCTCGAGGAGTTTTCCCGCAAGGCGCAGGGGCCGCGCCGCCGGCTGAGCCCGGTCGCGGAGCAGGCACTGCTCGCTTATCCCTGGCCCGGCAACATCCGCGAGCTCAGGCACTGCGTGGAGCGCGCCTGTATTTTCTCCCCCGACCCGCTGCTCGGGCCCGAAGCGTTTTTCGAGGAACTCGCCAGGGTCGCCGATTCGGCGAAGCTCGCCGCCGGCACCCTGAACGGGTATCTCCAGGACTGCGAGCGAAGCTACATCGCGCGGGCGCTGGAGCGCCACCAGCGGCACATGGGCCGGACCGCCGCGGAGCTGGGCATCAGCCGCAAGAACCTGTGGGAAAAAATGAAGCGGCTGGGTTTCCCGGACAAGGCGGGCGGGACTTGAGCCGGGGGCGCGTGCTTCTCGCCGGACCTCACCCGAACAGCTTGCGGCCCTGCGCGGCCCGCTCGACCACCGCGATCAGCTTGTCTTTTTCCACCGGCTTGGTCAGATAGTCCACCACGTTCTTCTTCTTCATGAAGTCGACGGCGAGCGCGACATCCGGGAAGCCGGTGAGGACGATCACCGGCGTGGTCGGGTACTCGCGCTGGAAGAAGGCGACCGCCTCGACGCCGCTCTTCCCCGGCATGCGCACGTCGCTGATGATGACGTCGATGCTGATCGGGTTGTCGGCGAGGAGGGCGACGGCCTGGTCGAGGTTTTCGGCCTCCAGGATCTCGAAATGCGTTCCCCTGAGCTGCAGCCGGATGGCGCCGCGAACCTCCGCCTCGTCATCCAGAACCAGAACGTGATGCTTCATGCGTGCTCCCTTCGGCGTTTTTCGGGTCGGCGATCGGAAACCGGATCGAGAATCGGGCCCCGCCGGCGGCGGCGTTCTCGACGCCTATCGTCCCCCGATAGCGGGTGACGATCTGGCGCACGATGTAGAGTCCCAGCCCTTCACCCTGGTCCGGTCCCTTGGTGGTAAAGAACGGGTCGAATATGCGCTTCAGGTGTTCGTTCGGGATTCCCGTTCCGCTGTCCTGGATGCGCACCGCGACCCAGTCTCCTTCCTGCGCCGTGCGGATCTCGACCACGCCCCGGCCGGCAATGGCCTGAATGGCGTTGCGAACGATGTTGAATATCACCTGCTGAATTTCCTCGGGTCTGGCCAGAATCTCCGGTGCGGGGCTGGTCGTCGTCCTGATCTCGATCCGGTCATCGCGCTGCGCGCGCCTGGCGAGGCCGACCGCGCCCGCAACCGACGCGTTGATATCCACGCGCTGAAGATCGTGCCGCGCGCCCGGCTGGGCGTAGCGTGACAGGTTCTTCACGATCGCGGCAACGTTCTTCGCCTGCCTGAAGATCTCCTCGCCGTAAGCGCGGCACCGGACAAGGTCCGGCTCGCCCCTGAGCGCCTCGGCCGCGGCCAGGATCACGTACAGAGGATTGTTGATCTCGTGCCCGATCCCGCTGACCAGGGTCCCCACGGCGGTCATTTTTTCCGACTGGATGAGGTGTTCCAGGACGCGCTCCTTTTCCTGCTGCGCCTCGCGCAACTCGCGCGTGCGCTCCGCCACCAGTTCCTCGAGTCGCTCTTCGTGCTCGCGCAGCCGCGCTTCGATGGCCTTGCGCCGGGTGATATCGATCACCGTGGCGACCACGACCTTTCCTGAATCGGTCTGCGCGGGGCGCAGGCCGATTTCCACGGGAAAGCGCCGGCCGTCCTTGGCGATTCCCTCGAGATCCCTTCCGCTGCCCATCGGCCGCGGCTCCGGACGCCGCGCATAGCTCTCGACGTGGCGCCGGTGCGCGTCCCCGAGTTCCCCGGGCAGCAGGAGTTCGACCGGCTTGCCCAGGAGTTCATCCAGACGGTGGCCGAACATGTCCGCGAGCGTCTGATTGGCAAACCGGATATCGCCGCCCTCGCCCACCACCATGATGCCCGAGGGCGCGGCGTGCAGCGCCAGTTGATAGAGCTCGGTTTGCGGATCGACCGCCTGCGTCATCGGGTGGCCTCTGTGGGTGCGCCACGCATTTTGGACCGCGGCCGCTCCCGCGCGCAAGGGCCTGTCCGCGGAGAGTTCGAGCGACGCGCCCTGTGTCACCACAGTGTCACTGCGGACTGTTAGAAACGGGCCGCACAGCACCACGAGGTCTTTCGTTACTGGAGGGGGCGCGCATGCTTGCGGCAAGTCCGAAACCCGGGTCACGCGTTCGCCTCAGCGGGTTCGACTACGTCGTGTTCGCGGGGGCGCTCGTAAACGCGGTGGTCGTCGCATATCTCGTCGGCTACTGGGTGCTTGCGGGGTAAGCGCACGCTCGAGTGCATCGTCGAGGAGTCCACGACATGGACGCAAAAAGGGAACCCGCGGTGACCGGCGTCGCGCCGCTGCCGCGATACCGCGAGATTCTGCTGGCGGTCGATTCCTCCGATCACGCCAATCGGGGCGTCGAGGAC